>CAJXAT010000023.1 GCA_913050055.1 uncultured Flammeovirgaceae bacterium | reverse complement strand
GCGAGCATTCTGATATTGTTGTAGAGTTTGATAACAATCCAAGTAAGTTTGTTTTTTGGAAGGGTGTCAGTTATATCCCTATGATGGTGAATGACCAAAACTTTTGGTATAGTAATGAATTCAATGAGACTTGGAGCACCTCCGGAGGAGAAGGATGTCAGGAGCCTATGTCAGACAAACAAGTGCTTTATAATCATGTAAGACTGCTTGAAAATACACCAGCACGGGCAGTTGTTCACTATAGGTTCCCCCTAGTTGATGTAAATAAGTTTAAGGCTAATTATGTTGAAAAAAGTGGATGGTACGATGTGGCCGATTGGTATTATTACATTTATCCCGACGGTGTCGCCTCTAAGGTGGAACAGCTGTGGACAAGCGGCGAACGAATTCATGAATGGCAAGAATCTATGGCAATATTTGGTCCTGATCAGCATCCAAATGATCTGATTGAAAGAGATTCAACCTTTACCCTAATTAGAGTCAGTGATGGAGCCTTTAAAACTTATGACTGGAATCCCTTACCTCCAGATGGGATCGATAGTCCTGAGCGAGCTAATATTCATCATATTAATTATAAAGGTGATTATGATCCTGTGACTATCACAGATGATATTATTTGGTCGAATGTCTATGGTGGTGAAATTACAGATTACGCTATTTTTCCGACATGGAATCATTGGCCCGTTGCCCAGATGCCATCTGATGGTAGATATGCGAGTTTTCCTGATCGGACGAGTCATAGCTCATTGTCCCATATCTATTGGGCAGATCATGATCAGCAATTTGGTAATCGACCTTTTCAAAAGAAGATTCTTTTGGAGGGTATGATGAAAGAGAATCCATTGAATATAATTCCATTGGCGAAGTCTTGGTTGAAACCTACTTTGATGCATAACTTAGAGGGAGCTACTGGCGCTTATAACAAGGAAGAACGGGCTTACGTATTAGAAAAAGAAGAAGATGAATTAACTTTTACTTTATTAGCGAGTGATGATAGACCCATCGAAAATTTTTGCATAGTTATCAAACATTGGAATATGAAAAGGGAAGCTTCATTGTTTATTGATGGAAATCCAGTGAATGCTAAACAAGGGATTGTGAGTGATACAGATGGGTCATTCAAGTTGCTGGTTTGGATAGAAAAATCGAGTACAAAAGCATTTGATATAGCTATCAAGCTTACCTGATTAAATGTCTATTTTAGTTATGTGAAAGGCTAAAAAAACTAAAAAATGTGAAAGAGATAGGATTATTGAATAGAGAATTATCTCGATATATTTCTCAACAAGGCCATCAGGATTTACTAATGGTTGTTGATGCAGGATTTGCTATTCCGAAAGATTTGGATGTCGTAGATTTAGCTTTGAGTATAAATGTTCCTACAGTCCCACAGGTGCTTGCAGTTTTAAAGGACTATTATTCTGTTGAAAAAATGGTCATTTCTCATGAAACGAAAAATATTAGTCCTACACTATTTGATAAAATACGGAATTCTTTTGGTGTAAATATGGAGGTAGAATTGGTCGAACATCATATCTTAAAGGTTAAGTCTAAAGAAGTAAAATTAGTAATTAGGACTGGTGATTTTACAGCCTATGGGAATGTTATTTTGGTTTCTGGGGCTGGTGATCGATGGTACTTAGAAAAAAATGAATAAATAAGACCTCCAGGATGAATTTATCTCTAATTTAGAACTGTTAAATGATTTATTTATTAGTTTTTTTGAAGTTGATGTTTATGAAACTAATTAAAA
The DNA here is from genome assembly GCA_913050055.1 of uncultured Flammeovirgaceae bacterium. Lineage (GTDB taxonomy): Bacteria > Bacteroidota > Bacteroidia > Cytophagales > Cyclobacteriaceae > UBA4465. The sequence goes on along the minus strand of CAJXAT010000023.1, from coordinate 25,622 downwards.
GCAGTTTTTTAATGGTCAAAAGTAAAAAATGTCAAAATGAACTTTTTTGATGGATTTAGGAACCTCATGTTTCATTTTAAATTGTAAAATTGTAGGAAAAAAAACATTCAAAAAATATGAAAAATTTGAGAGATATTACATTAATTATCGTTTTCTCAATCCTAGCAGTTTTTATCAGCTGTAGTGATGATGATGAACCGGCAGTAGTCGTTGATGATCAAACTGAGGTTGAAGAGGAAGAAGAAATAGCTGATGCCGATGGAGATGGCGTAGCCGATGCTGATGATACCTGCCCAGACACTCCGTCTGGCGAAACTGTTAATGAAAATGGGTGTTCAGATTCTCAATTGGAAACTAATGAGGATTCAGGAGCAACAAACTTTGTTGAGACGTTTAGTTATAGTGATGATCAAGTAGTCGAAGAGATCGAGTATGGGGGAGCCTTCGCGGAATGGCCTCAACCAGATTCAAATGATCCTGAAAACGGTGGTACTGTTAGCATAGAGGATGGAAAATTCAAATGGGAGTGGTCTCAGGTTTTAGAGGCTGCTATAGGTTTTGAGTTTGAGGAGCCTTTAGATTTAACCAATAATAGCATTTTAACATTTGATTATGAGTTTCCGGTTGGGACGATTTTTAGTGTATATTTTTTCGATTCAGAAGGAGGAGAAGGCCAGTTGTTTGCGGGTACTGATTTTATAATGACCATGGGTGCTGACGGAATGAGTGAAGCAGAAATTGATCTAAGTTTGTCAACGGCACTTGCTGATGCCGATCCAAATACCACTGATATTTCAAAGTTTGCTGGATTTTATTTAATCGCTGGATTAACGGATGAAACTGGTGCTCTGTTGCCAGATGCTGAAGGAAGTATTCTTTATTTTGATAATATTATTGTTGGTGATGGAATTATTGATGATGCCAACGAGGAACCGGCAGAATTACCTTTGTTGGGATTCACCGAGTCGTTCAATTATGAGAGTGAGCAAGTAGTAGAAGACATAGCCTATGATGGAGTTTTTGCCGAGTGGCCACAACCAGACTCAAATGATCCCGAAAATGGAGGAACGGTAACAATAGAGGGGAACAGATTGAAATGGGTTTGGTCGCAGGTTTTAGAAGCTGCGATAGGATTTGAGTTCGATGTACCAATGGACCTCTCAAGTAATCCTATTTTAAAATTCAAATATCAATTTCCGGCAAATACAATTTTCAGTGTATATTTTTTCGATTCAGAAGGAGGTGAAGGCCAATTATTCGCAGGTACAGATTTTATAATAACTAATGGTGCGGAAGGTATGACAGAAGCTGAGGTAGATTTGAGTAAATCGAGTTCGTTGGCGGATGCCGATCCCAACACCACAGATCTCGAACTGTTTGCTGGCTTTTATTTAATTGCTGGTTTAACTGATGAAACCGGTGCATTGTTGCCTGATGCGGAAGGAAGTGTTTTGTATTTTGATGATATAAGTGTAGGAGAAGAAGTAGAGGTCGAGCCAGAACCATTATTAAGTTTTATGGAGTCATTCAGTTATGGTAATGATCAGGTAGTTGCGGATATAACCTATAATGGAGTTTTTGCTGAGTGGCCACAACCTGATGCCAATGATCCAGAAAATGGAGGAACAGTTAGCATAGAGGATGAAAAGCTGAAGTGGGTTTGGTCCAAAGTTCATGAGGCCGCCATAGGTTTTGAATTTGAGGCACCGATGGATTTGTCTGCCAATGCAATGTTAAAATTTAAATATCAGTTACCAGCTGGTACTATATTTAGTGTTTATTTCTTCGACTATGAGGGAGGAGAAGGTCAATTGTTTGCAGGAGATGATTTTATAATGACTCTGGGCGCTGAAGGTATGACTGAGGTAGAGGTAGATTTGAGTAAATCGAGTTCGTTGGCGGATGCCGATCCCAACACTACAGATCTCGAACTCTTTGCTGGCTTTTATTTAATTGCCGGATTAACTGATGCGACTGGTGCTCTGTTGCCTGACGCGGAAGGTAGTATTTTATATTTTGATGACATCAGCGTGGGCGAGTAATGATTGGAATTTTATTTAAAAAAAAATAAATATTTATTGTCCAATATTTTGCCTACGAAATAGAGTGGGGAATCGAAAAGATAAATTAATAGCCATATTTTCTTCTTCGTGTTGTTATTAATATTCCCCCTCTTATTCTTATTTTATTTGAAATATCAGTTTAAGTAATTTTCTGCTGTTATGAGAATTAACTCAGGGTTTTATAAGTTATGTTATAGAATGTAAAAGAATGGAGATGATTTGAATGTCCCTGTTTGCACAAGGTTTTTGTGATTAAAGAAATTTAGTTCTGTCAAGGACTTTCAATTTCTCTATTTTCCAATTGATAAACTAGATTTTAAAATGATTTAATAAATCCCCTAACTTTATTACGATTAGTAAGAAAGTATCTTATTTTGTTTATGTTTGTACACGTGAATTCATTTTACAAACCTTTGAGTGCTTTTAATAAATCGAAAAGCAAGATTATTTTAACATTAAGAAGATTAATTACCATTATTTAATATTGTTAATTTAACTATTAAAGTCGATTGCACCATCAATTGAATTACTTTCTTAAGTAGAGTGAATTTAAACATTGAATGTATGTTTACAGGGTATGAACGTTTAGAATCAAAATTTTTTATTTTGAGAAAATAATTTGATATGAAATTGAATATAGCGCCAATAGACCTTGGTATTGTCTTGGTGTATCTAATAGGTATTGTCGTCATCGGTATCATGTCCACGAGACGTCAAAAAATGAATAGTGAAAACTATTTCCTTGCAGGTCGAGGTTTAGGTTGGATGTCAATTGGTGCAGCATTATTTGCCTCGAATATATCTACTATTCATCTTACGGGTTTAGCTGCTGATGGTTACCGCTTAGGTTTAGTAGTGGGAAATTATGAATGGATGGCTTCATTTACATTGATTTTACTGGCCATTATTTTTGCACCCTTCTACTTTAGAACCAAAATATCAACGCTTCCAGAGTTTTTGGAAAAACGATTTGATTCGAGATCGAGGACATTTCTTGCTTTTATGGCAATCATTGGAGCCTTATTCATACATATTGGGATCAGTTTATATGCAGGGGCAATCGTCTTTCAGAACTTTTTCGGACTCAATGTCTATGTCTCGATTTTTGTCATATCTATCATCACGACCATTTACACTGTGACGGGCGGACTCAAGGCGGTAGTAGTCACAGAGAATATCCAGACTGTAATTTTGATAGTAGGGTCTTGTATCCTAACGGGACTGGCAATTCTGGCAGTTCAGGATACGGGTATTGCCAGTATAGAAGAATTGAAATTGGCACTTAAACCTGACCAATTGAAGATGCTGCATTCAGCAGACTCAGATATAGGGCGAAATGAAGGGTATACATGGTATGCGTTTTTTCTGGGATATCCTGTATTAGGCATTTGGTATTGGTGTACGGATCAAACTATAGTGCAACGCGTATTGGGAGCGAAAACAGAAAGAGATGCACAGCTAGGGCCTTTATTTGCAGGCGTTTTAAAAATTTTACCAGCATTCATAATTATTCTCCCGGGTATATTGGCTTATGTATTATTCAAAGATCAAATAGCTACACCGAATGATACGTTACCCGTACTTATAAATGAATTACTTCCTGTAGGTCTGAAAGGTATTTTTGCTGCGGCACTGTTGGCGGCACTGATGAGTACGATAGCTGCAGCATTGAATAGTTGCTCTTCCCTGGTGGCGGTGGACATTCTTCAAAGACTTAATCCTCGTGTATCTGATGATCATATGGTAAAGATAGGCAGGTACACTGCGGTAGGGGTGATGGTACTCGCTATTTTGTGGTCAACACAAGGTGGGAAATTTGATAGTATTTTTCAGGCAATCAACGATATGGCTGGAGCAATAGCACCACCTATATCGGCAGTATTTTTATTAGGTATTTTTTGGAGGCGAGGGACAAAAGAGGCTGCATTTTATACTTTGATGTCAGGCTTTGTGATTGGTGTTAGTCTTTTTTTACTTGACTTTGAGGCCATCAGTGGTGCCAAATATATCACCAACGGATTAGGGATACATTTCTTGATGCGCACCTGGTGGGTATTCTGTCTGTGTTGTGCAATCTTTATTGGAATCAGTTACCTAACTCCGGTACCTGATCAGGCGCAAGTGGCTCAAGTGACTTGGAATGGGCCAAAAGAAATATTTTCAGGAAGAATTGAACGATGGAACGATACTAGAGTTATGGCAGGTGTACTGATATGTTTTATGGTTATCCTATATCTCATATTTGGATAATACTACTAGAGGAGAAAAAATAATGACAGTATGAAAATCAAAAAATATGAGACAAGCAATTATGACCAAACCAGGCAGCATTGAGTTCAATGATGTTGCTGTTCCTGGAAAATTGGCTCCTAATGAAGTTTTATTGAAAATTCAAAAAATAGGAGTATGTGGTAGTGATATCCACGTATTTCATGGTGAGCACCCTGCTACTCCTTTCCCAGTTGTGCAGGGACACGAATATTCAGCCATCATAGAAGCCGTTGGAAAAGCTGTAACCAAAGCAAAACCAGGACAGAAAGCCACTGCAAGGCCGCAGTTGGTCTGTAGGCAGTGTGGCCCCTGCAAAAAAGGCCAATACAATGCCTGTCAGGAATTGAAGGTCCAAGGCTTTCAGGCACCCGGTACCGCTCAAGATTTTTTTGTGGTGCCTGAGGATCGATTGGTGGTCTTGCCAGATGCCCTTACACTTGATCAAGGAGCCATGGTAGAACCTGCAGCGGTAGGTGCGCACTCAACGAGTAGAACTTCTGGAATTGAAGGTAAAAATGTGGTTGTATCCGGTGCCGGAACTATAGGTAATCTTGTCGCTCAATTTGCCAAAGTACGAGGAGCAAAAAAAGTATTGATTACAGATATAAGCGATCATAGGCTAGAAATTGCAATACAATGTGGAATTGATGGCACACTCAATGTGATGACAACACCGTTCGAAGAAGGTGTGATGGATTTTTTTGGAGAAGAGGGATTTCAAATCGGACTGGAAGCGGCTGGTGTACAACCTTCTCTGGACGCTTTGATGGCTAATGTAGAAAAAGGGGGCGATGTAGTCATTCTTGGAGTTTATGCCAACAATCCAACGGTCAACATGTTTTATTTAGGTGAGCATGAGCTTAATGTTTTTGGATCTATGATGTACACACATAAAGATTACCTAGATGCAGTTGATATGATTACTAGTGGACAAATTAAATTAGATCCACTGATGTCGAAGCATTTTCCATTTGAGGAGTTCCCAGAGGCCTATAAATACATCGAGGAACATGGTGATAAAATTATGAAAGTAATCATTGACTTATAGTTTTAGAAATCATAAAGTATGCAAAACGTAATTGGCATTGGAGAACTGTTGTGGGATATACTTCCAACTGAGAAAAAGTTGGGTGGAGCGCCATGTAATTTTGTTTATCACGCACAGCAACAAGGCGCTAATGGAATGGTAATTAGTGCTGTTGGAGATGATAATTTGGGTATGGAAATGATGGATGTACTCAAGGAAAAAAAAATCTTTACAGGTTTGATTCAAGTCAATGACAGGCCTACCAGTAAAGTGGATGTAACGCTCAATCGAGGAGGTATCCCAGAGTATCGTATTCATGAAAATGTGGCCTGGGATTATATAAAATTCAATCAAAAAATAGCAAAATTGGTAGCCGAAGCAGATATCATTTGTTTTGGGAGTTTGGCTCAACGAAGTGTTATTACACGCCAATCAATTGAGAAAATTTTAAAAAGTTGTAAGGCTGACGCGTTGATTGTTTTTGATATCAATCTTCGCCAATCTTACTTTGGCAAAGAGATCATTGAGAGTTCACTGAAGTTTTGTAATGTATTGAAACTCAATGAAGACGAATTGCCGATTGTAAGTGAATTATTAAAACTATCATCTCCAGATCATGAAGGGCAGATCAAAGAGCTGATTAAAAAATACCACCTTCAGCTTGTGGCGTTCACAAGGGGGTCTGAAGGTAGTTTACTAGTAACTCCAACTGAGAAAAGCGAGTTGGCAACACCTAAGGTTCAAGTAAAAGATACAATTGGTGCTGGTGATTCATTCACCGCCGCGATGATGGTAGGATTCTCTCAGGAGCAATCCCTTCAAGAGCTGCATCGAAAAGCGGTTGAAATATCAGGATTTGTATGTGCCTCGGTCGGTGCTATGCCTAATTATAACTAAAGATTATTTAAAGATTTTTCATATGAATTTAATAAATAAAAATGTGGAGTCAATTGATCCAGCAATGGTTACTCAGTTAAAGCTGGCAGATGGTACATTAATGCCGCAGGCTGCTATGGGTACCTTTCATTCAGATAACCCAGATCTTGAGGCTGCAATGGAAGATATTATTTTAGAGGCCATCCGTTTGGGATATAGACATCTTGATTGCGCAACTGCCTATCAAAATGAGGAAGTCGTGGGGCGAGCGATCTCAAAAGCAATAGAGAATGGCTTGGTAATAAGAGAAGAAATTTTTGTACTCTCGAAGTTATGGAATAAGAATATGAAGCCTGAAGAGGTCATTCCTTCCTTGGATCAAACTTTAAAAGATCTTGGTTTGGAGTATCTAGATATGTACCTCGTTCACTGGCCATGGCCAAATTATCACGAACCGGGTTCGGCAGGGGATGCGGTCAATGCTCATGCAGTTCCTTATATTCATGAGGATTTTATGAGTGTGTGGGAGAAGATGACGGAACTGAAGAAAAGCGGTAAAGTGAAGAATATCGGAACTTCAAATCAGACTCAAAAAACCATGGAGTTGTTGTTGAGAGACACTGATCACTTCAACCGTCCTTCATACAACCAAATGGAGCTTCATCCATTATTTCAACAACAAGATTTTGTAAAATATTTAATTTCTGAAAAGGTGGTACCGTCTGGTTATATGTCATTGGGTTCTCCTCGAAGACCAGGTCGAGATAGGTTTGCTGAACATCAAGCAGATATATTACATCCAGTTATTCAGCAAGTGGCTGGAGAAACAGGTATGACACCTCCTGAAGTATGTTTATCATGGGCTCATCAAAGAGAACAGAAGAATGTTGGCTATGTTGCGATGGCGGAAAGGTCAGAATGGATAAAATCTAACTTAGCATGTGCAACAAAAGAGGGCTTAAGTAACAATCAATATATAAAGATAAATGGGGATGGAAGTGATGAAAATCTAGGTATCAATACTAATAACCGCCTTATTTGGGGACAAGTTTTTTTCTGGCCTGAGGCAAGATTACTCGGGCATGATAGAGATCTGCTATGGAACGATGTCCAAATTTTTGAAACCGAATTAGATTACCATAAATTCCGTAGCGCGGCAGTTAAATTTTATGAGATTTGGAAAGAAACTGCTGTAGATTTAAGAATAAATTATTCATAAATTGTGGAAAAATATTGATAATATTTCCAATGATCACATTGGATTAAGTAAAAAAAATAGTAGGAAAAATGTCATACACGATAGGTTTAGACTTTGGAACTGATAGTTTACGAGCTTTGATAGTTGATGTAGATTCAGGAGAAGAAGTGGGTATGTCTGTTGCTGAATATGAGAAATGGAAAAGTCAGAAATATTGTAATCCTCTTAATAACCAGTTTAGACAGCATCCGAAAGATTATATAAATGCCATGAAAAAGGCTATTAATCAGGCCTTAAACAGTGCTGAAGACCATGTAAGGTTAAATGTAATTGGAATAGGAGTTGATACAACTGGATCCACGCCTTGTCCAGTCAATGCAGCAGGTATTCCCTTGTCTATGTTACCAGAATTTGAAGAAAATCCTAATGCTATGTTTCATCTCTGGAAAGATCATACTGCCACTGAAGAAGCGGAGGAAATTAATAATGCGAATGAGAAATCCAAAAATGATTATTTACAATATGTTGGAGGTATCTACTCTTCAGAGTGGTATTGGGCTAAAATATTACATACCTGTAGGATAGATAGAAAAGTAAGATTAGCTTCTTTTACATGGGTGGAGCATTGTGATTGGATTCCCTTTCTTATTACGGGAGGCGAAGATGTAAGGCAATTGAAGAGAAGTATTTGTGCTGCAGGCCATAAAGCACTTTGGCATAAAGATTACAATGGTGTACCTGTTGATTTTCTATCTGGTTTAGATCCAGTATTACTTAATTTCAAGTATAATTTACTCGAAAATGTCTTTTCATCAGAGGTTTCAGCAGGTTCTTTAAGTCCCTTTTGGGCTGATCAATTTGGGCTTCCAGCTGATGTGGTAGTGGCCGTTGGAGCATACGATGCCCATATGGGTGCTGTAGGTGGCGAAATTGAACCAGGTTATTTGAGTAAAGTAATCGGTACATCAACATGTGATATCATGGTGACTCCAAAACTTGATAAAAATATTTTGGTCAGAGGTATCTGTGGTCAGGTTTATGGATCTGTTCTGCCAGGAATGCTTGGCTTGGAGGCTGGCCAATCTGCTTTTGGTGATGTATATGCATGGTTTAAAAAGGTGATTAAATGGCCCCTAGAGATGATAGAAGATCAAATGCTCCGAAAAGAAATTGAAGAAGCAATTATTCCTCAACTTACAAATCAATCGGCGGCAATCTCACCTACAATCAATGATATGGTCTCTTTAGATTGGATGAATGGCCGGAGATCTCCTGATGCTAATCAATTTTTAAAAGGAGTAGTTTCAGGATTAAATCTTGGTATAGATGCACCCCGAATTTTCAAAAGTTTAGTGGAGGCAACCTGTTTTGGAGCTAAGAGTATCAGTGATCGGTTTACAGATGAGGGTATTGATGTGAAGGGTGTTATAGCCTTAGGAGGTATTGCAAGAAAATCATCTTATGTTATGCAAATGTTGTCTGATGTCCTAAATAAGCCGATAAAGGTTGGGACTTCGGATCAGACTTGTGCTTTGGGTGCTGCTATGTTTGCTGCAACGGCTGCTGGAAAATTTACATCAGTCAAAGAGGCGATGTCAAGAATGGGTAGAGGATTTGACAAAACTTATTTTCCAAATGTTGAAAGAGTCGATGTTTATAATATTCTTTATCAAAAATATTGTGAATTGGGGCAAACAGTTGAAGAAATTACGAAATGAAGGATACATATAAATATTTGAAGGAGGAAGCATATGAGGCTAATATGCAACTGCCTGAAATGGGTTTGGTTCTTTTTACTTTTGGAAATGCAAGTGCAGTAGATAGAGAAAGAGCAGTATTTGCTATTAAGCCAAGTGGGATAGCATACAAGGTGTTGAAACCTGAGAATATGGTGGTTATTGACTTTGATGCCCAAGTAATAGAGGGCAGCATGCGGCCATCATCAGATACAAAAACACATGCCGTATTATACAAACACTGGACGAATATTAAAGGGATTGCTCATACGCATTCCACCTATGCCACCGGTTGGGCTCAAGCTCAACTAGATATTCCAATTCTGGGGACTACACATGCAGATCATTTGACGGTGGATGTCCCTTGTGCTCCGGTCATGTCTGATGATATGATTAAAGGAGATTATGAATATGGGACAGGACATCAGATTATAAATGTTTTTAAAGATAGGAATATGACGCCCGAGGAGGTTCCAATGGTGATTGTTGCCAATCATGCACCTTTTACGTGGGGTGCATCAGTTGCTGAAGCAGTCTACCATAGTGCTGTTTTAGAAGAGATTGCAAAAATGGCTTTTATCACTAAGACAATTCGTTCTGATGCTCCCTTATTAGCTGATGCATTAAGAAATAAGCACTTTGAAAGGAAGCATGGTAAGAATGCTTATTATGGGCAATCCTAAATTTTATCATTCCTTGAAAATTAAAGAACGATGATAGCTACATTTTCCACGCTCGATTATTTTATATTTTCAGTTTATTGTGTGGTTATCTTATTTACTGGAGTATTTATTTCATTTAAAAGAAGAAAGGTTAAGGGGGATCAGTCAGTTCAGGACTATTTTTTGGCAGGAAATACGTTAACCTGGTGGGCTGTAGGTTCATCATTAATTGCAGCAAATATATCTGCTGAGCACTTTATTGCAATGTCGGGATCAGGTTATGCACTAGGATTAGGCATTGCAGCTTATGAATGGATTGCAGCAATAGCTTTAATCATTGTTGCAAAATATTTTTTGCCTATTTTTCTTGAAAAGAAGATATATACAATGCCTCAATTTATACAGATGAGGTTCAATAAAACCACAGCTACATTTTTCGCTGTGTTTTGGCTATTTGTATATGTTTTTGTTAATATGACTTCTGTAAGTTATTTGGGAGCGTTGGCTTTGAACTCGATCATGGGAGTACCACTTATTTGGGGTATTGTAGGCTTATTGGCATTCTCAGGTTTATATTCTGTATTGGGAGGACTGTCGGCTGTAGCTTGGACAGATGTAATTCAGGTAATTTTTCTTATCGGTGGGGGATTACTAACTACTTATTTTGCTCTAGAAATTTTGGGGGCAGGGAGTGTTGTTTCAGGTTTCATAGAAACTTATAATAAAGCAGGTTCACACTTTCATATGATTATTTCCAAGGGATCTATATTCGTACCTGATGGTTTTGGTGGGGAAAAAGATGCTTTTCTTGATTTACCGGGTTTAGCAGTGATTTTTGGTGCTATGTGGTTGACTAATTTTGGTTATTGGGGATTTAATCAATACATAATACAAAAAGGGCTTGCAGCAAAAAGTTTAAGTGAAGCGAAAAAAGGCCTATTATTTGCTAGTTTTTTGAAAATATTGATACCCCTATTAGTTGTAATACCTGGAATTACGGCGTTGGTGCTACTTAAAGATTATGGTGCAGAGCTCCCGGACATGTTGGGAAAGTCGATCTCAGAAATTGGAACAATTGGGAAGTCAGATGAAGCTTATCCATGGTTGTTGAAAAATTTTGTCCCGTCTGGGATAAGAGGACTTGCCTTTGCCGCCCTTGTCGCTGCTATTGTCTCTTCATTGGCGTCTATGATTAATAGTACTTCGACAATTTTTACTATTGATATTTACAGAAATCTTCGTCCTAATTCTAGTGATAAGGTACTTGTTCTCATCGGTCGTTTGGTGGGTGTTATTGCAATTTTTATTGCTGGATTAGGAGCTCCCGCACTTAGAAATCTAGATCAAGTATTTCAATATATCCAGGAGTATACAGGGTTTATATATCCCGGGGCAGTATGTGTTTTTGGCATGGGTCTTTTCTGGAAGCAGATCACTTCACGTGCGGCTCTAGTGACTGCTATTGCTACTATTCCTATCGGAATTTTTATAAAAACAATACTTTTTGACATTCCTTGGATTTTAAGAATGGGTTATGTTTTCATCATACTTTGTACGATTGCTTCGATCATTAGTTTTATAGATAAGGAGTTTAAAATAAAAAATGAAGAAGGAGTAGTCCCTTTGAATAAGGGTTTAAGGATCAGTTACATATTGATGATTTTAGGTTTGATAGCTTTGCTCGTTGGTATTTTTGGGGCTGTTCCATATATGCATTTAGCGCTCGAATCTATATTTATGATGGCATTCTTATTATTAATGTTGGGGGCCATCACATATACTAATGTTAAGATGGAGGTAATGGATTATAAAGCCATAGTAATTAAAAACAAAACACTTTTTGATACGAGTGTTTCTTTTAATATTGGTGCGATCGCTTCCATAGGTACTGTGGTGGGATTATATATTATTTTTTGGTAGTTTGATATAAAGCGATATGATAGATATTTGCGTTAATGAAATTTGGTTTATTACCGGGAGTCAACATCTTTATGGGACTAAAATTTTAAGAAAAGTAGCAGCTCATACCGAGGAAATAGTTAAATCATTGAATGCGAATTCTGAAATTTTGGTATCGATAAAGGATAAGGGAGTAGTTACTACCCCAGAGGAGATCACTTCGATTTGCCAAATTTCTAATAATGAGAAGAATTGTATTGGATTAATATTTTGGATGCATACTTTTTCTCCAGCTAAGATGTGGATTAATGGTTTGAAAGTGCTAGACATACCTTTTTTGCATCTGCATACACAGTATAATGCTGAGATTCCATGGTCTAAAATTGATATGGATTTTATGAATTTAAACCAATCAGCTCATGGAGATAGGGAGTTTGGATTTATTTGCTCAAGGTTAAAAATTAATAGAAAGGTAGTTGTTGGTCATTGGAAGGACAGTAAAGTCATCGAGAAAATCAATATCTGGTCCAGAGTTGCTTCGGCTCATCACGATGCGAAATCTGGTAAGGTAGCAAGAATTGGAGATAATATGCGAGAAGTAGCTGTAACAGAAGGAGATAAGGTTGAGGCGCAAATAAAATTTGGCTATTCTGTAAATGGATATGGAGTTAGTGACTTAATTGAATATATCAAAATGGTTTCCGATGCTGAAATGAAAAATTTGATAGATGAATACGAATCAACTTATCTTATTTCTGATCAATTAAAATTTGATGGAGTCAAACGAGGGTCATTGGAAGATGCTGCCCGAATTGAAATTGGTCTAGGTAATTTTATGAGAGAAGGGAGTTTCACATCTTTCACTGATACTTTTGAAAATCTTCATGGTTTGACTCAACTACCTGGCATAGCTGCTCAGCGTTTGATGAATCAGGGCTATGGATTTGCGGGTGAGGGTGATTGGAAAACGGCGGCATTAGTTAGAACGATGAAAGTTATGGCGGTAGGTCTCAAAGGGGGTAACTCATTTATGGAAGATTATACCTATCATTTTTTGCACGGGAGTGATCGGGTACTTGGTTCTCATATGCTTGAAATTTGTCCTTCGATTGCTGGGGGTGATGTCAAATGTGAAATACATCCTTTGGGAATAGGTGGAAAAGAGGATCCAGTGAGGTTAGTTTTCAATGCTGCTGCAGGAGAGGCATTAAATGCTTGTATCGTGGACATGGGAGGACGAATGAGAATGGTAGTTAATAATGTAACGACAATAAAACCAAAAGAAGGGCTTCCACATTTACCAACAGCTAGGGCACTTTGGAATGTAAAACCCAATTTAAAGGAAGGAGCCCAGGCATGGATCTTGACAGGTGGGGCTCATCATACTTGTTTTAGTCAGAATTTATCTAATGAATATTTAGATGATTATTGTGATATGGTTGATATAGAGATAGTAACTATTGATGAAAAGACAGATATTAATAGTTTAAAAAAGGAATTAAAGATTAACAGTAGTTTCTATTAAATAGGCAGAATTGTTATCATCTTTTGAGAAATGGATTCAGTTTAACTTTAATTTTAGATAAGTTACTGGTTGTTTCCTAAAGTAGTTATTTTTTATAAGTACTTGTTAGAGCATAATTAGAGATTCATTATTTAAGTGTGTACCATTCTGAATACCACGTAAGTTTCGACAAAGTTACTTTCGACAGTTCTTTGAGTGCCATTTTATTTTATTTAATTTTAAGTGATTTTTCTAAAAATAAAATATGTATCTGCTTTTACACTTTCTAATTAGTAACTAAAGGCCAATTGTGAGTCACAGGAAATTTATTATTCTTGAAAAGGATTTGCTCAGTCCCGTTAAGTAAACACGAATCTAATTGCTCGGTAATGTTTAAAACATCAAGTTTTTGACAAACAAACACAAGTTCTATTTTTCTATCTCCAAAATTTATATCCCAATCTGATTCGATTTGGTCTTGGTTGTTTACAAAGGTTGGTTTATTGATTCTATCTGAAAAAGTCCACTTTTATTTGACGACATACAAGGATAATATTGAATAAATAGTACAAAATAAGTAGTAAGATCAATCATAAAGCAAATATTTTTTTCGCAAATATCTGTACTCAGCTAAATCCTCGGCCCAACTTACTTGGATTTCTTCTTTGCTCAAACCTGAAACGATTTGCTGCATCAATTCATGATTACCTGCGAGTTGATTAAATGTTTTTTTCCTATTGAAAAAATCAGGTCCCATATTGATTAAATGATAGTACTTAATGAGCAGAGAAAGATTGAATCTGGGTATGGGTTCAGTAGCGGTGAGGTCTTCCCCATAGCAAACTATGTCGAGATGTTTGGGATATACCGACATTCCTTTGATAGATTTGGGAGTGAAACTATAATCACTATTTATTTGTGGAGCACCCAATTGCTGAAAAGGAGCATAAGTACCTCTTCCCACACTAACTACCGTAGCTTCAAAAAGGCAGAGTGACGGATACCACCTCACCGCTCGATCATTCGGGAGATTGGGTGAAGGTGGGATTTTTAAAGCCCAGGGGATTGTATGTGAATAATTTTTTATTTTGATAACTTCAAGATCACATTTTTGGCCCGCTGCCAGCCATCCTTCACCATTGATCATTTTGGAAAGTTCACCGATCGTGAGGCCATGCACAATCGGCAGAGGGTGCATGCCGATAAAGGATTTAAATTCAGGTTTTAATACCGGACCATCTATATAGTCGCCATTGGGATTAGGTCGGTCAAGAACGATCACTTTTTTATTATTTTCTGCTGCCGCCTCCATGACATAATGTAAGGTGCTTATAAATGTGTAGAAGCGGGCGCCGACGTCTTGAATATCAAAAATAAGGATGTCAAGATCTTTTAATTGCTCAGGACTTGGTTTTTTTTGTTTGCCATAAATCGAAATGATAGGTAATCCGGTTGACTGATCTATGTTGTCATAGATGGTGGCACCATCGTGCGCATCGCCCCTAAATCCATGTTCAGGAGCAAAAATTTTAGTTATTTGAATACCTAAACTCAATAAAGTATCTACTAAATGTCGGGATCCAATGGTAGAACTTTGATTGACTACAAGCCCCACCTTTTTATTCTGCAAAAGGGGTAGGTAGGCATCGAATTGTGCGGCACCTACTTCTGGCTTTTTATGAATGATTATGCCGTCACCCAACTTAAAATACGAGTTTACCGTTACAGGCAAGGTACCTGAGGCTATACCACTTCCTAAAAAAAGCTGAGTCATAGCAGCTTGAGTAGCTGGATTGTTTTGGTAGCCTATGACCAAATCTGATGCTTGATGAAGGGTGTTAAATTGATTTAAGGTATACGGATTTCCAAACCAGCCGATCATCACACGGGGATCTTGTGCTAGTTCGTTGACAAAGGTCAAATTTTGATTTGATATTTTAATTTGACCATAGGGTCGACGACCTGACTGGATGACACCGAGGTATATGCGCTCGAAATCTTCTAGTTTTCTTTCTATTTCATTGATTTGATCTCGGGTTGCTTTCCTGGGGAGGTAAAAGTGATTTTTAAAGCCTAATCGGATCGCCTCTTTTTGGAACGGTGCTATTGTATCTGTATTGATAGACAAAGTGGCTATTCTACCCTCCATTGGCAATCCCAAGAATTGTCTTTTTAATACCGTTAAGGAAGCCTTGGTCAAAGTATTATTTAAGTCTCTTGCTGTTTGGTTATTGATATCTAGCATGAGATTTTCTGATTTTTGAAAGAACTTTTTGTGAAGCCCAAGCTTGTACTTTTGATGTAAAATACGTCTACACTTTAGCTTAACTTGATCGGTACTAAGGCTTCCTGTTTTGAGAGCTTCTTCGATTTGTGCAATGGATGCGCTGATGTTTAAAGAAAATTCAATGATGTCATTTCCGGCCAAATATGCCATTAATTCCGGTTCACCCAAATCATGTCCCGAGGTAACCCCCTTCATATTCATGGCATCGGTAAAGACCAATCCTTTAAACCCCATTTCCGTTTTTAATAGGTCAGTGACTATTTTTTTAGATAACGTGGCGGCCCGTTTAGGTGTAGCATCTAAAGCGGGGACATTGATGTGTGCCATCATGATGCCGTCAACATCTTCTTGGATAAGTTTCCGAAAAGGGTAGAGTTCGATACTGTCCAATCGAGCTCTGTCATGCTCAATGATCGGCAAATCATAATGTGAATCTTTTTGTGTATCACCATGACCTGGGAAATGTTTCGCGACAGCCATGATACCGGCCGCTTGCAGGCCCTTCATGTATGCGATTGATTTTTGGGTCACACGTATGCGGCTTTCTCCAAAAGAGCGATAATTAATGACTGGGTTAAGGGGATTATTATTGATGTCAATGACTGGAGCAAAATTAATGTGCAGACCTAATCGGCGCATTTGAAGTCCGATTTCAAATCCCATATCATAAATAAGATCATCATCCGATAGGGCCCCAAGAGCCATTTGAAAAGGAAAATCCGATGTCTGAGATAATCTCATACTGAGTCCCCATTCGGCATCAGTTGCCATAAAGAGGGGTATTTTAGCTTCTTTTTGATAGATAGTATTGACCTTGACTTGATCGATGGGATTTCCTTGCATGAAAATAATACCACCGATGCCCATATCTTGGATTAAACCTATCAGGTCAGCATTCGGTTCGTCATTGTGAGTGTAAGCGGCCGCCATAAAAGATTGGGCGATTTGTTCTCGAATACTGAGGGTAGTCATTAGGCTATCCACCCATGCTTGTTCGCGTGGGGACGTTGGTATTATTTGCGCGCTTATCTTGCCTAACTCTAAGAGCATGAATGGCAGCAAAAAAAGGAGTTTTAGCCGTATATTATTGACGGATAGTTGTAATTTAAATTTACTCAATGGGATCATTTATTTTGTTAAAACTTTATAGCCTTTTAAATTATCTATACCCCATTGGGTTTGTTCTTCAAGAGTCCATAAATATAGAAAGAAGATTCGTTTTTGGTATTTTGAGTGCATATATTTTTGCCAATTACTACCACCAGTAGCCTTTACGTTTGTGGTGCTTTTTAGGTATTTGGCGGCTGTTTTATAGTGAAACATTACCCATTTGACATTGACGGTATGGTCATAATGGCGCATGGCATTGCGCAATTCAACCTCATTTTGAATTTCTTTGGGAAGTCCTTTAAATCGAGTCCAGAGATTGGTTTTGTGGTAATATTCCGTGAAGATTACGAAATCATCCATATACTTTTCTTGGAATTCAATGAGCATCGTTGACTTGACACCGGTATCATGATTTTTTCCAGCAGCTTGCCAGTAAAGATGCTCATAGGCCTGTTCAAAAGGGGTATTTCGGTCAATAGTCGCTCTAAAACGACTATCAATTAAATTGATCAGCTCGGTTGAGGCAAATTCAATCAACCAATATTGGGCACTTTGAAAGCCAGAAGAGGGCGTCAAGGTGGTACGAAATTTCATGAATTGGTCTACGTGCATACCTTCATTCATGATTTCAAATGAATTTGAAAGTAAATCGAAGTATCTACTGATCCGGGTCAGCTTTTCAGTAAAAAAGACTGCTTTTAAATCTTTTTCTACCGCTATTTGGTCGATCTCCCATAAAATCATTTTAAAGATGAGGTCGGTGGTTTGGTGGTATACAATGAATACCATTTCATCGGGATGTTTGGTTCTCGGATTTTGGGTACCTAGCAGGGATTCAAGTTGTATGTAATTCCAATAGGTGATCGGCTTTGCATGCAATAACCCTTCTAAATGGATATTGAGATCCTCTCGAGTACCGCCGTATTTCTTTTGAAGTGACTCAATTAAACTTGCTGTTTTAGGATTCATATTTTTTATTTTAGCCCAAGTTCTTCGAGACGTTCATTTAAGTATTCACCCGCCGTCATATCTTGAAATTTTTTGGGTTGATGCTGGTTTACTGTACCGGGGAGTGCACTCAAATCCATACTTGGAACGGGGTGCAAGAAAAAGGGTGCCGAGTATCTTGATTTCTTCATTAATAGCGGATTTTTATTGATTACGCGGTGACTGGTCGAGACCAGTTGGCCGTTGGTCAGTCGCTGAAGCATGTCGCCAATATTTACAACAATTTGATCAGAAAGAGGATTAATATCAATCCATTTTCCAGCTTTGGTCTTGGCTTGCAATCCTTCAGCACTTCCTCCCATGAGTAAGGTAATCAAATTGATATCCTCATGCGCGGCCGCTCTAACGGATCCTACGGGCACTTTGGAAATATCTCGTACTGGAAAGTAATGAAGCAATCTAAATATAGAGTTGCCGGCATGAATTTTCCCATTAAAAAAATCTTCCGAGAGGTCCAAAAACAAAGCTATGGCTTGAAGTAATTTTCGGCCAGTTTCTTCAAATGTTTTATAAATGCGTAGGCTAACCTCTTTAAGTTCGGGCACTTCTTCAGGCCAAATGTTAGGTGGATAGTCAGGTCCAATGGAATTTTGGATTGTTTGACCAATATGATAAAACTCTTTCATATCGGGGGTTTTAAATCCTTTGGCTGTTTCTTTAAATTTACCAATGTAACCTCTTTGCCCCGCCAACTCTGGAAACTCATACTTAAATTTGACCTCTTCGGGGAGTTCGAAGAATTTTTTAGAAGCACTGAAAAGTTCATTACGTAAAGCCTCAGTAACTCCATGATTACTTACTAATACAAATCCAATTTCAGCCAATGACTTTCCTAAATGCGCGATGAAGTTTAATTTCCGATCTGGATTATGAGAGATAAGGTCTTCGTAATTTACGGTAGCAATGTGTGCTTTTGATGTCATGAAAGTAAAGCTAATGATAATGTAGGTTTTTAGTATACTTTCAAAGGATGTGTAGAAAAAAAATCAGAGTAATTTAATCTGGTCAGATATTTAGGTATATTCTTTTGTGTTACGAGGATTAGGGTTTTTTTTGTAAAAAGGAAATATGCTTTTCAATCTTTCAAATCCAGATACGGCAATGCTTTCGCAAATAAGAGACATGGTAGGAAGCACCTTGGTGTCTCCGGACAAAATCAGTCCAGCGAATCCTAGTATACAGGGATTTACTTTGATCGATGTTGATGACGAAATCATAGCCATAGTAAACAAACAATCGGATGTATTTAGTTGTAAAATTGAGTTTCGAAAAAAAGGTCTTTTGATCTGGTTGGGTGTAAGTCAGGAACCGAGCGTCTTAGCATTTCCTTACCGGCTCATCTCCATGTTTAAAGGGACGGATTATTTGCAACTTTATTGTCAGTCTTGGCGGTTGAAATTATTGATAGAAGAAAAAGATGAAAGTCAAAAATTTCAGCAAAACCTATTGCGTCAACGTGCGATCATTCAAAGTCAATATGATATTTATTAAATAAAAAAGGGAACTGAAAGCACGTCATAATGGGCTTCTCAAGTCAAAAAGTGTACCTGTAGAAAGTCACATCCTTATGAGAACATTAAGAGTTACAAATTGAGAAAGAATAGTTGTTTATTATTTTTTGTTCTTGTTAAACTTTGAATTCATACTTTAAACATCATTTCAAACTGTTGTAATTTTTTATCTTATAAAAAATGAATATATTGCTCGCCAAATTGAAACGATCGAAAAAAAAATATAAAGAAGTAATCATGTTTTGGTGATTGCCTTCGATGTCTTCAACAATCACCTCTTAAATTTTTAACATTTATAAGAACCATGAAAAGAATAATATTCTTCGGAACAGCGTGTTTGCTATTTTGTAATACGTCATTAGGACAAAGATTGATTTCAGGAAAGGTCTCTACAGAAGATGGGGGTGAAGTTCCTGGAGTCAATGTAATTCTAAAGGGCACAAAAACGGGAACGACGACTGATTTAGAAGGGAAATATACTTTTAGTGTCCCAGAAGAGGGAGGTGTACTCGTCTACACTTTCATAGGTCTCCAGACGCAGGAAGTGATCATCGGCTCGCGATCCATAATAGATGTTATTTTGGCTGAAGACTTTACCGAATTACAAGAAATTGTAGTGGTCGGCTACGGTACCCAAAAAAGAAGTGCCATTACAGGGGCTGTATCTGTCACAATGGCTGATGAGATAGATAAATTGCCTGCGGCACGCCTAGAACAAGTTTTACAAGGTCGCGTTTCTGGTGTACAAATCACACAAAGCTCGGGATCGCCAGGCAACGCACTGTCTGTACGAATCAGAGGGGTAGGAACACCTAATAATTCCGATCCTTTGTATGTGGTGGATGGAGTGTGGTTTGACGCCGTGGATTTTCTAAGTCCCTCTGATATCGAATCCATATCTGTACTTAAAGATGCGGCTTCTGCTGCAATATACGGAACTAACGGCGCCAACGGTGTTGTATTAATCACTACAAAAACAGGTATAAAAAACAAAAAGGGGCAAATAAGTTATAATTTTTACACAGGTACCCAAAGTTTACCAAAGAAGAGTTCTGTTTTAAATGCTCAACAATATGCAGAATTGATGCTCGAAGCAAACGAGGGTTTATTTGCTGATGATAACCAGTTTTCTGTACTCAATGATCCCTCTGCGTTAGGGGTGGGTACAGACTGGCAAGATGCTTTATTCGATAATGCGCCCATTACCTCCCATCAAATCAGTGCGCAAGGAGGTAGTGAAAGCGCTACTTATAGTGTCATGGGTTCCTATTTTAATCAGGAAGGTATCTTGGGCAGGGACAAGTCGGGTTATGAGAGGTACACTTTTAGACTGAAAACTAATCAAGACCTGAACAAAGCCTTCTCTATTGGGCAGAATATTAATTTCACACGTTTGAAAAGAAATGGAATTGCAGAAAACAATGAGTTTGCCTCACCAGTTGCATTCGCACAAAACATAGATCCTTCGACTTCTATTTTTAAAGATGATGGAACTTATAACTATTCACAACTGGTGGTAGGGGATATAAAAAATCCCTTAAATCGTATTGATAAGTTCAATAATTCTTTTGCGAGCAATCAGATCATTGGCAATGTTTTTGCAGAATTAAAACCTATCAAAAACTTGACTTTTAAAACTTCAGGATCATTAGATTTGACTTTCGCTGAAACTTTTGAATTTGCTCAATCGTACAATTTAGACCCCACAGGTTTCTATACACATGAGCAAAACCTAATGAACGGGGTGAATAAATCTCGTCAAAAATGGACCAACATTATGTGGGAAAACATAATTACCTATAATAAGGCCATTGGGAATCATAATTTCTCGATTTTGGCCGGATCTACTTATAGAGAGCGAAACTATGAACAACTGGGTTTAAGTTTAGGTAATTTACCTTTTAATTCTCCAGATTCAGCTTATATTTATGGATTGACTTTGGACTTGGCCTCTGACAGTTTGGGTAATCAGGATCTACTGGGTGCTTATGAGGGATTAACGGAATCCGCATTATTTAGTTATTTTGCTAAGTTGGATTATAACTGGTCGGAGAAATACTTCTTGACTACGACCGTCCGTAGAGATGGTTCTTCTAGATTTGGCACGAATAATCGATATGCAATTTTCCCGTCCTTGTCTCTGGGTTGGATTTTGACCAAAGAGGACTTTCTTGAGTTGCCTAGTTTTATGAATTTCGCTAAATTGAGATTTAGCTTGGGTCGAAATGGTAATGAAAAAATTGATGATTATGGCTTTATTGGCACCATAAATAATGGCGCAGGTGAGCCGGGTATAAGATATGTTTTTGGTTTAGGGCAATCTATTTATCAAGGTTCAGCGGCTACCACACCTGCTAACCCTGATAGAAAATGGGAGGTGAGTACCCAGACAAACATAGGACTAGATTTATCTTTCTTTCAAGATAAATTACAATTTACAGCGGATTATTTCTTGAAAAGAACGACCGATATTCTAATTAGAAAAGAAGAACCCGCTATCATAGGGACTGGAGTCAATTTTATTGATGTTCCTTTTGTCAATGCCGGTGAAATTGTGAATAAGGGGTTTGAGCTTTTATTGATTTATAAGAAATCGATGAATGACCTTTCGTTTGACTTAGCATTAAATGCCACCTTTATTGAAAACGAGGTTACCGATTTAGGACTTATATCTACACCCGTTGCTTCCGGGTTCAATCAAGGCGTAGGAGGAAATATCACACGAATGGAGGAGGGATTACCTTTCGGTTATTTTTATGGGTATAAAGTATTGGGTGTGTTCCAAAATAAATTCGAAGTAGAGGAATATGTAGATGCTACAGGCGCAGAGATTCAACCGGACGCTGTTCCGGGAGATTTTATGTTTTCAGATTTAGATGCTGATGGTAAAATCACTTCAGACGACAGGACCATGATCGGTAATCCTTATCCTAATGCCATTTTAGGCTTCACTGGAAATATTTTTTATAAAGTTTTTGACCTTTCTGTCTTTGTGCAATCATTCATTGGTAATGACATTTTTAATGCAACTACTAGGTGGGATTTGGGAGTTCAAAACCGTCCTGCTTATCGATTAGATCGATGGACAGATGAAAATCCTTCTTTCACCGAACCCCGAGCAATAATCAATGACCGCAATGGAAACTTTAGAGTTTCTGATTATTTTGTCGAAGATGGTTCATTTGTAAGGCTGAAGAATATTCAGTTTGGAGTAACCATCCCCAAAAACTTGTCAAAGAAGGCGTTTGTCCAAAAGTTGAGATGGTATGTTAATATTCAAAATTTGGTCACTTTTACGAATTACAGAGGAATGGATCCTGAAATAGGAAAATCTAATGGCTTCAGCAATGACCAATCTGCCAACTTAGATGTGGGTATTGATAGAGGTTATTATCCTCAGGCCCGAGTTTTTACCACAGGATTTAATATTACTTTCTAAATATAATTCAATGAGAATAAAACTATTATTACTTTCGATTCTTGCTTCAATATTGTTTTGGTCATGTGAGGATGAGTTAGAAAAATTACCTTTACTACAAACGATGGATGGTAATTATTATATTTCCGAAACACAGGCTTTTGAAGCCTTGATAGCCAGTTATGATCCTCTACAGTATAATTTCAGTGCCGGTGTATACCATTTCAGATGGTTTTTTGGAAATTTCACCACAACGGATGTGAGACCTGGAGGTAGTGGACCCAATGATCAACCTCAGTTGCAAGCCTTTAACTCCTTCTCCTACGTGCCTAGTAATATCCATTTGAATGGTGATTGGACCGCGCAATATCAAGGGGTTTATCGTACCAACGCATTGATCAATATGTTGCCGGAGATCAAAATGAACGATTCAACAAAATTTCAAATGATGGCGGAGGGAAAATTTTTAAGGGCCTTTTATTATTTTAATCTAGTGACAGCCTACGGTGGAGTACCGTTGGTTGATCACGTGCTAGCACCGAACGAATTTCAAATGGGGAGAGCTAGTGAGGATGAAATTTGGGATTTTATTGAGCTTAATTTAGAAGAAGCGATCGATGATTTGCGATTGAGAAGCGAGTTGAGTTTTGATGATTATGGTCGGGTCACCAAAGGTGCGGCAAGAGCACTCTTATTGAAAACCTTGGTTTATCGAGAAAAATGGTCTGATGCAGTGATATTGGGTGATATTATCATTAATACAAATCAATACTCGCTAGATGCTGATTATGAAGACATTTTTACGATTGCTGGAGAAAATGGACCTGGATCTATCTTTGAAATTCAAAGATCTTCTCAAGGGGGTGGTTATTGGGGCAATGTGAACGGTGCCAATGATGGTAATTTAGCAGTGGTTTACCAACTTCCCAGAGGTGCCTATGGTGGCTGGGGATTTAATATTCCACAACAAAGTTTTATAGATGAATTTGAATCGGGTGATCCAAGGATGAGTGCTTCGGTATTCCAAATCGGAGATGAATTGTGTGATCGAGGAACACTAAGTAAAAGCTCTACTGGATTTGACCATGATTATTATTCAAAAAAGTATTTTGCTTGTAGAAGCGAGCATGAGTTGATCAGCATAGGTGATCCCGTGATGAATGGTGAGGTCAATGATCGTGTGATCAGGTATGCGGATGTATTATTGTTGACGGCAGAAGCGCATTATCATCAAGGTGATGAAGTCTTAGCAAGAAATTTAGTAAATCAAGTACGGGCTAGAGCGAGAAGATCGGCATCTGATCCAGATGCTGTGTTAGCAGATATTACCAGCAGTGGAGCTACCTTGTTGTCGGCAATTTATCATGAAAGAGATGTTGAACTAGGTCTTGAAGGAGAAAAGTTCTTTGACCTGGTGAGGACTGGAAGAGCAGCAACAATACTTGCTGATTTAGGTTTTGAGGAAGGAACGCATGAGCATTTTCCCATTCCACTGCGTCAGATAGATTTATCTGGTGGTAATATGACCCAAAATGACGGGTATTAAATTTTAATGAATAAAACAATTAATAAATAAATTTTAGATAAATGAAGAAGAATATAAAATTTTGGAGCTTACTTTTTTTATTAGGTTCCTTCGCTATTTTCTCAGGATGTAGCGATGATGATGATGATTCTACAGGCGTAACTACAGATGATGCGATCTCTAGATGGAGTTACGAAATAGATGCAGATAATTATCTTAAGGTTACTTTTATGAATTAATCTGTAAATGCTGATACGTATGCTTGGGATTTTGGTGATGGTAATAGCTCGACCGATGAAAGTCCGGTGCATACCTACGATGAAGCAGGTTCTTTTACAGTAATACTTACTGCCACAGGTGCGGGCGGATCTGATGATAGAGAAGAAACCATAAATGTCGTGGATCCCCAGGCGGCAGGTGCTTTATTGGCAGGAACGCAGGGTAAGACATGGAAGTTGATTAGAGACATTTCTATGAATACTTACCCCTATGCAATATTACCGCAAGATCGGTCTCAAATTTGGTGGGCTTTGGGAACAGGCCAGGCAATTTGTGAGAGAGATTGTATTTTAGATGATACATTTACGTTTAATGTTGATGGCACCATGACTCGTTCAGTAGGAGTAGATTTTTGGGGCGAAGATGGTCGTTCTGCAATCTTAGGTTGTTTTGATACAGGTGTTGATGAGAACTGGTTGAGTGTAGATGGGGTAGACTTGTCATCTTGGGGCGATGGTACTTTCGACTACAGCTACAGTATGGAAGATGAGACATTGACCTTATCAGGAGAGGGTGCCTACATGGGTTTAGCTAAGGTAGGTTCAACGGATGAAGTATTTGTACCTCAGACTGAAGTGATTTATACTGTTGCAAAAATAGTAGACGCGGACGTTGATACATTGGTCCTAGAAACAGTTACTGAAGCAAATGGTGGCATTTGGTCATTTACTTTTGTAAGTTACGAAGTAGCTTCTGACGAGCCAGAGATGCCGGTTTGTGAGGAGGTTGAACCTTCAGATTCAACACAAGTAACTTTTATGTTGAATTTCAATGATTATACTGGAGAGGGAACTATACCTGCTGTTATAGGTAACTGGAACAATTGGTCGTCTGCTCAGCCTATGACAGATGAAGATGGTGATGGTATGTGGGAATCAACCATGATCTTAGCTACTGGGGATTATGAGTTCAAATTTGAAACTGATGCTGGTGATCAGGAGATTTTGGCAGCTGGCTCTGATTGTACCTTGACGACAGATATATACACCAACCGTGTTTTAACAGTAGCAGGAAAAAGAACAGTAAGTACATTTGATAATCTCGCTCGACGGGGTATCCACTTTTATTTACCAAAAAAATTATTTTTGAGTTGACACACATCAACTTAGGTGTTATTATGAGTATAATGTTTTGGAGCAAACCGCTCGTAGCACAACTGGATAGAGCAACGGCCTTCTAAGCCGTAGGTTGCAGGTTCGAGTCCTGCCGGGCGCGATTCTCGTGTTTGTATGGTGAGCGTAGCTCAGT
>CAJXAT010000022.1 GCA_913050055.1 uncultured Flammeovirgaceae bacterium | reverse complement strand
AATAAGAAAGTCATTGACCGTCCTAATCGCAGCTTTAAGTTGATCTATGTTCACAATTCTATAAATTGTACAAGAAAATTAATTTAAATAAGTAGTCTAAATGAGAAATTAATTAATTTAAGCTTATATATAATTCCATGAGATCAATCAACCTGTTGTTTATGCAGGTTGATATTAAGTCTAGAATAGCTCTTGCAATTATGTTTTTCTTAACAAGGCCTTAATAGGAAATATGTTTTTGTTAAAGAGGATTGGTTTGCTATTATAAAATAAGTTTTTTGATGATATCTTTTTTTTGAACAATAACATCACGCCATTTCTGAGTGGTCTTTTATTGATTTATTGTGATATGTATTCTATATGGAGAGTAGAAATAGCTAACTTCAAATTTTACGCCAAGACTAAAACTATAAAACTATGAAAAACTTACACCTATTATCTATTATCATAATTGCTTTTTCCTGTACTCCGCCCGCTCCTACAGTGGTTGAGTCAGTAGAGAGATCTATTGGATTTCATTCAAATGATGAGCTCAAGGAGTTTAAATGGCATCTAGGCACTCAAGAACCTATTGATTTGGTTAAAGCACTTGATAAGGCCTGGGTCGCACGTGATTATGCTGCTATGAAAAATTATTTTGTAGATACTTTGCGAATTACTACTTATAAGGGAATGGTATTTACATCATTTGAGGATTTTCAAAAAAATGTAGCTGAAGATACTACGGGAGGATGGACATTTAACCGTGCTTATTCGGTTGATTTAAATCCGGCCTTGGGAGGGGAGCATGTTCAAGCTTTTTTTAACTCCTACGATATCAATCCAGACGGAGATACGATTAAATCAAAAATTTATGAAAGCTATTATGTGGTAAATAATAAAATTGTTTGGCTCGATCAATTCCGGCAGGAATCCAAATAATTATTATCCACAATTTTTGTAAAAGTCCAAATCACATGATTGGCTTTTTTTAATTCTCGATTAAGTAGTGGGCGCAGAAAAGATTCACAATGCGTAGATGAGATGACTTTCGGATCTCATAAATGCTTATTAAAATCAAGCATGTAGAATCTTACTGCCCAATTTTGTTCTCTCTAATCTATTTATGTGAGGATAAATAATTAATTTCCATTTATTGATCATCTATGGTAAATGACATTTCATATTTCTTTATGAATGAATTAAAAGAAAAATCAAATTCAGGACACACAGCCTTCCTTTTAATTTTCTCTGTACTATTTGGTAACCTTGAGAGTCTAGGACAGATGCCTCAGCTATTTACAGAGGAGGTGTTGAAACTTACCTTGAGTGGAGATCTCAAAACTGTTTTTAAAGATCATGGTGATGATTCTCAATATCAACCTGCTGAATTGTTCTATTTTTCAGATCAAAAAAAGGTGAGTATACCGCTTAAAATAAAATCAAGATTGAATTTCCGAAAATCAGCATCTAATTGTAAATATCCACCCTTAATGTTGAACTTCCCTCACTCAGGATTTATGGATAATATGCTTTTTTCTGGTCAAAAAAGATGAAATTGATAACTCCATTTCAAGGAGATGAGTATACGGTACATGAATATCTGGTATATAAACGATATAATCTTTTTTCACCTCTAAGCTTTCAGTGGTAATTATTAAAAATTTCATTTTACGATACTTTAAAGCGAAAAAAAACACATACTTATTATGGCCTGTTATTAGAGAATGAAGACCAGATGGTGCAAAGAAATCAGGCTTTATTATTTGAGAAAATTGGCTATAAGCCTACTCAACTTGATAAAGTTAAATTTTTAGAGATGGCCGTTTCTGAATACCTCATAGCCAATACGGATTGGTCAGTTCAGTATCAACAAAACATTAAATTGATAAAAAATGGGCAGAATAAATTACCCATTGCGGTACGTTATGATTGCGATCATGCGGGTATTGTCAGATCTCCTTATCCTAAGCCTGCTCCAGCACTTCAACTGAGTAATGTTCCTATCCGAAGATATAGAGGTTATAGTATCAGTTAGATGTCAGTGTATCAGCCTGTCTTTGATAAATTTAATAGATTAAAGTGAGCTATTTATGCAATTTATGAGGATAATAAGGAAATAAGGTCAAGCTATAAAATCAAGACACTTAAATTTTTAGACGATTTTTATGATACAATCAATGACCGACAAAGGGCATTACTTGCCTTCGGTTATCCTTGCGATCCTTCAGGGACAGACAATGTAGTTATAAAAGGAATGCAGAAAATAAATTAAACAGTGGGATGCTTGATAGGTAACTGATGTTTTTAAGTTCTTAGCCCTCTTTTTTTCGATTGCTTAACTAAGAAAAACTTTGTGTGTCCACTTATTTTCATCGTAATGAAGGTCATTATAAGATCTTTAACTCAGTATCTGGATAAGTTGGGGTTTTATTCTTTTATCTCAGATGTCACCAGTCGAATTAAAGACATTAGAAAGCTCGGATCGCGCGTACTTTATTGACACTCACTTTATAACTACTTTTCGTCAATCCGTTACCAAAGCTTACTGATTTAGCTTTATCAGCACTGTCTTGGGTAGAGCTCCAATAGGTAGTATTTTCAAATCGTGTACCGTTATAAACTGTTAAGCTATCATCGAGCCATTCTCTTTTTTGATACAATAATTTTAATTCATCAATTGAGGGTAAATACCAATCATTGATCAAGGTGTCTTCGCTGGTGTATGTAGTAGCCGAATAAGCTGCAATAATCGTAGAAATACCAGCCGGTTCACAATCAGACGCTAGAATCGCTAAAGTATTTCTATACCCTGATCCGAGAGTACTATCATTTGCATTTAATATCTCTTCATCTGAACATCCCCATTCTCCAGGTTCATTGTCATTGAGAGCGACAACTAATCCATGGTTCAATGTTTCATCGATATAAAAAATGACACCCCCAATAGCATAATTTCCCAAAACTACATGACATCCATTCTCGTCAACATTTTCATTATCTGGTGTATTAGGACAAATGTCAATTGCATCATTGACACCATCCTCATCAGTATCTTTTTGGACAGCTGCGCAGCCATTCTGATCTACTGTAAGTCCTTCAGGGGTATCATCGCAGAGATCAATTTTATCCGGTATGTTATCGTTATCGCTATCTGTGAGTGTGAAGGTTACCGTTATGTTTTTTTGACCATCTAGGATAAAAGTGAGGCAACATTTATAGGGATCGGTCAGTGAGACAAGCGAGTCCTCAAGCCATTCGTTCAAAATATAATATTCATTAGGTATTGCAGTCAAAGTAATTGTGTCACCCACATTATAGGTTCCTGATAACGGAGAGACAGTACCGCCGTTGATCGGAACAATATCTATATCCAGTATATAATTGTTTGGTCCCTCGTCCTGACAGGATAAAATGGTAGTGAGTAAGCCTATCAAGGTGAGACAAATGAAATTAGAAATCTTTGACCAGTAATTCATTTTTATGAAATTGCTCTCGTAAAATTAGGTAATTCGTTTAATATTTTAGTTTTAATTCTATTCTTTTTAGCTTTATAGGACTGTTTCTAGTATTCCTGTTTAGAAGATGAAATCTAGGAAATTATATCGGGGCATTTTTCATCCCTATTCAAATTTGCGAGATTTTATAAACTTCAAAAGTGTTAATGCGTATTGAACGAATCAAAAGAAAAAAATGAATCCAAAACTGATTGCCTATCTGTTACTTATTATTTCCATAGTGTCCATCGTAATGTTGTTGGCTTTTATATTAGATGCTTTTTCGGTAGAGAAACTGCCCATACTTATCTTTGTCATTGCACCGGTTTTAGTGATTTATTATTTATTTATTACCCGCTTTGGAAAAGGTATTCGATAGCTTGAAATGTTAAAAAAAAGGGTAAATTAATTATTGATGATACAGCTATGAAGGGTTTATCAAAATAATCATTCAATTCATCGAGAATCTATTTATATTTTGGAAAAGGGACATCGTTATTGTTTTCATTGCACTTCATTTGTTAACCGTTCCACTTTCATGTCTTGCTCTGATATTTTGTTCATTCAATTGATCTAGATGTCTTGACTTTATTAGTTATCACAGGTTGAATGATTATTATATTGGATGTTAAAAGTGATCAATGAATGTCTAAGGCTTTTCATAACATTATCATGGCCATTTTTCACATGAATGCGTTACCCATGTCATCATTCAATAGAGTTTCTTTAAGATTATAGTTATGGTTGAATAATTCCTAACTAAGAAAATATGATCTTATATTTTCTGAAATTTCTTTGGTCAGTCTCAAGATACCATCATGGTTCGCCGCCGATGGTCGGGTTAAGTCTTACTTTTGAATCTTTAAGATGATCTAACTACATATTTAAATCATTATTACATTGATTCGACTTTTATAAAGGCTGGTGGATTTATCTCATTGACCAAATACCTTTTCTAAAAGAGCTGTGGTTCTATTAGCTTGATTGCTTCGTATTGCAGATTCCTCTTCTTCAATCATTTTGAAGAGCCCAATAGTTGCCTCTTCAGTGGCATATTCGGCGAGATTGGGATTGACATTTTTAGTAAAGGGAACTTTGTTGTAGATTTTCATCACGTCACCCCAATATTTCGTAAAACTTGTTTGTTGAAGTGCATTTTCTATGATGGGTCTAAATTTAAGGATCAATTCACTTTTAGTTGTTTTTTCTAAATATTGAGTGGCCGCATCTTCTTCACCATTCACAAGAGCAATAGCATCTGATATTTCCATTGCTGTTATCGCTCCTATGAAAATATTTAGTGCTTCTTTAGAAGCCAACTCAGCACTTCTATTAATAAGTAAAACAACCTCATCACATTTTTTTTGTCCGCCAGGTACTTTTGCGAGTGTAGTTGATATTTGCTCGGCTTCTTTAGGAAATGGAATTTTGATCAATTTATTTTTAAAATATCCATCTTCTTTGTTAACCTTTTGAACTCCTTTTTCGATACCCTTTGAGAGGGCTTCTTTTACTGCATTTGCTGCTTCTTCTGCTGAAAAAGGAACCTTTTCGATATTAAGTTCTTCAAGTTTCGTCTCTTCAATAACTTCTTCAGCAATATTTTTTAAAAACTTTAATTGTCCAAAAGAAATTGTGTTTATAAGGCATATGAACACTATGCTAAGGCTGATAATTTTTTTCATAATTCAATTTACTTAATTACTGATTTGAAAGAGCAACTGTTTGCACTTTCTTCGGGGCAGTATCATCAAGAAAATTTTATTTGTCCGTTCTCAATTTAAAATATTTCACTTCTGACGCTAATAATATCCTTCGATGGGAATCATTACGCGATCATAAACTGTTAACGCAAATATAACGTATGGTGTACCTGAATTAAAATCGGTTGTCATTCATATAAGGGTTGAAGGATCTTTTGGTATTAGCATTAAATACGGACCTGATTCTATCCATTGACCTTCAGTTGCCGTCTCTTTAGATTTAACAACAATGCCCCCTCATCATTGGGACCTATCCTCATTCCAACAGAATTGTCTTCACCCATGTCTCCATCAAGCATCCAAGCCCAACCATCATGATCCATTTCTAGTATTTAATCACTCATGGAGGCCATTGTCCATTTCATTTTTTTTGCATCTCCTATCATGGCCATAGCTTCATGGGCATTTTTTCAACCATTTTCTGGATCAGCCATACCCCTGGATTGGCCGCCATTGCTATCCATCTATTCGTTCCTTCTCTTAAAATAACACCATCAATATTCAAGATTACACACTCAGAAGCAATAAATAAAGGAGTGACGGTACTATAGGTCCATATTTTCCATTCAGCTGAGGTATCGGGATCGGTTGGTTCATCCAAATTTTCTTTTGCCATTTTTGGCTCAGCTTTTACGACGGCTTTTATGGGTTGGCAGCTGAGGGTAATCAAAATAAATATCAAGACACTTAACGAATTTTTTCATGATGTTTTTTATTCTGAATATAAGAATATAAACTTTATAAGGAGTTTTTTTAGCCTAGTAAAAAAATTTCTTTCTCTAAATTTTAGCTTAAGAAAGCTAGAATTTTTTTTGCTAAAGTCACTATTCAGAAAAATAACTTGGGAAGCCTTTTTTAAGTAATTCTGTATACGAGTGATAGAGTACCGTCTTTCTATGTGTACCGAATAAGGTCTGGCTGAAAAACGTGAGAAAAGATTTTCCTTCTGACCTTGAGATTTCAAAATAGCCCTCATCAAGGAGTGTTTTTAAGGTGAATAAAATTTCTGCAGTTGACTGGCATTTCTCTAGTTTTGACATAATTTCTGTGATTGTTCCTTTTAATATTTTAGGTGCTACCGAAATAAAACCATCCTGGATCTCTTTTTCAATTAAATAATTATATTCAACTTCTTGAAGATGACTCAGTCGCCATTTTTCATATCTGACATCAGGAAGTTGGACTTTCATCAATTCACGACCCCTTTGTCGGAAGTCATCCATATTTTTGATATTTGCTAAATAGGAGACAACAGATTTTTGATAAAAATCAAAGGCCTTCCAGTCTTTTCCTGCTTTAAAAAGGAGAAAACCTTCAATTCCATCTATTGAAACAGCTATTTGAATACTCATTAATGATTATTCCTCGTCTTCGAAAATTAAGGTGAATATAAATGAGTTTATAATTTAAATAAATAAATATTTAACAAGAACACCTGATTTGATATTGCTGAGAGGTATGATTAGTGAATGAGCTCTTATCTTATAAGTTGACTTGACCTAATTAAATGAGACTTGATCTAATTAAATGATTTGGAGTTCACCAATCTGTCACAACTGTAAAGAAACGAAAAATACTCAGACCTTATGATTTGGATTTCTTAAAAGGAGAAGCGTCTTGATGTAAGGTCATTGCTTTTTGAGCGAAGAGCACAGCTATAGATAGTGAAATAAAAGCCATGATCCAGATTCCGGGCATGAACGAGGTAAGTAAAAAATAATCATAAAATCCATGAATTATGGTTGCGATGACAAACCCAATGATAGCAATCAAGGAGGTAAAGACCTTGGTGTTGAACCTGATGTCAGGTATGCCATCTCCATCAATATCTAAAGCTACTTTTTTCTCATTGAATTTCGCCTTTCCTAAGTAATAACCCATGATCACGGCAAAAGTGGCATGGGCAGGGACGGTAGAAAACATTCTCACAATACCAGTAGTAACACCACCTTGCATCACAAAAATGACATTTTCGATGGTGGCAAAACCCATTGCCACCATAACTGTGTAGACAATGCCATCAAAGGGTTCATTGAAATTATGATTCCGATAAAGGATGAATCTTACAAATGAAAATTTGAATATTTCTTCTACAAATGCGACGATGATAAATGCGAAAAACAATTCATCCCATAAATTATTAGGTTCCATCTGATAATGTTCTGCCAAGGAGTCTCCGGTATAATAAGAGAGTCCAAAGGTGAGAATTCCAAAAAAAAAGCTTATGGCTAATAGCCCGATGGGTTCTTTTTCGTGCTTGTCAGAGAAAAAAATAAAAATGATAATGATTAATCCTGGAAGTAGAGAGAGTAATAATAATCCGATTTCTTTCAGCATTTTTATTTTAATTTATGTAAGGAAATTAATTGAGTAATTTCAATGAGATCATGAATTCATCATAACTATCTTCACTAATGACGTCATAGGCGCGCGCCATTCCTATAGAGATGGTAGAAGGCAATAAGGAGAAAAGTACGATGCGGGTGTCAATCTGTGCTCCGAAATTCACAAAAGTATCCGTCCAAATAGGGTCATCGTAAGACTTGTCGAGTGGATGGGGTATCCCGAGTATAAAATACTGTTGATTTTTACCTCCCCCAGCTTCATAATTTTGTGAATATAAAACGGAGGCAAACACAGAGGCTTGGGTCCAATTGGCAAACAAATTAAAGAAACCCAATTTCTTATATCTGATAGGGGGAAGCAGGACATCGAGCATGAGCTTTCCAAAATCTCTCGATTCAATGTAGCGATTGTCAGAATAGGTCAAACCTGGGAAAGCATAAGTACCTCGATATTGTTTCGCATTCCATGAATCTATGTAGTTATTACCAAAGGCAGCAAAACCATACCTGGTAAAGGGATTTAAATCGTTATTAAAAGATTTGCCTAAAGCAGATCTCAACCAAATGGAGGTGTGGTTAATGGGTAATGGGATTCCTAAATCTAAGTTACCAACTAAGCTTGGATAAATTTCACCTGCCGTATAAGCGGTGCTGGCTTCTATTGAGGCAGTGATACCTTTTTCATCATCTACTGCCCCAATTGAATTTTTAATGTAACTGTAACTTAGGCTCGAGTAGAAGTCAAAATATAAATTACCATCAAATCCATCGTAGGACAATTGCTGGAAGTCATTACTTTTTTCTAGACCATAAAAGCCGCTAAGCCCTAAAGCCAAATCCAAAAAAATTGGCGCATTCCAAATCAGGGGTGCTTGCCAATCTATGCCGCCACTGATTCCTTTTCTAGATTGCTTGGTGGGGCCAAATAAATCATAAAAATTGGCTGGGTTGTAGGCGAATCTATAGGAAAAATTCAAAGTAGAAAAATCTATGCTGGCATGGAAAACTTCATCATCAGCGAGAATATTAGATTCGTAAGGGTCATTACTCAAAGAATTGAACCACTGGGTAGGCGTGTAAGCTAAGGATACGTTCAGTTCCGTGAATCCCAAAGGATCACTGAAATTAAATTTATAACCGACCCCCATAAAATTTTGATAGCCTATCAAGGTAGGATAAGCAGCGGTTAATTTAAATTCTTGTCCACTTCTATAAGTAGTTGTTTCAGTGGATATTGAATCATCTGAAGCTTGGCCTTGACTTGGTCGTTTGGTATACCATTCTCTTACAAAATCATGTGATTCAGCTGTTTGAGTTCCAAGGAAATTGATTGATGAAAGTGCATCAACGGGTTCATTGACGATAATGGATGGCTGAAATCCTTTACTCTTATATTCAAAAACGAACAAACGGTTACTGTCCAACAAAACCGGTCTGAAGAATCCTGTTGCGGCATTACTCATAACCTCAACTCCTTCACCTTCACCATCAAAAGTGCTCAAATCAATACGGTAAACATTACTAATACCTGAGAAATAGCTCGTACCGATGAGGTATTTGCCATCTTTGGTAAACCTGAAGCTTTGGGGAGAGGCATCATCAAAATCAAACAATACTTGAGACTTGGATTCAAAACCGGTAAAAGCATTGATTTCGTAGAGCATAAGTTTTTGAGTGCCTTTATAATCGCTCACTGCCGCACTTAAATATTTACCGTCAGGAGATATATCCATATCAAAAATATCGTATCCATATCGAAGGGTAACCATACCGTCGAAAGATGAACTATATGGCCGAGAGTTATTATCTACGGAATCATTTTTAATAATTCTAATAATTGTAGAAAACCCATTATCATGCTTGACCCCCCAAATAGATTTATCCACAGGGTTCAAAGCCAAATCACCAAACCTGACATCTTCGTTCAAGAGTTTTACTTTTTTTGTTTTTAGATCAAAGCTGTTCAAATCGCGTTGAGCATCATTGTCTGTGGTGAAATATATTTTATCACCTTCTTCATCATAAATAATGGAAGAAACGTAAAAAAGTGCAGCGCCTTTGACGTCAGTGAGGTGTTCAATATCACCATTTCCTAATTTAATAGCTGCTAAAAAGGGGACTTTGCCTGGATAATTAATGGCAACGTAAATTTTATTTCTTTTTTCATCAAAATGAGCATAAGAGACCGAACCTAGAATTTTTTCGGTAATCGATACTGCTTGGGTAATGGTATTTTCTTTGATCAATTTAATATTTTTTTGCTGAAAAGTCTTTTCGAAGGCCAACCAATCATCCCATCCTTTATCAATTGAAAAATTAAAAACTTGTTTAAACTGTTTTGAAAAAAAAGCGCTGCTTTTATCCTTCCTTTTAACCCATTCTATGATCTTCTCTGGGCCGTATTGATTGGCCAAATAACCCATAAACCGAGTACCGTACAGATAAGAGTTAGTAACTCCTTGAAAATCACTATTGATACCTTCGGATTCGAGGCCTTGCGCACTGTAAATTTCAGCGTCCTCGATGACTTTAGTCCTAAAAAACATTTCGTCATAATTACCCATTGCACTTCCCTTCCCACCACTCATCCAAGTATCCACGTAAGACGCAATGCCTTCGTGGTACCATCGTGGGGCATAAAGTCTTGGAATGGTCAAGAAACTGTAAAACATAGAAATGGGATGATCGCTGGTAGGCATAACCTTACCTAAAAACAGTTTTTGAAAAAATTTATCGCGTTTGGCGGTATTATCGAGAGCAGCCATATGGACCAATTCATGGTTCATTAAAGAAAAGATTCGTTCGCCAGCAGGAAATGTTTCAAAT
Organism: uncultured Flammeovirgaceae bacterium; assembly: GCA_913050055.1. Classification (GTDB taxonomy): domain Bacteria; phylum Bacteroidota; class Bacteroidia; order Cytophagales; family Cyclobacteriaceae; genus UBA4465. The sequence continues at coordinate 18,224 of CAJXAT010000022.1, read as the reverse complement.
GCATAACTGAAAGGTGATAGTCCTATGTTGATTACATTAAAAGGTGATGCCACGGTACTTGCATTACCATAATCACCAAAATCTTCAAGAACTACCGTAATGTCTCCTGTGGGCTCATAATCAAATAGTCTTTTATGAAAATCTAAGGCGTTATCAAAGCATCGGACAGTATAAGGAAGGATAAAACTTTTTCGTGGATCGTAATGAATTATTTTAGCATTTTCTGATTGAAAAATTTCTTGAGCAGAAGCACCAAATGAGACTAAAACGAGGAGTAAAGAAAGGTATTTCATGGTTAAGCCGGTAATGGTGTCGAGTATTGGCCATAATCTATTGATAAAAGAGGTATGACTTTAGGTTGCAGGACAAAAAAATGGCCCAATTAATTTCGGGCCTTTTAAATTAAAGTTTCTATTGCACCATTTTTTGAAGGACACCTAATTGAGATGAGCGGACCACATTACCAAATGCTGGATTTTTCGCAATATTTCTGAACGCAGGATTTTTTGCAATCTCCATAAACGCAGGATTTTTGGCTAAGATTAGAAATGTGGGATTAGAAACCAGTTTTCTATACTTCGGATTATCAGAAAAATTTCCAGATTCTATGAGTTTCGAAAGCTCACCATTTTGAGTTAGATCAAGAAAGTCAGTGTTTTTTGCTAATTCAGCAAAGGACTCTGAATCGATCATTTCGGTAAAGTTTTCGTCTTTCATTAAGGCTTGGAATTCATCGTTTTGAAGTAAAATTTGAACATTTTCTCCAACAAGCTCTACTTCGGTATCATCTTCAATTTTATATTTATTTGCTTTTTGAACTCCTTTGATTGCAGAACCCGTGGCATCTGAGGGTGGAAATCCTACTGTGATTTGAATAATATATAGACCTATAGCTATTGAAGCTAATAGTAGGATGGTTAAAATTGGCTTTTTTATTTTCATGACAGTTTGATAAATGAATTAATATTTAGTTTGTGTATTCTTAAGTCTTATTTATACTCTTACCCTAGTAAAGGTAATCACTACTTTAAAAAAAAATATTTCAACATTTAAAATTACATAGAATTTATATAAAATCATTCATTCATGATAAAAATAATTGACTATTCACGACGTCATAGGTTGAGTCCAAAAAGACTATATGTTTCTGCATGAGAGGGTTTATTTACATTGATTTACTTACCCTTTTTTAGCCAAAATTGATTTCTACGAAGGTAAATGTATCTTGGCGATTATTTTTAATCATTAAAGAGTTGTTAATTTTTTTGTAATATTTGGATGTGATCTCTGTCCTTGAACCTTAAGGTTGAATCTGACAGAATATGTGTCGTGATGATGTCATTTTCATTGTTGACATACTGAAGACAAATCGTCTACAGTATCGCTGAGGTTAAATTTGAATACTCAATTTTTTCTGATTTTTGATGTATATTAAACTATGATAACCATAAACATCCTCATTGATAAAAATAGTTTCATTTTTTTATGGTAACCTTGATATAAAATTAAAGGATCAAACTAGTTCTGAAAGAAGGTGAATTTAATTTATTTATTTTTTAACAAAGTATTAGTTCGACTAACACCATTCTAAGACAAGAAGATATGACGATAAGAAGATATGAAGAATAAGATATGGGTATGGGTTCAAATTAGTTTTATTTTTGTGGGCTGTAGTCTGTCAAATCCCAATCAAATAGAAGATGTGATAGCTCAAAACCGAAAAAAGTGGGAGCGTCAAAAAATAGTTCACTATCAGATTACACAGAAGTTGAGTTGCTTCTGTCCTCCCTCAACGCGTGAGCCGAAAATTATTGAAATCAATCACGGAAATATAGTGGCTATTAATGGTATTGAAACTTCAAATGGGGATAATATGGGTAAAACCTTTTCTGAATTTTTTGAGTTGATAGAGGAGAAAAACGCTAGAGATCCATTTATATCCGAATATAATTTTGACCCAAAATACGGCTTTCCCATTATGATATATTTTAATATGAGAGAAAATATGAAGGATGAGGAGTTAAGGTATGTGCTAACAGATTTTAAAATTTTAGATTGAGTGATTTCATCTTTAACTAAAGCTCCAAATCATTAGGTCTTGAGTGTTTCCACCTTTTGTGGGACCATAGATAATAAGCGGGGACTTCCCTGATCTGTGCTTCCAACATATCCTTGTAGGATTCCATTATAAAATCATTTTTTTCCAGGGTGGGCTCCTCACTGATGAGATGGAATTCGGTTTCGTAATAACCCCTTCTGATTTTTTTAATTTTACCGAAAACTACAGCTTCATTATTTTTTTTAGCAAACTTTTCAGCACCTTTTTGAAATCCAGTATCTTGGTTTAAAAAATCAGTCCAATAAGCTTTATGAGGTTTTCTCGGCCATTGATCTGAGCCGTAAATGGTACATAGCAATGGATTATTTTCTTCTTTAGTATGAGATAATATTTTTTTAATGCTCACCATTTGAAGACCAAATCGGCTTCTACTTTGTTTCATTTTGTCTTCCCAAAATAAATTTCTTAAAGGGGTATAAAAAGCTTTGCATTGATAGGGTAATGCATTATTTATGGTAATGGCCAATAATTCCCAATTTCCATAATGTCCTCCCATTAAGGTAATGTTTTTTTGTTTTGATGAGAGCTGCTCTATGAGTTCGATATTTTTGTAAACCATACGTTTTTGGGCGCTTTTTTCACTAAGCGTAAATAGCTTAAGACTTTCTACCACGAGGTCGCAAAAATGCCGATAAAAATCAAGACTTATTTTTTCACATGCTTTTACCGAATACTGTGGAAAGGAATTTTTAATATTTTGATCGACCGTATTCCTTCGATACCTGACTAAGTAAAATAAGATAATGAAAAGAATATCTGATATGCGATAAATCAAGAAAATAGGAAGCCTAGAAATGGGATAGACAAGACCGAAATATAATATTTTTTGTATCACTGCAATGTATATGAGCACTCGAAATTAAATATTTAAAGGCTATTTCAAGCAATTCTAAAAAAAATGGAACATGCCATGGTCTATCTCTCTTAATTGAATAGTATCTGGTTAAGAAGATTCATATGGATAAAATGAATATGTCTAAATTTACCCTTTATTCATTTTAATGAAGCATTTTTTCAAATGTTTATTGAGTGACTTTGCCTGCAACACCATAAAATTCACCTCCATTTATCCACGGAAGGTCGGCCGTGATATGGTAATGATAAATGCCTCCTGGAAAATGGGTATTTGAGTGGGAATGGCCATGATAATCGTCAAGATCATCATTGGTTAAAGTGACTCCATTTTCGACAGGGCCATAAACAGGGAAACCATCCAGTAAAAGGCCCAAGAAAGTACTGTCGCCTTTGATTTCTGTTAGCCATGTAGGCTCCATGTGGTAATGATAGGAGCCGGTATTGGTTGGATGTCCTTCATATTGATCAAAAGTGTTGAGTTCTTCTAATATATCATCTCCTGGTGCTGCCACTTGGTTGTAAAACACCACACTATTGATAGATACACCCATGGGGCCGAAAGGAGTACCTTCATTATTTGCGGACATTTCAGGGAATCTAGGTAGTGTGAAGGTATATTTCATCGAAGCAATTGTATTTGGATTTTTATAGAAATCTTCATTGTCATCCTCATTATAGTCCTCATACAGAGCATTTGTCGTTTCATAATACATGCTCTTATGATCAGGTTCACTGCTTGCCGTGATTTTAAGACTCGTTTCTCCCACAACAACAACTACCGATTCATCATAAAAAAGGCAAGCAATGACGGCAATGTCATTGGGCGCAGAAGATGGCAAGCATTCTAATGTACTGGAGTCCTCGGCGGTGGTGACTTGACTGCCTTGAATGGTGACGGTATCTGGCGTATTGTCATCATCGCCACAATTTGATAGCATGATACTGCTGAAAATCAGTGAAGCGAGCAGTATTAATCTGTTCATTTTCATAGCTCTGTTTGCAATAGTCGTTAAATGATACTCTTAAGTTCAGACAAATCTACACATAAAAGGTATTTACTTGGAACAGAATTGAGATAAATACACTCTGGCTGTTCGAGCAACAAGTATTTTAAAAAAATGTAATGAGTATCTTTTGTTCGGCTCTTGAGTGACCTATTCATTCTACTTTTTTGTTGAACGAAAACTGCCATCATTAAAGTCCTTTTTTTATAGGGATTATTTTAAATCGTCTAATGAATTAATTGAAAAAATAGAGACTAGTAATGGATTAAAGGAAGTCTGTAGAAAGGGATAAGTTGATTATTATAATCAATACTGCTACCGTTTTTTTAACTAAATGAATGAACTACTCGGAGCTCAATCTCGATGCTGGTGGTGGTTAAGCGATAGGCATATTATGATCATTCTAAAATAGACTTAATGTCTTCTATGAGTCGTTTCGTTTCTAAGGATAGGGTGCCATTGTAAACTCCCCTTATTCGTCTGTGTTGATCGATGAGCACCAAATTTTCAGTATGTAAAAAATCATCATCTTCTGTCACGTTTTTCCCAAAGCCCTCATCGGCATAATAGGAGTTTCTGGCGAGTTCGTAGATCTCTTTTTTATCTCCTGTGAGTAGAAACCAGTTTTCAGCATTTATTCCATTAAAATCTGCATATTCTCTAAGTCTACCCACTGAGTCTACCCACGGCATGACGGTATGAGAAAGAATTTTGACATTATGGTTAGATTTAAAGGTATCTTGAACTTTAAGTAAATTTCCCGTCATTAAAGGGCATACATTTGGGCAAATGGAAAAAAAGAAATTGGCGACATAAAGTTTACCATCCAGATCATCTTGTGTGATCCAATTTCCTTTTTGGTTCTGAAATTTAAAATCAGCAATGGTGTGGATGTCATCATATGCCTCATCAGTCTCTTCGACCCATTCAGGTGTGAATGTAGGCTCATTATAGAAGGGAAGTTCTATTTCCGAAATTTCAAGGTCTTCATTTACTGTTTTTTGCCTGCTGCAAGCAATCGATCCCACACAGAGCATGAGCCAAATTATTTTTTTCATTTACTTGCCCTTATAAGGATCTAATATTTGTTTTTTTGTATCAATTTTGGTACATCGCTTCATACCCATGAGTCCATATTTTTTTCCATTTTCTCGGATGACGAAATTAGCTCTGATTTTACCATCTCTGCGCCAAACTTTCTGTGAACCCATGGCCTGACCATTGACATAGTTTCGATCTTGCAAGGGTGAGCCATCTCGATACCATTCCTTATGATTACCCACGTTTATGCCATTTTTAAAATGGTATTCAAATTTGAGTGAACCATCGGGATACCAACCTAAATGGGTTCCATGCTTTTTGCCGTGAAGGTAGTTTCGATGGTGTCTTTTTGTGCCGTCACCATAATAGCCCAACATATCACCCTCTTGTAATCCTTCATAAAAAGGGATCTTATTTAGAATTACATTTTTTTCATTTTTTTGAACGACATAGCCTGAAAGTAACACATCGTGATAGCGTCGTTTACCCTTTCTATCCCAACTCAAGCCTAAGTCCTTTTTATCAATTTCTATTTTGGGAATTTTAGGCCCAAATACAGACCCTATCTCGCAGCTTGAAAAGGTGATTAAAATGATTAAAAGATACCTAAACTTCATGATTACAAAATTAGCCAAATTATTTTATCTAAATATTTTTTTTAAAACAAGTGCATATTGAGGGTCAAACAACTGACTTACTTCCAATTTTAATTACCTACTTTTATAAAAATAGTGATGCTCTTTTGATTATAATTTTCTCTAAATAATATGCTTAATATAATAACCAAGTCACGCTGTGTTCCTATATAAATTGATCCTTAGTTTACTTTTTTTACTCATGATGATCCAGCCATCCGCAGTCAATACTCGTTTGGAAAATTACGAGGAAATTGTGCTTGGAGATCAGAAAACTATAAAAATGCGAGCGATTACTCCAGGGAGTTACACTATGGGCAGTATGGGTGAAGGGTTTCAAAATATAGGGGTCCAAAGCCCACAACATGAGGTTCATGTAGATGCGTTCTGGATGAGCGAGAAGGAAATCTCATGGGAAATTTATCAAGAATTTTTATATAGAGAAAAAGATCATATCAGGGCAGATGATTATGGTGATTTAGTATTGGAGATTGATGGTCTTTCAGCCGCTACCATGCCTTATGTTAATTTCAATTTAACAAATCATCCTGTTATTGACGTGACACAATATGCAGCTTCTATGTTCTGTAAATGGCTTTCTGCAAAAACAGGGAGGTTCTATCGATTACCCACTGAGGCAGAATGGGAATATGCCTGTCGTGCAGGGACCACAGCGCCTTATTCTTTTGACCCAAATTTAATAGATGAATATGCCTGGTATGCAGATAATAGTGAGGGGACTTTTCATCCAAGTGGTTTGAAAAAACCGAATTCATTTGGGTTATATGACATGCATGGCAACGTGGCTGAATGGGTGTTGGATCATTATGATCCTAAGGGGTATGACGCTGCATCAGATAGTGGTCATTTTTTTTTAAGAAAGGAGAGCCTTTACTCGAGAGTATTCAGAGGCGGGTCATGGCGAGATCCCAAAGAAGCTCTTCGTTCTTCGGAAAGAAATTACTCAAGTCCAAAATTAAAGCAGCGAGATCCTCAATTGCCTAAGAGCTTGTGGTGGCATACCGATGCCCCTCACATCGGCTTTAGAGTGGTGAGATCAAATAAAAGCCTTAATTTAGATGAAATGAATTTATATTGGGGTAAACCCATTCAAGAATATTAATACTGAATAGAATGAAGAGAGAGCAGACAAACGAGGCAAGAAGGAAATTTTTAAGAAAAACTGCGGCCTGTACAGGAGCAGGCTTATTGGCCTCTGCGCTACCTACTCAGGCCTACGCCTATGTGGGAGGTGCAGGTGAAATCAGCGTGGCATTGGTGGGTTGTGGGGGTAGAGGAACGGGTGCTGCCGCACAAGCTATACAAGCAGATCCTGCAGTAAGGTTAGTGGCTATGGCAGATGTTTTTGAAGATCAGTTGCAAAATAGTTTCAAAGGATTGTCCATAAAGCATGCTGATTCTGGTCAAATAAAAGTAAGCCCAGAAACGATGTTTGTTGGATTTGATGCTTATAAAAAAGCCATTGATATGGCAGACGTTGTTATTTTGACTACGCCTCCAGGGTTTAGGCCTGTACATTTCGAATATGCGGTCAATCAAGATAAACATGTTTTCATGGAAAAACCTTTGGCCACCGATGTGGTAGGCATAAAGAAAATATTAGCTGCCGGAAAATTAGCCAAACAAAAAAAATTAAATGTGATTGTCGGTCTTCAGCGACATTATCAAAAAAATTATTTGACGGCGCATGAACTGGTGCAAAAAGGAAAAATAGGTGATATTGTCTCTGGGCAAGTATATTGGAATAGCCCAGGTGTATGGGTACGGAAAAGGCAATATCAGCAAACAGAATTAGAATATCAGATGCGTAATTGGTATTATTTTAATTGGATTTGTGGGGATCATATCTTGGAGCAACACATACACAACATAGACGTAGCCAATTGGTTTATTGGATCGAACCCTTTAAGTGCACAAGGAATGGGGGGCCGAGAGACGAGAAAAGGGAGAGATCATGGACATATTTTTGATCACCATTTCGTAGAGTTCACTTATCCTGCAGGTCAAATAATATCTAGCCAATGTAGGCATCAAAGAGGATGTATGAACCGGGTGGAAGAAGTTTTTCAAGGGACCAAGGGGCATTTGCGGATAAACAGTGAAAATTTTGCTTCAATGAATTCAAATAATGGAAAATCAATTCATCAATATGTAGATCAAGGCGATGTGAATCCTTATCAGCAAGAGCATAATTTATTATTTACAGCGATTAAATCAGGGACGTATCAGTTTGACGATGTTCCTAATGGAGCCAACAGTACCATGACCGCTATACTAGGAAGAATGGCTACTTATTCAGGTCAAGTTTTGACTTGGGACCAAGCTATGGTATCAGACCTTAAATTGGTGCCAGATTTAAACTCATTTAATGACCCAGCCCCAGTAGTCCCCAATGCAGAAGGTCACTATCCTGTACCTATTCCAGGCGTAACTAAATTCATTTAAAATATTTCTAAAATGTCAAGAAGAACATTCTTAAAAAATGGCATAGCGGCAAGTACATTGCCTTTATTTGGTTTTAAGTCTTTTGATACAGATCATTTGGAGGGTGTAGATAATTTAAGGTTTAACCTTAATTATGCCCCGCATTTCGGATTGTTCAAATCACATGCAGGTGAAGATTTGATGTCTCAATTAGATTTTATGGCTGAGTCCGGATTTAAATCTTTTGAAGATAATGAAATGCGAATGCGTCCAAAGGTTACCCAAAATCAAATAGCGGAAACTCTGATAAAAAATGGAATGACTATGGGTGTATTTGTTGGTCATAAAATTTATTGGGATCGACCCAATCTTACGAGTGGCAATACAGATCTAAGAGATGAGTTTTTGGCAGATATTAGGTCTTCGATTGAAGTCGCTAAGCTAAGCGAGTAAATGCTAAATGGATGACCGTAGTGCCCGGTTATGTTGATATGCAACTTCAAAAAGGATATCAAACGACCCACCTTATTGAAGCACTACGCAGAGCTTGTGATCTACTAGAGCCCGAGGGCTTGGTAATGGTATTGGAGCCACTTAATCCTCGTGATCATGCGGGTCAATTTCTTTCCAAAATTCCGCAAGCCTATGAGATTTGTCGGGCTGTTGACAGTCCATAGTGTAAGATTTTATTTGATATTTATCATCAGCAAATCACTGAAGGTAATATTATTCCGAATATTGACAATTCATGGTCTGAAATTGCTTATTTTCAGATTGGAGATAATCCTGGTCGTAACGAACCGACCACAGGAGAGTTAAACTATCAAAACATTTTTGAGCATATTCATGCCAAAGGATATCAGTGAATCCTTGGAATGGAGCATGGCAATTCCGAGGGAGGAAAACGGGGAGAATTAGCCGTGATAGCTGCTTATCGTAAAGTTGATAATTTCCTTTAATCTCTGACTAACCTTCATTCTTAGAAGGCTATCTTTGCTGTTATGAATAAAATCACAGCGGCTGATCTTTGGGAGGCCAAAAAAGACTCTGTTATTTTAGATGTACGCTCACCTGGGGAATTCCTTAAAGGACATATTCCAAGCGCATCTAATCTGCCTGTTTTTTCTGATCAGGAGAGAGTACGAGTGGGAACGCTTTACAAACAAACGAGTAGGGAAGTGGCATTTCTTGAAGGTTTAGATTTTATAGGTCCAAAACTAAGATTTTTCATAGAGGAGGCGACACGATTGGCTCCTGATAAAAAAATATTGATTCATTGCTGGAGAGGAGGACTGCGCAGTCAAAGTATGGCCGTCTTACTGGAAGCCGCTGGTATGTCATGTCAATTATTGGAAGGCGGATACAAATCCTACCGTACTCATTGCCGGGAGGTTCTCATGGATCAAGATGCCCATCTGATCTTGGTAGGGGGCAAAACAGGGAGTGGTAAAACGGTCATATTGAATGAACTAATGGATCTCCAAGAACAGGTCATCGACTTAGAGGGCCTTGCACATCACAAAGGTTCTGTTTTTGGTATGTTGGGACAAGAACCACAACCAACCAAAGAACAGTTTGAGAATAATCTTTACGAATGTTTTGCTTCTTTCGATCTTAAAAAACGTATTTGGCTTGAAAGTGAGAGTCAATCTATTGGACAAGCTTTTATTCCCGACGCCATGTTCAAAAAATTCCGAAACTCACCCATATTTGTGATAGAGCGCACCTTTGATCAGCGAGTGCATCGTCTTGTCGATGATTATGGGCGATTTCAAAAAAAAGATCTGGCTCACGCCTTTAAAAAGATCGAGAAAAGATTGGGAGGACAGCAGCTTAAGGCGGCTTTAGAAGCGATTGAGGTTGGTGATGGTGCAGAAGCTTGTGCCATTGCGCTGAGTTATTATGATAAGGCTTATGATAGGTCTACCATAGACAATGGCTTTACCCTGGCGACTTCGATTAGCACCATACAAATGACAGATCACCAAATTGCTCAAAAACTGATACTTACTGCTAAAAAAAATGGATTATAAATTAACGAAATACAGTCATGGTGCCGGCTGTGGTTGTAAAATAGCCCCCCAAGTATTGGATGATATATTAGGGCAAAATAGAGAGAACCTTTTCCCTGATTTATTAGTTGGAAATCAAGACAAGGATGATGCTGCAGTATTTGATTTAGGTGATGGTACGGCGGTAATTAGTACCACAGACTTTTTTATGCCCATCGTAGATGATCCCTATAATTTTGGAAGAATTGCAGCGGTAAATGCAATAAGTGATATTTATGCCATGGGGGGTAATCCTTTGATGGCAATAGCCATTTTGGGATGGCCCATCAATGAAATACCGGCTGCTGTCGCCCATCAAGTCATTGAAGGGGCGCGATTTGTCTGTAAGCAAGCACACATACCTTTGGCAGGAGGGCATAGCATAGATAGTCTTGAGCCTATTTTTGGTTTAGCCGTGACAGGTAAAGTAGCGGTTAAAAACTTAAAAAAGAACAAAGGGGCAAGGCCTGGAGATGTACTCTTTTTAACCAAGCCCCTGGGGGTTGGCATCATTACTACTGCTCTTAAAAAAAATCTATTGAACGAAGAAGGTGCCAAATTGGCCCTGGCTTCCATGACTCAACTCAATGATGTTGGGACCTTGTTGGCCACATTAAAGGGTGTTCATGCCATGACCGATGTGACGGGATTTGGTTTGCTGGGTCATTTAATTGAGATGTGTGAGGCATCAGAGACCAGTGCAGAAATTAATTTTGAAGCAATACCTCAATTGCCGTATCTACAATCTTATCTTGACCAAGGATCCTATCCTGGTGGAACGACTAGAAATTGGGAGAGTTATGGTGAGAAAGTTGATTTAAAAAATAAAAATCACCGGCTCATTTTAGCTGATCCGCAGACCAGCGGTGGACTTTTGGTCGCGGTAGCCCCTGAAAGCACAATTGATTTTTTAAAGTTGGTCAAAACCGTGGGTTTAGAACTGGCGACTATAGGTAATATACAACAGGGAAAGTCAAAAAAGGTATATGTGAAGTAATGGATCATTCCATCTCTTTTTTCAGAGGGTTTTTGTGACTTTCCTTAATAAATCCAAATTTGTTCTATGGCATCATTTCTAGTGGCCACCTTTTTGAAAGATTCAGGTATTCATCCACCTTGGAGTTTTGTCAATCCACTTTTTTTAATTCTAGATTTCTAAGGAATCCTGCGAACCCCTTAAACGAGCATCTGGATGAAACCCTAGGCATTTAAAACGGTCAAGACGCGATCAGGCGTAAAAGGCAAATGTCTTAAGTACTTACCTGTCAGTTTTAGAAAAGCATTGGCAATTGCACCGGTTACAATGGGTGTAGCGGTTTCACCGACTCCTTCTGGCTTTTCGCTGGAAGGGATGAATGCAGTTTCAATGCTGTCAGGAACCTATTGCATTCTCAACAAGGAATAATCGTGAAAATTGGATTGCTGTATTTGTCCATCCACAATGGTTATTTGTTCTTTGAGTACGCTGCTCATGCCCATGATGATGCCCCCTTCCATTTGGGCCTTGATGTTATCGGGTTGAATGATCATACCCGCATCTAAGGCAATCCAGAAATGATGTACTTTAATGGCGCCGGTATTTCGATCAAGGGATATTTCGCAAATTCCGGTACCGATCGAACCATGGTCGACGAAGGCCACACCTTTGGCGCGTCCCTCGATTGAGGATACATCCCAACGGGACATTTCCACGGCTTTTTCTAAGGTGTCCAATGCCTTTTGGGATTGGGTCATTAATGTTCTTCGAAGGTTGATAGGATCCACGTGCTGGTCAAAAGCGATGGTATCTAGCAGGGACTCAATGGCAAATTTGTTTGGACCATGACCTACTGAGCGCCAATGTTTTAATCTAATGCCATGGCTGGTTTCTCGCCATTCAGCGAACTGGTGGGGAATGTTATAATGGTCATTTTTAACGCCGCCCGCAATGATATTTCCGCCGTCTCCGATGACGGTATGAGAGAAGACTGTGAGTTGCCCATTGCCATTAACGGTTGCTTTGAGGTGTTGAAGCGACAAGGGGCGATAAGCACCATAGGCGACATCATCTTCTCTGGTCCAAATGAGTTTCAGGGGTAAGGGATCGATTTCTTTGGCCAGTACCGCACATTCGACGACAAAGTCCGTCATGCTTCTTCGGCCAAATCCGCCACCGAGATACTGCAAATGAACGTTGACATTTTCAGGGGGAACGCCAAGCACACCTGGAACACCTAGTTTGGTATCCCCTCCCTGTTGACTACCGATCCATACTTCTGCGGTTTGTAAATCTTCAGAGACTTGGATCACAGCATTTAAGGGCTCGATCTGGGCATGGTACACATAGTCGTTTTTAAAATCGGCTATATAAGTTTTATGTGCACTGCGGAGAGCTTCTCCAATATTCTCGATTTCGGTAATGACTCTTCCCTTTTGATTCTTGGCCGCGATCGCTTCATATTGGGAATAAATCTCTTGGGAGTGGTAGCCGCTGGACGTAGTGGTACTCCAATCAATTTTTAATAGTTTTTTGGCATCTAAATAACCCATTTAAGGTGGAGGCAATCAACCCAATGGCGTAATCAAACTGGACGATTCTCATGACCCCTACTTGTGCTAAAATTTCAGATTCATTGAGTAGTTTGGGCCTTGCACCATGTAGTTTTCCTCTTTCTAAGGCGCCATAAACCATATCTGGAAATCGTACATCTATGGCAAATTGAGCAGTGCCATTGACTTTTGCAGGAATTTCTGTACGTGGAATATTTTTACCGATTAATTGAAGTCTTTTGGATTTTTTAATTGATCTTCTGTAAAATCAGGCAATGCAGTTGACATCGTAAGTAAGGGAACCAATTCTCCAAAACTTATTTTCTGTCCAGACTTTTCATGGAGGACAAAACTCTGAGAAGCGCTTAATTCTTAAATAGGCACCTTCCAATGGTTAGTCGCTGTATTTAACAAGACATAACGCGCCTGTGCCCCAGCTTTTCTCATCACATGGTAATAACTATGAGTGGTCCTACTCCCTACCGTAAACATAAGCTTGGTTCCAGGTGCCCATCCTTCACCGCCATACATATCGGCTTCCTGGGGGGAAAATTCGACCTGAACTTTTGACCAATTCGCTTCCATTTCCTCAGTAAAAATAATGGGTAGGGAAGTCATGGAACCTTGGCCCATTTCCGCCGCTGGATTGTAGATGATCATCCGGCCATCTTCCCAGAGTTGTACCCATGCGGTGATAGTGAATTTTTTTAACTGCTCGCGGATTTTTTTGTCGTCTTGACAAGACACCAAAACGGGAAGTAAACAGGATGTGCCTATAAAAAGCGTCACACCTCCCGAAGTTTTGAGAAAAGCTCTTCGGTTAATTTTATTTGTCATCGTCAGATCTTTAGCCATTGTGCTTTTATTAAGAGGTGGAATTCTTTGTTTTTGCAGCCATTTCAATGGCGGTAAGAATGCGCATATATGTACCGTACCTACATAGATTATCATTCATATGTGCCTTAATTTCGTCAAGTGTAGGGTGTTCTTTTTGCTCGAGTAAGGCGACTGCTTGCATGATTTGACCTGAATGACAATAACCACATTGTGGGGCTTGGGCCTCAATCCAAGCCCTTTGGACGGGGTGATCCCCATCTTCAGATAAGCATTCGATGGTAGTAATTTCTTGACCTGCTGTAAATTGTTCGATGGGCAGCAGACGCGCTTTGATCGGTTGCTTATCTAAATGGATCGTGCAGGCACCGCATTGACTGATGCCATAGCCATATTTGGTACCCGTCAGTCCCAGATCTTCGCGGAGTACCCAAAGCAAAGAGGTTCCTGCGGCTGCTACGACGTCATAAGATGTTTTATTGATATTCAGTGTATACTGAGGCATGGCAATGTATTTTCAATCAATTTATTAAACATATATGGCTATTGAGGCATGTATAAGTCAATTTTTTTTGATTGTTCTAGGATCTGGTGAGATTAATGGATGACTAGTGTGCGCTTTGGAATGGCAAGAGTTACAAGAAATTGAATCAATACTTTAGGGTACATAAAAAAGATAGGTGTATTCTTGGACATCTATTATTTTGGGCGCCTATTTTGGGTACCATTACCACTTCAATAATTGCAAAAATGAGAGGAGTAAATACATATAAGGCTAATATTATGATATGGTGAAAAATCTTCTTAAACAACCAGAAGGATTAAATTGGTTATTAAAGGCGAGGAAAGAGAGGTTATGAGTGTAATTTATTCAATTCATTCTGATAAATGTCTTCAAGTTTGGCCTTCAAGGTATCCACATCTAGGTCCTTTGGAGAAAAGGGGTCTAAAATGCTATATTTTAGATGATTTTTTAGTTTTAGGGGGAACTTACCTTTTTCAAAAATTTGATAGTTATTATGTACTACAAATGGGACGATAAGTGCCTCAGGCATAGCATCGATCAATGCTTTGAGACCCCCCATTTTGAAAGGACTTAGGTGGGCACTATTGCTCCGAGTTCCTTCAGGAAAAATGACAACGGCATGGTTTATTTTATTCATTTGATGGCCATATTGAGATATCTGAGTAATAGCATTGTTTCCAGAATTTCTATCGATGAGCAAAGAGCCTCCTTTTCGCAGATTAAAGGAAATGCTCGGAATACCACGACCCAGTTCTTTTTTCGAAATAAATTTGGGGTGCTGATGTCTGAAATACCAAATAAGAGGTGGTATATCCATCATATTTTGATGATTAGAAACTATGATAATGGATTGAACTATTGGAATTTTCCCCGTGCCCATGATTTGATGTCTAGTCAATAGTAGGCCTTGAATCAACATTAGCACTCTGTTCAGATAAATCACACTCCATCTATGTGCCTCATAACCCATCAGATAATAGCAAAAGTATTGGATGAGGTGAAAGAAAGATAAGAGTAGAAAGAAAAAACCGTAGTACAGTAGACTAAGGAATATGGATGTTATTTTTTTGATAACTTTTTATTCAAAATTAAGGTTTTTTAAAAAACTAACCGAATGTCATTTGTAATTAATTTTGGAATGCTTCTTTTAAGTGGGGATCAAAAATAATATAATGTTTACGAGGAGATGAATTTTTTACTCTTAATTTTGAACAGAGTCATGTATAGAATAATCTTAAATAAAGATGTTAAAAACGATAGCTTTATGCGCTAGCCTAGTTTTGTCACAGGTGGTTTTAGCTCAATCTCTGATTGATGTAAAAGCATCGAAGAGGACAAATAATTTATATCAAAATCTGAAGAGTTTTGCACAGAAAAATGTCTTAATTGGTCATCAAGATGATATGGCATATGGCGTTAAATGGCAGGCAAAAAAAGGAAGATCAGATGTGAGAGAAACCGTAGGGTCCTATCCGGCGATACATGGATGGACCATTGATTTTTCAGAGAATGTTTACAATAATGATTCGATCAAGTATGACCAAATGAAACTTTGGATGAGGGAAGTATATTCGAGAGGTGGCATCAATGCTTTGTCCTGGCGTCCAACCTATCCAGATACCCAAAAAACCCCTTTCATATCTAATTTGGAGCCAGCTAATGTATTACCTGGAGCCTCCATGCATCAGGAATACTTGATACTCCTGAATCAATTGGCTCTTTTTATTTCGCAGCTAAACATGCCGGTCATTTTAAGGCTTTTTGATCAGCACAATGCTCGAGAGGTTTGGTGGGGAAATGGAACTGAAGCATCTCTAGTTTCCCTCTGGAGATTTACCATTGATTATCTCAAAGAGGTGAAGAAGGTGCACAATATAATTTACGCTTATTCACCCAATCGATCTTTTATGGAGGAATCAAATATGGATAAAGATTATTTTTATGGTTACCCTGGAGATGATTATGTGGATGTTTTTGGATTGGTAAATTACATTGAATTTGAGGATACAGAGGTTAAGCGTCAAATCGCATCAAATAAGTTTAAGAATGACTTAATTTATATTGATCGTTTGGCCCAGAAAAAGAATAAATTAGCGGCAATTACTGAGACAGGTCAAAATGGACTTATGGATTCCCTCTGGTTTTCTCAAACTTTGTTGACCAGTTTTGAAGCGTTGGATCATGGAGCTCTGGGATGGGTGACATTAGGCCCAAATAAGGACACTACACATTATTATATCCCTTTTGACGAACACCCTGCGGCAGTTGATTTTAGAGAATTCAGAAAAAATCAAATCACTATTTTTGAAAATGATTTTGTTGAAATATATAAATGATACTATTCAGATAACAAACCGGAGAGAAAAAATTGAATGTAATGAGAGCGCCCAGATTAATGATAAATTTCATTGACCTTTATGAAAAGAGCATATGTATTCAAAATGAAATCAGTAATTTGAGGGGAGTGGAATGAAAAGTTTAATATCAATTTTAATGAACTGTTTTTTGGAGCTCAAGTGAAGCAGTTTTATTTGCAAAAATTACCGAAAACAAAATTGGAGTAATAGGTTTAATCCCGTAAACCATTTAATTTTAAGGGTTAGAATGATATGATGAACAAAATGGTAGGAATTTTTTTTAAGACATATGGTGTCATGATGCTGCTTTCGTTGACCTTTTACAGTTGTGCCCAAAAAACAGAAGAGCGTATCGGACATAAAATTACTATTGAAGTGGTGGGCATCAAAGATTCCTCCACGATTGTGGGATATCATTTTGGGAACCAACGATTAATTCTAGATTCTGCTGAAATCATCAATGATAAGCTTGAATTAAAAGGAGAATACACTTTAGAAAAAGGCGTATACTTTCTTTATTCTCCAAATTTTTATTTTGAATTTATCATTAGTGATCAATTTTTTGAGATGAAGATCAACTCAGAGCTGGGGTATAAGGACATCGAAATCTCTGGATCAGAGGATAATGAATTGTTTGCCCAATTTCAAAACAAAATGGCTGAGATTCAAAAGCAACAATCTGAATTGTCAGGACGCTTAACCACTGCGTCGGCTGCTGATTCTATTTCAATTACCCAAGAATTAGAGGGAATAGGTTTGAGTGCAAAGGAATTTCGTGAGTCATTAATCTTAGATAATCCTGATTTATTTTTCATCTCTTTTTTAAAGATTGTTCAAGGGGTAACGATTCCTGAATTCGAGAAAATAGAGGACCTCCAAGCTCGTAAAATTGCATCCTTTAAATACTACAGAGATCATTACTTTGATGTATTAGACGATGCACCCAGTATGATGAGGACCCCTGTATTTCATGGTTATGTGATGAAGTATTTTGATGATATAGTCATCCGACAAGCAGATTCTGTCAATATCGAGATTAAAGACTGGTTAGATAAATTTGAAGGTCATCCACAGGGGTTCAGGTATTGGCTGATGACCCTATACACCAAATATCAAGAGTCCAAAATCATGGGAATGGATGGGGTCACTGTATTTTTATCTGATGAGTATTTTTTGACGGATAAAGTTGATTTTATGGATGAAGATCAGAAGCTAGAAATAGAAGAAGAGTTAAAGTTTATCCGACCCAATCTGATTGGAAAAATGGCACCAATGATGAACTTATTAGATACCGCAATGCAGCCATTTTCCTTGAATCAATTGAATGAAAAGTATTTAATTTATTTTTTTTATGACCCAGATTGTGGTCATTGTAAAAAGAAGACGCCTGTATTAAAGGAGGCCTATGCTGATTTAAAGGAAGCAGGAGCAGAGGTGATTGCTATTTGCACCATTACAGATACAGACAAATGGAAAAAGTTCATCAAAGAACAAAAACTAGATTGGTTGAATCTCGGGGATCCGCTGTATCAGAATAATTTCAGAATGGAATACAATGTGAGAACGACACCTCAGCTTTACGTATTAAATCAGGAAAGAAAAATAATAGCCAAAAAAATAGATGTAGAACAGGTACTCGATTTTATTCAAAATTATGAACTACTTGATCAAAATATAGCTCAAAAATCGATGAATTGAATGATATTGTATCCAATATTAGATACTGATCTTTGAACAAACGGGTATTACACTATGCGATCGCCGTCTCATTGGGCGGCTTTCTTTTTGGATTTGGCACTGCGGTCATATCTAGTGCCGAACAAGCTAT
>CAJXAT010000021.1 GCA_913050055.1 uncultured Flammeovirgaceae bacterium | reverse complement strand
TCAGAAGGATATATTTTTTCTTCAATCTTGGTCTTTTCTACAGCAGGTTTAGTTTCAATTTTTGCTACAACGTCGGACAATGTTTCGTTTTTGACTTTTTGCTGAGTAGGAATCAATACGACATAGGTTTTGTCTTCAGGAATTTCTCCAGTACGGATCCATTTATTATATGTTTTTATCAAATCCACATCAAGTTCAAATTCCTTGGCTATTCGACTTAGATTTTTATTCGCTCCCTTTTCGAATTCAATCAGAGATAAGTTTTGAGAATGCTTGTCATTGACCCGATCTTGAAAGGCGATTTTATGAGCGATAAACTTCTTCACATACCAATGGGTAGAAGAATTAATTTCTAATTTTCTATCACCATAATTTGATTTATTCATGTATTTTCGAGCACCTCCCATCCCTGCTTGATAGGCAGACATGGCATAAATCCAATTGTCTACTAAGAAATTGTGTCTTTTCAGATACGTTGCAGCTCCACGAGATGAAGCGACGATATTTTTTCTTTCGTCTATCTGTTTGTCTACACGTAAACCTACTTCACGCGCTGTGAAATCTTTGAATTGCCAAAAACCAACGGCATCAGCAGAAGATATCGCATCGGAGACCAAGCCACTTTCCTGAATAGCAAGGTATTTAAAATCTTCGGGAATCCCTTCTTCCTTGAAGACGCGTTCTATAATAGGAAAATAAAGCAGCATGCGGTCCACCTTCATTTGATAATACTTAGGACTGCTGGTAAGAGAATTGACTTGCTTTTGAATCTCAGCCATGACATTTCTAGATAAAACAAGTTTCATGTTACCAAACTCAACTTCTTTGGTAACTACAGGTGTACCATTGGCCAATAGGGCAACTACATGCAGAAAGCATATTATGAAGAAATTAATTTTCATTTTTTTCTCAGGATCATTAAACCATCACGAATGGGAAGCAAGAGATTATCAACCCTCGTATCTTGATGAACAAATTTGTTAAATAATTTCAAAGACTTTGTTTTTTTATCTGTTTCATTTTCATCGATAACTTTTCCATCCCACAATACATTATCGACAATAATAAAACCTCTGGGCTTTAATTTAGGGAGCACCATTTCATAGTAGGTCAAATAACTCTCTTTATCGGCATCAATGAATACGAGATCCCAGTTGGCTTGAAGTTTGGGAATAATTTTAAGTGCATCACCGGTTTTAGTGATAATTTGATGGTTGAACTTTGATTTCGAAAAATGAGCTTTCGTTCTCGAAGCGATTTCTTCATTGACATCAATAGTAGTAATGGTACCATCTAAGGACAATCCTTCGGCCAAGCAGAGGGTTGCATAGCCTGTGAAGGTTCCAATTTCAAGAATTTGTTGAGGTTGCAGCATATGGCTTAAAAAGGAGAGGAGTCTTCCTTGAAAATGGCCACTGAGCATCCTTGGATTTAAAACGTGAAGATGGGTATCTCTGATAATTTCTTTTAACAAGGGGTCTTCTGTTGAACTATTAGCCTCTACATATTGCTTGATTTTTACCGGAAGGAAATCCATAATTTAAATCTAACTAGATTAATTAATGAGGCATGAAAGTCAATGAACTCATTTGGTCAACTTGTAATGCCTCCTCGGCGATTTCTCTAAGTTCGAGGGCAGTAATGAGGTCAATTTTTTTAAAAACTTCATCCAGAGATGGGATTTTATTTAGGTCCAAAAGACTTTTTGCCATCATCAACATCATGGCATTATTATTTTCTTCAGACATAGCCATCTGCCCTTTGAGTTGCCCTTTGGCAACACGAAGTTGCCCTTCACTCAGTGTTTGATTTCGAAGTTTCTTTATTTCTTTTAGAACCAGCGCTTTACTCCGCTTGAAATTGGTGGGGTCTGTCGCAAAACCAATACTGAAAAGTCCAATGTCCGTATAAGATAAGAATTGGGCCTCCACTCCGTAAACAAATCCGTGTTTTTCTCGAAGGCTCAAGTTTAATCTTGAATTCATGGCGGGCCCACCTAGAATATTCGTTAATAAATAAAAAGGAATGCGTTTGGGATCATGTAGGCTGTAAGTAGGCAATCCCATAAGGTGGTGGACTTGTGAGATTTCTCTATTTTTTGACTGATGATGGGCTTGATAACCATTAAATATAGGCCTTTTTTGGATACCCAATTGCGCTTCTAGAGGAGCTAAATACTTATTGATCAGTCGATCTATTTTTTTTGAGGAAATATTACCTAGACTTGAAAATACAATTTTTTCTAAATTAACATGGGCTTTAATAAATTGGATAAAATCAGCTTTTGAGATGGATTTAACCGATTGCTCCGTTCCTAAAATATTACATCCCAAAGGGTGCTCATGGAAGATGATTTCATCAAATTCATCCGTAATGGCATCTTCAGTCGTGTCTTGATACATGAACATTTCTTCAAGAATGACTTGGCGTTCCTTTTCAATCTGTTTCTCAGGAAAAGCTGAATTGAATACAATATCAATCAGGAGTTCAACGGCTTTTTCTATGTGTATATCTAAAATAGATGCATAAAAGCAAATTTTTTCTTTTGTCGTATATGCATTGAGTTCTCCTCCAAGTGATTCCAATCTATTGATAATATGGAATGATTTTCTTTTATGAGTTCCTTTGAAGGCCATGTGTTCCCAGAAATGGGCAATACCTTTCTGGGTACTGTCTTCATCTCTACTACCAATATCCAGCATGATGCCTATATGGGCAATTTTGGTATAATTGACTTCTTTATGAATGGTTCTCACCCCATTGGATAATTCGCTGTAATGATATTCCTGCATCTGTTGATTAAGCCTAAGTATTTTGACTAAAATATTTTATTCTCTTTTTTAGTTGATTGGAATAATTGTTTTTGGATCATTGGATTGATTAATTTAGCTGATTATGAGACCCAATCGCATACTCATCATTCAAACTGCTTTTATTGGAGACGTGGTTCTTGCCATGCCTTTGATTGCGCAAATGCGCTTGTTTTCCCCAAAAGTAGCTATAGATTTTTTGGTTAGGAAAGGAAATGAAAGCTTACTTGCCGAAGACGCAAGAATACAAAATATTTTGATTTGGGATAAAAAGGAGAAAATTAAGAATTTAATTAAATTGATCAGAGAAGTTAGAAAAGTAAACTATGATGTAATCATTAATGTTCAAAGGTTTTATTCTATGGGTTTACTGACTTTATTGGCTCATGCCAAAGTCAAAATAGGATTCGATAAAAATCCCTTTTCGTGGAGTTTTGACCATGCCATTGCCCATTCATTGGCGAATCCAGTTCATGAGGTGGAGAGAAATTTGGAATTATTGAAGCCCTTAGGTACCCTAGTTAAGTTGAAGCCGGAATTACAGGTGAGTAAAGCTACGTTTGCCTCTATTGAAAAGTATAGAGCAATACCCTATATTACGGTTGCACCGGCTTCTGTATGGAAAACTAAGCAGTTTCCGGTACATAAGTGGATTGCTTTTATTGAGGCCATTGAATCCCAGTTAACTATTTATATCATTGGTGGTCCTGATGATATAAAACTAGGAAATGAGATCCAACAACAAACTCATTCTGGGGTAGTAAATCTATGTGGGACTTTAAATTTACTGCAATCGGCTGCCCTGATGGAAGGTGCTTTGATGAATTATATGAATGACTCGGCACCCATGCATTTGGCATCCGCCATGAATGCTCCGACCACGGCGATATTTTGTTCAACCATTCCAGCATTTGGCTTCGGTCCATTGGCCGATGATCGCACGGTCATAGAGAGTGATCAAAAATTAACTTGCAGGCCCTGTGGGATCCATGGATCCAAGGGGTGTCCTGAAAAACATTTTAATTGTGCCGAAAAAATTCCAGTTAAATCACTTGCAGCGCGTCTTCCTTAGTGTTTTGATTAATGTCAAATAAATTTTAAACTTAGATTCAAGTATCATGAGATATCACAAAATAGATACCCATCTTTTTGTTGAAAATAGACAGCGATTAAGTGAGCGTCTACCTCCTCATTCAGTGGTTATTCTCTTATCTAACGATCGAATGCCGACGAATGCTGACGGTACCCTACCGTTTAAGCAAAATAGTAATTTATTTTATTTGACGGGTATTGATCAAGAAGATTCAATCCTGGCACTCGCCCCTGATCACTCCAATGAGAAGTTGAGAGCACAACTTTTTTTGACAGAGACCAATGCAAATATTGCAGTATGGGAGGGCCACAAATTATCAAAAGAAGAAGGGACTGCCTTGTCGGGTATCGAAGAGGTTCATTGGACTTCTAATTTCGATGCTTCGTTAAAAGAAATTCTTACTGAATGCGATCAATTTTTTTTATATCAAAATGAGCATTTGAGGGCCGAAACTAAAGTTCAGACGGCCAATGAGCGCTTTACTAAAAAAGTCAAGAAAGATTATCCATTGCATCAATTTAACCGTTTGGCTCCCTTGTTGTATGATCTAAGAATGATTAAATCTGCTGTTGAAATCAATCTGATTAAAGAGGCTTGTCGGATCACAGAATTGGGATTCCGGGCCATTTTGCCCTTTGTAAAGCCGGATGTTTGGGAATTTGAAGTGGAGGCAGAATATTTGCGTCATTTTTTAGGGAATCGAGCTTCGGGATTTGCTTATGAGCCCATCATCGCAGGTGGCGCCAATGCCTGTATTTTACACTATACGATGAATGATCAAAAATTAAGTACCGGGGACTTATTACTTATGGATGTAGGGGCAACTTATGGAAATTACAATGCAGATATGACGCGAACCATCCCGATTGATGGTCAATTTTCAGCAAGGCAGAAACAGATATACAATGCCGTACTTCGGGTTAAAAATGGAGCAATGGATCTGCTGAGGCCAGGATGTTTGATTTCTGAATATCATCTGAAAGTAGGGGCGATGATGACGGAAGAACTTTTGACTTTAGGTTTATTGACTTCAAAAGAGGTAAAAAGCCAAGATCCAAAATGGCCTGCCTATAAAAAATACTTTATGCATGGGACCTCACATCATTTAGGTTTAGATGTTCATGATGTGGGCATTGCAAATAAAAAAGTAGCAGCGGGGATGGTTTTCACGGTAGAACCAGGTATTTATCTGCCAGAAGAAGGATTTGGCGTCCGGTTGGAAGACGACATTTTGATAGCAGAAAATGGAAATATCAACTTAATGGAAGATATTCCTATCGAAATAGATGAGATAGAAAATTTAATGAACCACTAATTCTTTTAAAATGCCTATTTTTACAAGTAATATGAAAGCAATGGAATATAATACAGAACGTAAACATTTAATTTTACGAGAATATGGCAGGAATGTACAGCGAATGGTCGCTTATCTAGCTACTATTGAGGATCAAGAAAAACGCAATAGTTATGCGGCCACATTGATTGAGTTGATGAAAAGGATCAATCCCAACGTGAAAGATGTACCTGAATATGATCACAAGGTATGGGATGATTTATTTATTATCTCCGGATTTAAGTTAGATGTGAAAGGGCCTTACGCACCACCGGCTCCCGAGGTTTTGGTCAAAAAGCCAGATAGAATGGTTTATAAATACAATAAAATAAAGTTCAAGCATTATGGTCGTAGCTTAGAAATTCTCATCGAGAACGCTAAAAAGCTTACCGATGAGCAAGAGATTAAAGGGGCCGTGATCGCTATTGGACGTCTCATGAAATCATTTTATCAGACGTGGAATAAGGAGGAGATCAGTGATCAACTCATTATGAAAACGATTAAAAGGCTATCTGATGATCATTTGAAAATGGATCTTGAAGAAGTCACAGAATTCAAATTATTTGATTCTTCGAGAAAAGAAAATCTCAATCGAAACAGGCCTAGACCCTTTCATCAGAATAAAAATCAGAATAGAAGGCCGAATCCGAATCAGATCAAACGTAGACGCTAATAATGGCATCTTTTCTAGTAGAAGGCGGTACCCGATTGTTAGGAGAGATCACTCCACAAGGGGCAAAAAATGAAGCGCTCCAAGTAATTTCCGCAGTCTTATTAACGGATGAGACAGTTCATATCTACAATGTTCCTGAGATCAGGGATGTAAAAAGCCTCATCGAGTTATTGATTGACTTTGGCGTTGAAGTAGAAAAAACGAATATCAATGCTTACAAATTTACCGCGAGAAATGTTGATTTAGACTATTTAGAAACTGATCAATTTCTCAATAAAGCAGCTACTTTGAGGGGATCGATCATGTTATTAGGACCCCTTTTAGGTAGGTTTGGGATCGGAAAAATGCCGAAGCCTGGGGGAGATAAGATTGGGAGGCGGAGGGTAGATACCCATTTTGTAGGGTTTGAAAAGTTAGGAGCTACTTTTCATTATGACGGTAGCGCAGGATTTTATACCGTAGATGGGAAGCATCTCAAAGGAACCTACATGCATTTGGATGAGGCTTCTGTAACTGGAACAGCGAATTTGGTCATGGCAGCAGTTCTGGCAAAGGGAGAGACTGTGATTTACAATGCTGCTTGTGAGCCTTATTTACGGCAGTTATGTAAAATTCTGGTTAGCATGGGTGCGAACATTGAAGGAGTAGGCTCTAATTTACTTAAAATACAAGGGGTCAATGGATTGAGGGGGACAGATCATACATTACTTCCAGATATGATTGAAATAGGAAGCTTTATTGGCCTGGCGGCCTTGACCCAATCTGAAATAACCATTAAAAATTCGAGAATAGATCAACTTGGGTTGATTCCTGACACCTTCAAAAAGTTGGGTATTGAGTTAACCTTTAAGGGAGATGATATTTATATTCCAGCTCAAGATCATTATGAAATTGAGGCCTATATCGATGGATCTATTTTAACCATTTCTGATGCCATTTGGCCAGGATTCACACCAGATCTATTGAGTATTGCCTTGGTTACTGCCACGCAAGCTAAAGGGACGGTATTGATACATCAAAAGATGTTTGAAAGCCGATTATTTTTTGTAGACAAACTCATTGATATGGGTGCCCAAATCATTTTATGTGATCCACACAGGGCTACCGTAATTGGTCTTGACCGTAAGGTTGCTTTAAAGTCTATTGCTATGACTTCTCCCGATATCAGAGCCGGAGTCTCATTACTCATCGCAGCATTATCGGCCCAAGGGACCAGTGAAATTCATAATATAGAACAAATAGATAGAGGTTACCAATTTATAGATCAGCGACTCAATCAACTGGGAGCGAAGATCATCAGGAAAGAATGATCCGTCGGAGGGTCTATCTTTTCTATCTAATATTTTTTCTTCAGAAGGGTATTTTTAGCATAAAAGATAGATATGATGAATATTTTTGCTGGCTTATTATTTAGATAGCAACGATTTCTCTCATGTTTCGTTCTTGAGATTTAATTAGGTGAGTTAACCTGAATACCTATGTATTGAAGGGCTAATTATTTATTTGTGGTGATTTGAGGGGCAAGAAATAAAATTTATCAATAAATAGAATTAATTTTATATTAAAAAAATGGAAGATCAGTCAAGAGGTAAGGTGGAGGCAATTCTCAGAGAACTGGGCCAAAAGATAGATGTATTGATCAATGAAACCACCTCATCTTCCAATGAGGTGCGAAATGAGTTAGAAAAGACGATCCTATTACTGAAAATCCGGAAGGAAAAGCTAGAAGAAGAATTCAACACGTTTACGGGTCAAGAAAAATGGCAAACGACCAAGAACCATTTTGGCAATGCGATTGGAGAACTTAAAAAGACAGTAGAAGCTCTTTTGAATAAAAATGAGAAAAATTAGAAGGCTTCTTTTATAGAAAAATAAATAGCAGATTGTCCATTATTGGTAAAGCCTAAATCAAGACGGATATTTAAGGATTGCTCCTTTAAGGCCTGAAAACGGCCCCCAATGCCATAATTAATTTTTAAATGCGCCACATCGAGCTCTTTAAGATGGTCAAAAACATCACCAATACCAGCAAAAAGCACCCCCCCCAAACGCCAAAATAAATGTTGTCTACCTTCAATTTGGCCATAAAAAGAATGTTGAGCTGTATATAAATTGGCATTATCAATACCTCGCAAATAATCCTTGCCTCCTAGTTTAGACAATTTATAAAACGGAATATTACCTTGATTAAATTGCGTTGAGAATTGAAAGGCGAGAACACGTTGATCACTAAAAAATGGTTGATATTGACGATAATCGAAAAAGAGATGTTGATATTGATAATCGCTCCCTATCATTAATCCATACCATCGCGCACCTACTTGTATGAATTTTCCTTTACGGGGATAGAGGAGGTGGTCTCTATTATCGAAGGTCAATCCAATACCAGCTCCCGCGGAACGCCCTCCCCTTATGCCTTGCGGGTCCTCTTGATTAAGCATTCCGTTAGGTATTAGATCTTTTAAAACACTATAATCAAAATCAAATAATGCACCTGCAAATAGGGTGGGAGTTATTCCTTTCATCACATAACCTTGGGTACTCATAAATTGACGCGTGTACAACTCCTTAATCTTGGGATTGTTTGCGTTGCCTATCCCAAAAAAATAGTCAGGATAGTCAGAATACTTAATTTTGGCATTGATCCGCCCATTTTTTTGTGTAAAAAAGCTACTCTCAACTCCTAAAATCAATTGATTATTTAAGGTATAGATCATTTTAGGACTGATTAAATTAGGGGTATAATGGTTAGGATTACTTTTATTTTTAAGAACCATAAGTGCAAAGGCACCAAATGAAAGATTTGTTTCGGGCGTATAGGATACAACTGGATAAATGCCTAGGTCGATATGATCCTGGAGTGAATCTATTTCCTGTCCGAGAATGAGTATTGGAAACAGTAATAAAAGCCAAATCAAAGGGAAATGCATTATTATGAAGACAAAATCATTGTGCGGTGATTTTCTTAGAAATTTATAGGTATTTATTTTAAATGACTCCGATCAAATATTTTAGGCTATCTTATTACCCGTCAATCTATTGAAAATAGGGTTTTACGATGCTTTTAAGATTGCCTGCTTTATTTTTTTATTTTGGCAGCAGGATTGCCAAAAATGGTTTCTTTTTTTGCCACATCTGCGATCACTACAGATCCAGCACCTATCCTAGCTCCGGCACCGATGGTGATGCCGGCTACGATTACAACTCCCGTACCAATAAAAGCTTTTTTCTCAATAACCACCCCCGCATTGACGATAGATCCTGCACCTATTTGGACAAAATCGTCTATGAGTACATCCTGCTCGATAATCACTCCTGAATGGATGATACAATGTTGA
This sequence comes from uncultured Flammeovirgaceae bacterium, assembly GCA_913050055.1. Classification (GTDB taxonomy): domain Bacteria; phylum Bacteroidota; class Bacteroidia; order Cytophagales; family Cyclobacteriaceae; genus UBA4465. Next base: position 19,616 of record CAJXAT010000021.1, on the reverse strand, counting down.
CCAATCACACTTTCAGATCCAATGATGCTCCCTGCATTGATGAAATTTCCATGACCAATATCGGCTGATTTAGCCACAAGAGCGTTATTGTGAATCGCATTTACAGGCATCACTTTTCTTGACTCAATAAGCATTTCAGTCAAATTAGTGCGTATTTTGTAATCATCAGATGCAATAAAAGCCTCGCATTTTTGACCAATCAGTTTAGTGAATCCATGATCATCCATCAGTCCTAATACGGGTACATCATTGATGGTTTGTTCATGAGTAGATTTATCATCATCCAAAAACCCATAGACCGTTACCTCATTACTTTGAAATATTTCAAGGGCACTTTTCGCAATTCCTTTGGCGCCAAATATGATTACAGGTTTTTCCATTTTTCTTAATTTATGTGCGCAAAGCTAATGACTACTTGACTCTAATGAAAGCGAGAAAATATTTGATGGTCATAGAGGGGGAGTAAAAAAATAAGGGGGCTTCTTTGAGATTATCTTTTAATTGTCGCAAGTGGTAGTCGGTTAGGGATATTCGCCATCAAAAAAAACGAAGCTACCAATTTTTATATTTCAGCATGGCTGCAGCCATTTTTTTTTGTAGATCAGCAGCAGCCAAACCCGCATGATGCGCGAAATCAGCGGTACTGTCGGCATAAATAATGCTTCTGGCTGAATTGATAAGTAGGCCTCCAGAATCGTTCATGGCATATTTGCAAACCAGTTCTAAGTCACCACCCTGCGCACCCACACCTGGTATTAATAAAAAATGATCGGGGATGATCTTTCTTATGTGGATTAAGGTATCCACTCGGGTCGCACCCACGACGTACATTAAGTTTTGATCAGACCCCCACTGAGAACTGATTTTTATTACTTTCTCATAAACTTTTTTTCCACCACTGTTTTCGATCATTAATTCTTGAAAATCCAGTGCACCGATATTTGAGGTTGAAGCCAGTAGGATGGCCCACTTATCCTTGTGATTTAAAAAGGGGGTTACAGAATCTTGACCCATGTAGGGAGATAAGGTAATTGCATCAAATGACATTTTTTTGAAAAAAGCCTCTGCATATTTATTAGAGGTATTACCGATATCACCTCGTTTGGCATCAGCAATGGTAAATACTTCTTTGGGGATATATTCTATCGTTTTTTTTAAGGCTTGCCAACCATAAATGCCCAAAGATTCATAAAATGCCACATTGGGCTTGTAGGCAATCGCATAAGGGAGAGTAGCATCAATAATGGCTTTATTGAATTTAAAAATGGGGTCTTCGGTTTCTAGAAGATGTTTGGGAATCTTTTCTAAATCAGGATCCAAACCGACACAAAGGAAAGATTTTTTACTTTTAATATGATCAAATAGTTGTCTCTTCTTCAAAGGCTATTAGTTAAAATTATCTAAAATCTATGAGCTCTACCTCAGGATATTTTGTGAGATCAAAAGTGAAAAAATCATCAGTAAGATCTGATTGATCTATGAGTTTAGTAATGGTGTAATTATACTGATTCCCTGACTCTTCAAAAATTCTAAAACTCTTTAAGTCATATTCATTGGAAATAACCATGCGAATTTTATAAAAAGCTTCTACTCCCCTTTCAATAGGCTCTAAATCAATTACCCAATTCCCCTGAGCATCTGGGATATTCAATCCATATTTATATCCTTCTCGATAGAGATCCCAAATATTGGTCAAGGAGATATCTTGTTCTTCTTCATCGTATGTACTGACGGTTACTTCCATAATTTCTTCACTGTAAGACCAAAGGTCTTGTCCATCATTGAAAATTATTTGCCCTGCAATTTCAAGTTTGTACTTAGCCCCCTTGACATAAACGGTGCCTGAAATGGATTCATCGATATTAGATACTTCATTGATGAGATTTTGCTGAAAAGTGGACATGAAGGCTGATTTGGATTTATATTTCTTGCTCATGCTTTCAAGTATTAATTCTGCCTCGGGATCAAATTGGGCTGAACTATTTAATATCACTATAAAAGCAATCAATCCTAAACTTAGTTTTTTCATATTCTCAGTACTTAGTCTTACTAATAAATTTCTTACTTATTTAACTCAGTTAATTTTTGTTCTAAACTATATTCATCGCTGATCAATACTTCTCGCGCTTTACTTCCTTCAAAAGGCCCCACAATTCCAGCGGCTTCCAATTGATCAATGATGCGACCCGCTCGGTTGTATCCTAACTTCATTTTTCTTTGGATTAGAGAGGTGCTTCCTTGCTGATGTGACACAATAAGTCTCGCGGCGTCATCAAACATGGCATCTTTATCTGAAAGATCAGTAGTGATACTTGAGCTGTTTTCTTCGCCTAGATATTCAGGGAGCATATAGGCTGAGCTATATCCCTGTTGCTCACCTATAAAACCACATATATTTTCTACTTCAGGGGTATCCAAGAAGGCGCATTGTAAACGAATCATGTCGGATCCCAAAGAGAGTAGCATATCACCCATACCGACAAGTTGCTCTGCACCACCCGTATCTAATATGGTTCTGGAATCAATTTTTGAAGTTACCTTGAATGAAAGTCTTGCGGGAAAATTGGCTTTAATAATTCCAGTAATCACGTTTACAGAGGGTCTCTGAGTGGCCACAATAAGGTGAATACCAATGGCTCTGGCCAACTGAGCCAGTCTGGCGATCGGCATTTCTACTTCTTTTCCTGCGGTCATCATAAGGTCCGCAAGTTCATCGATGACCAAAACGATATAGGGCAAATATTTATGTCCTTTTTTTGGATTGAGTCGTCGATTGATAAACTTTTTATTGTATTCCTTAAGATTTCGGCAACCGGCATCTTTAAGTAAATCATATCGAGCATCCATTTCAATACATAAAGAATTGAGGGTATTGACTACCTTGGTTGTATCGGTAATAATGGCTTCATCCGTTTCTGGTAATTTTGCTAAAAAATACTTTTCAATTTTATTAAATAAGGTTAATTCTACTTTTTTAGGATCCACCAAGACAAACTTCAGTTGAGAAGGATGCTTTTTGTAAATGAGCGAGGCCAATATGATATTTAAACCCACTGATTTTCCTTGCCCTGTTGCGCCAGCCATAAGCAAGTGGGGCATTTTGGAGAGGTCCGTGACAAAGACCTCATTTGAGATGGTTTTACCCAAGACAATGGGTAATTCGTAATCAGACTTCAAGAATTTTTCTGTAGTAATAACCGATTTGGCACTGACCATTTCGCGATTTTTATTGGGCACTTCAATACCAATGGTTCCCTTTCCCGGGATCGGTGCGATAATGCGTATGCCTAAAGCTGAAAGACTGAGCGCAATATCGTCTTCGAGATTTTTTATTTTCGAGATTTTGACGCCTGCCTCTGGAACAATTTCATAGAGGGTTACGGTAGGTCCTATGGTCGCTTTTATACTTGAAATGGCTATTTTAAAATTGATGAGTGTACTGAGGATATTATCTTTATTAGACTCTAATTCTTCCTTGCTAACCTTTACGTCTTTTATTGGATATTCTGTCAATAAATCAACCGTAGGATAATGATATCTTGGTAAATCTAAGGTAGGATCATAGTTTTCAGATTGATCAGCTACTTTCTCTTCTATCTGTGTTGCGTTCACCTCTAGTGCTAAGGACTCTGGTTTGACTGCTTCAATTTCAGTTTTTTCTGGTTCAACGATAAGATCTAGAGCCGTCGCATTCAGGGATTCTTTTTTAGGTTGATCGTCAACGCTTAATTCTATTTCATTGGCTGCATTAGAAATCATTTTTTCAATTACTTCTACTTCCCCTTTAGGGCCATTTCCGGCTTCTATTTCGTCTTCGAGTGCTACTTCTTCTTTCACTTTAGCAATGACAGATTTCATATCCTCATCGTTTTTTACCTCCGTATTTTCTTGATTTTTCAAAGTGTTTGTAAACGAAAGCCATAACGTTTGTAAGCCACTAGTCCAACTTGATAACGTATGAAGATGGGTAATATTGAAGAAATAGACATTAAAAATTACTAATAACAATAAAATTAGGAATCCAGAGCCCCAACCTAGCAGACTATTCATAAGCCAGGCCAATTCATAGCCAATCCCACCGCAAAGGAAGCCCAATACCCCAGGGTCGCTGAGATTCAAAACGATGTAACCGGAGAGAAGGGTCAGCCAGATTAAATAGAAGACAGTAAAAATGAAAGATTTTTGAATTTTGAACATTTCATGATACCCCAAAACAGTCACGCTTAAATTGAGGAGAAAAAAGGGAACAAGAAATGCCCCTAAGCCAAACCAATTGAAAATGAAATAATGGGCTGCCAATGCCCCCATTACTCCAAATAAATTGGCTACGTCTTCTCCGGAGTCTTTTATTTTGGTGTCTAAAAAAGCGGATACCACACTTTGATCAGCGGGTCCATGATTGAGATATGACAAGAAGGCCAACAACAAAAACATCCCAGTAAACATGAGGGTAATGCCCAAAATAATTTTAACCTTCTTATCTAAAAAAAATGAAATTTTCAATTTGAAGGGTTTCTTCTCTTTGGGTTTAGACTTAAAGCTGTTACTACGCATAGATCAATTCAGAAACAAAAATAAGGCATTTAGTTGTTAAGCCCTATTGTGGTTAGTGCTTCATTTATTTTTTTAATCAAGGTGGGACCTTTAAATATAAATCCAGAATAAATCTGAATCAGATTTGCTCCGGCATCTATCTTTTCTAATGCCTTGCTCATATTGCCCACACCCCCAACTCCGATGATAGGTATTTTTTTATTTTTTGATCGTAGAAATTTGATTACTTCAGTGGATCGATCAGCTAAGGGCAAGCCACTTAATCCACCAGCGCCCATGTTTCTGATCACTTCCTGGTGTTCCTTCAAAGGTTCCCTTGACAGGCTGGTATTGGTCGCAATAAGGCCATCCAATTGGGTTTCATCGCAAATGGTCAAAATGTCTATGAGCTGATCATCACTTAAATCCGGTGCTATTTTAAGGAGTAGTGGTTTAGGTATTTTCTTTAATTTGTTTCTGTCTTGCACAGCTTTTATAAGCGCAGTTAATGGTTTTTTATCTTGTAATTCACGCAAATTAGGTGTGTTAGGTGAACTTACGTTGATGACAAAATAGTCAACATAGTCAAATAAGACATCAAAGCAAGCGATGTAATCTGCAGAGGCTTTCTCGTTGGGTGTATTTTTATTCTTCCCAATATTACCTCCTACAATCAAATTTTTTGGCCGATTTTTTAATTGTTCAACCACGGTCTTTACGCCTTTATTATTAAAACCCATTCGATTGATGATGGCCTGATCCGTAATGAGTCTAAATAATCTTGGCTTTGGATTCCCTGCTTGGGGTAAAGGCGTTACGGTTCCAATTTCGATGAAGCCAAATCCAAAACAAGATAATTCATGTAAATAATCGGCATTTTTATCAAATCCAGCAGCCAAACCCACAGGATTTGGGAATGTAATTCCCCATAATGTCTGCTCAATTTTTTTTGAGCTTATTGTGAAGAGATTTCTGATAATATTTTTGACGCCTGGAATTTTGAAGCTTATTTGAAGCAAGTACATTGTTAATGAATGTGCTTTTTCAGCAGATAGAAGGAATAAGACTTTTTTGAGGAGTGCGTACATTAACTTCTTGGATGAAATTCCTTTATCATTTGTTTTAAATAATCACGATCCAAATGTGTATAAATTTCGGTAGTTGTAATAGATTCATGTCCTAACATTTCTTGAACCGCTCTTAGGTCGGCACCGCCTTCTATGAGATGTGTAGCAAAGGAATGGCGAAAGGTATGCGGGCTGATTTTTTTGCGAATCCCAGCCCGCAGGGCTAAATTTTTAATAAGGGTAAAAATACTCACTCTTGATATTCTACTACCCAATCTATTTAAAAACAAGTAATCCTCATGGCCGGGCTTTATGTGCACATGATTGCGAACCTCATACTGATATGATTTAATAAATTTCAAGGCACTTTTTCCTATGGGAGTTAAACGCTCTTTGTTTCCTTTCCCCAAAATACGAAGAAACCCAACGTCATCATAAATATTACTAATTTTTAAGTTGACTAATTCGGAAACACGTAATCCAGCACTGTAAAGAGTTTCAGCCATGGCACGGTCTCGGGGTCCGCTGGCTTTACTCATATCAATGGCCTCAAATAATTGATCAATCTCATGAATACTTAAGGTGTCTGGAAGTTTTTTGCCTAATCTTGGAAGTTCGAGTAGTTCTGAAGGATCGGTTGATATAAAGTTTTCATAAGAAAGGTATTTGTAAAATCCTTTGATGCCTGAAACTATTCTTGCTTGTGAGTAGGGAGAAAGCCCTAATTCATGGATAAATTTAATGAAATCTAATAAATCAATGGACTTGACTTGCAATGGATCACGAATTTTTTTACTCATATCCAAAAACTCCATTAATTTTGTAACGTCTCTCGTATAGGCATCAATAGAATTTGTTGCCAAAGCTCTTTCTAGCTTTAGGTAATTCTTGAACTGTGTTATATGGAGATTCCAACTCATTAGAAAGCAAAAGTAATCAGGACATGCAAATAGCTATCATTAACGGACCAAATTTAAATTTACTAGGTAAAAGAGAAACAGATATTTATGGCCATGAAGATTTTGATGCCTTCTTTGCCCAACTCAAATCCAAATATGATCAGATAGATTTGAGCTATTATCAGTCAAATGCGGAGGGTGAAATTGTTTCTAAAATTCAAGAAATAGGATTCCAGGTAGATGGAATCATAATTAATCCTGCGGCCTATTCCCATACTTCTATTGCCATAAGAGATGCAATATCTTCTATCAAATCACCCGTAATGGAAGTACACATATCTAATATTTACGCCCGTGAAGCTTTCAGAAATCACAGTCATGTCAGTGCCGTTGCGGTTGGAGTCATTAGTGGTTTGGGACTCAAAGGATATACATTGGCACTGGACTATTTCTGCCATCAATGAAGCAGACTTCATTTTATCCTGGACCTTCCACGATTCACCCCAGTATTCCGATTTTCGTGAAGGATGCTTACGATACAGGTATATTGTCTGCCAATCATAGGAGTTCTGATTTCATGGAATTGTCATTTGTTGCCAAATCACAACTGAGATCTCAGTTGAATGTGCCAGATGACTATGATGTTATTTTTATTTCCTCCGCTACCGAAGCCTGGGAAATATTACCCCAATCCCTCACCAGTAAGACCAGTCAACATTTTTTTAATGGTGCATTTGGATTGAAATGGGCCTTTACGGCCGAAAATTTAGGTGTTGAAGTCATCAAAACGCCTTTTGATGTTAATGAATCTTTGCCTATTGATCAAATCAATTCCTTAGCCGATTGGCTTTGTGTCACAGCTTGTGAGACCTCTAATGGAACTATAGTAGATCAGAATGTTTTGCAAGAACTGTTTTCACGACGTTTGCCTCATCAGTTGATTGCGGTAGATGCGACCTCCGCATTAGGAGGGGTCATTTTGAATTTTCAATTAGCAGATTATTGGTTTGCCTCTTGCCAAAAATGCTTGGGGCTGCCTGCAGGATTGGGCTTATTGATCGTTTCTCCTGCAGCCATTGAGCGCGGGCGTCTTTTGGGAGAACGGTCACATTACAATAGCTTTTTAAACCTGGTTGAGCATACCCGCAAGGAGCAAACCCATTATACTCCAAACGTACTGAATATTTATTTACTTTGGAGAACGCTGGCTGCAGGACCCTCTATAGTAGTTACTGATAGACGATTACGAGATCGAATGGTTGGCTTGAATTCAATCATTGAGTCCAATGGAGCTTTGGATTGGTTGGTTTCCAATGTTTCTTTGAGATCTCCTACAGTGATCACTTTAAAAACCTCAGATCCAATGCAATTAAAGGAAAGGGCATTATCTCAAAAGATGATCTTGGGTAACGGTTACGGGGCGTGGAAAGAGAATACGGTGAGAATAGCCAATTTCCCTGCAATGGGAGACATTCAGTTCCAGATATTTATGGAGTGGATGTCCAATTTATAAGCGGTGGTCATGTCTTGGGTAAGAAGATTATGTCCCAATCTACTACTAAATGAGCATTTTAATTATGATTCGCATTTACACAGATGGTGCTGCCAAAGGAAATCCAGGAAATGGCGGTTATGGTGCAATTTTGGATTATCAAGGGCAGCGTAAAGAGTTGGCTCAAGGATTTCGTATGACCACCAATAATAGGATGGAATTATTGGCTGTGATCGTAGGACTGGAAGCGATTAAAAAACCTGGCTGGGAAGTTGAAGTCATCTCTGATTCAAAATATGTTGTAGATGCGGTTGAAAAAGGCTGGCTGAAAAACTGGGTAAAAAAGGCGTTTAAGGGCAAAAAGAATATTGATTTATGGAAACGCTATCTAGATGCGGCTAAAACGCATAAGGTTAGATTTAAATGGATCAAAGGTCATGCTGGACATCTTGAAAATGAGCGTTGTGATTACCTAGCGGTAAGTGCAGCAGAAGGCGATAATTTGTTAATTGATTACGCATTTGAAGAAACAAGAAATGCTCAATGATTATATTCAATTTAAACAATTCAATATAAATCAAGCCAGAAGTGGCATGAAGGTGACGACCGAAGCATGTCTATTTGGAGCGTTGATTGAAGGGTCTAAAGGTAAAAGCATATTGTATCGGGCACAGGTCTTTTAGGGCTGATGCTTGCTCAAAGATCGACTGCGGAGGTTAGCTGTGTTGAAATTGAGAGATCTGCTTCGCTAGATATGGAGCAAAACATCAAGCAAAGTCCCTGGTCCAACAGAATCAAAGGATATCATGAAGACATTCAAGATTTTTTAGTCAGGAGGTCAGGGGTATACGATACTATTATTTCCAACCCACCTTTTTATCAAGGTCATCTTCCGGCGGAGCATCCCCAACGCCTACAAGCCCTTCATCAGTCTTCTTTGACTTATAAAATATTGGTCAACGTGGTCAAATCAGCCTTGTCTCTATCCGGTATGTTTTGGGTGATTTATCCCTTCTATGAAAGCCGAGTCTTTCATTCGTATGCAAAAGAGTTGGGCGTATATCGGAGGAGTTATATCAACATATATAAAAAGGACGGGCAGAAGAACATATTCAGGCAGATTTCTTGTTTCGGTAAAAAATCAGAAAAGTGCCCCATAAAGGAAATAAGCGTAAGAAATAATAAAGGAGATCATAGTCAGAATTTCATAAAACTGTTAGAGCCTTATTATCTCCATTTATAATTACAACAATTTTTTAAAAGGTTCACGCGGATCATTACGCAGTTGTATCTCTTTCAAAAAACTTTAAACCGTGACGAGACAATTCATCAAGGACGGGCTCATATATTTTTTTTATGGTGGGAACTTGTACACCTGTGACTTTGATTTTATCTTCCATCAATAATTTTGCAGTTACCCCCAAGGGTAAACCTACCGTTTTACTCATAGCCGTCTGTACTTGATCTTTACCTTCGACGACTAAATGGGATTGAATTTGCTTAATTTTATTGTTTTCGAGGTAATCAAACTTATGCCACATGACAATCAGATCTCTTTCGGAGTCATCTAAGGTCCATTTCTTTTTCAAAATATGCTCTAGTATTTGCGCGGGAGTTCCTTCTTGAAGACCAATCAATTGATCATCAAAAATTCCAATCCACTTGAGCTTATACATTTCTTCAGATTCCATACCGATATTGAGGTAGTGAGCTAATTTTAGTTCAATAGAATCATTAGGATTGTATTGTAAAAAAGTATTTATGAACTGTCTGTGGGTCATATCTTTCAGTTCAAATAAGGTATAACTATCGTCAGTAGCTCCTATTTGTACAAAGGCATCCCATGCCTTACAAAATCCGGGTCGCCTGAGGGTTCCTCTGTATAGGGTGTTGATGCCATTTAACTTATACACATCTAAATATTTTAGTGAGTCGCGATTGGCATATCCTTCAAAATAACCATATTCAGGAATATGAATGACTTCCGTTCTTTGAAATAATTTTTGATATGGAATATATTTCAATCTGCCTTCTTGAATAAATTTAACTATCCCAGTACCGGCAAGAACCACATTACGAGGATTCCAGGTAAATTTGTATTGCCATGGATTGTCCACTTTTTGATCATCTGCCAAAAGTCCCCCTGTAAAAGTTTCAAAAGCGGTTAATTTATGTCCAGAGGATTTTATTCTATCTAAAATTCGCATTGCTGACATATGATCAATGCCTGGATCGAGTCCCATTTCCATAATGCAGCAAACTCCTTTGGATTCAAATAATGGAGAAAGTTTTTGAATTTCATCTGAAACATAGGAAGCCGTGAGCATGGATATTCCCAAATCTGCACAAATCACTGCAACGGGCAAATGCAAGGTTGGGGGAAGCATACTGATGACCAAATCGGCAGTTTTTAATTGCGCTCGAGCAGTTTCAGTATCTAGGATATCGAAAGGAATGATTTTTGCATCAGGGAATTTTTTTTCTGCAATTTCAGGTGTTTTTTCTCCAATGATGACGTTAAAAGATGCTTGTTCCATCATTAGATATGCAATCAAGGCGGTTGAGGATCGTCCGGCGCCTAACACGAAAATATTTTTCATTTAATAGGGAATTTTCGGGTTTATTTTTTTTGTTTATTTAATATATTCGAAGAGGCTTGTGCCAATGGTAAAACGACCATGTCTCCTATATTCACATGTTTGGGTCGACTGAGTATGAAAGCGATGCACTCGGCGATGTCCTTTGCTTGAAGGGGGTCATAGCCCTTATAGATTTCTTTGGCTTTTTCAAGATCCCCTTTAAAGCGAACCTCTGAAAATTCCGTTTCAACCAAGCCAGGTTTGATTTCGGAGACTTTGATACCGTATGCATTTAAATCCATTCGCATCCCTTTAGTTAAAGCATCTACGGCAAATTTTGAAGCATTATATACATTTCCACGTGGATATACGTCGGTGCCGGCGATAGAGCCTAAGTTAATGATATGTCCTGCTTGTGCTTTGATCATTTTGGGGATAACGGCACGCGAAACATACAGCAGGCCTTTGACATTGATGTCAATCATGGCGTCCCAATCTTGGGTATCGCCTTCATGGATAAAACTCAAGCCATGTGCATTACCTGCATTATTGATTAATACGGAAATCTTTTGCCATTTAGTAGGTAGCGAATCAATGAAATGGGATACCGCTAACTGGTCCCGTACATCGAAAGAACCGATTAATATGTCGGTCATATTATTCAATACTTTGGATAGTGCTTTTAAGCGAGAAATACGGCGGCCACAAATTATGACACGGTATTGGTCTGCGATTTGTTGGGCTATCGCTTTCCCAATCCCACTCGAGGCTCCCGTAATGAGGGCGATCGGTTTCATGTTTTTTGTATCATCTTTATGATAGGCAAATTACCAAATTTACCCGTGATAACTAATATTTTCCTTTTCTTCTTTTAAGATAAGTTGGTCCCCCTTCAAAAGTGATGAAGGCGGTGACGTTGTGGGTCGTCAATTTACTTAAGGCAGCATCAAAAGCATTGGATGTATTGGGTAATAAATTGCGAAAGCCAAAAGAATAGCGAATTTCAGGAGTGAATTTGAAGAGTTCATAAAAAATATCAAAACCCATACCTATATCGAATGTAGTGTTAAAGTTTTTAAGCTCTAATTTCTGCCTTGTTCTCACTACATCTCCTCTGCCTGCGGCTTCAAATTGAAAATTGGGTCCTGCAATCAAATACATATTTGAATTACCCCGCCTTGCCGATTTATATTTGAAAAGGAGGGGTATTTCGAGCATCGTAGCATCTTTAAATTCGAGGAGATCATCTTGGCCATCAACATATCTGTAGGTAAGGTCGTATTCATAAAAAGCAACGGTAGGAGTAATTCTAAAACTCAGATATTGGAAAATATAAAAATCAACGACAAAACCTAATTTGAAACCAAAATGCTTTCCGGGGGCTATAGAGTGCAAGCTATCCATACTCGGACTAACAAAATCATCATTGTATTTGATGCGATAATCCGAACTATGAATACCGATTAAAAAACCATAATGAACATTCTGCTCATCATAATCCCACAGGTTGTCATAATTTAAATTTTGTCCTTGAAGTCCAATGATACTGCAAAGGCTTAAAATTATTATTATTTGGAGCCGGAGTAAATAGAACTTATCCCTAGTGTGAGTGGCGTACATTGGTTTTTCTGAAATCCGATTTTATATAATATGTTTAAAAAATCATCACCATCAGGAAAAGCTTCTACAGAATCGGGCAGGTAAGTATAGGCTGCGTGATTATTTGAAATCAATTTTCCTATTTTGGGTAAAATCCATTGAAAATAAAACCGATAAATTTGTTTAAATGGAAATAATTTAGGTTTAGAGAATTCCAAGATGAGCACCTTTCCACCAGGTTTGAGTACCCGAAGCATATCTGACAATCCCTTTTCTAGGTTTTCAAAGTTTCTTACACCAAAAGAAACGATGACCGCGTCAAAAAAATTGTCTTCAAAAGGTAAAACTTCAGAATCTCCACTTAAAAGTTCGATTTTATCTGTTAGATTTTTTTTAATGAGTTTTTCTCTACCTATAGAAAGCATACCCTCGCTGATATCGACACCTATGATTTTTTCAGGATTAAGAGAAAGCGCTTCGATGGCAAAGTCACCTGTACCTGTGGCAATATCTAAAATTAATTTAGGTTGATACTTTTTAAGCAATCGAACGGCCCGTTTTCTCCAAAGTATGTCAATACCAAGGCTGAGAAAATGGTTTAAAAAATCATATTTGCCACTTATGCTGTTAAACATGGCCGCAATCTGTTCTTTCTTACTTGTGTCCTTATCTTTGTAGGGTAGTACGTTCATTTACTGCAATATTAACTGATGCCCAACTTTTTTTTATATTTCAAACTTTTTTTTAATGAATTCTATCAAATCTGCTAGTTTTATCAAAAGTAGTCCAGCACTTTCTGAATGTCCGGAACCGGAATTACCTGAATATGCATTTATCGGCCGCTCTAACGTCGGAAAGTCATCTTTAATAAACTCTATAACTAACAGGAAAAAACTGGCTAAAGTTTCCGTTAAGCCGGGGAAAACTCAACTGATTAATCATTTTTTGATAGATAATAGTTGGTATTTGGTTGATCTTCCAGGTTATGGTTGGGCTAAAGTATCCAAAACTGAAAAAGCCAAATGGAAATTGATGATCAACGAATATTTACAGCTGCGCGAAAATTTGCAATGCGTTTTTTTACTTATAGACTCTAGGCATGAGCCTCAGGCGATTGATCTCGAATTTATGAGGTGGCTTGGCTTAAATGAAATTCCTTTTGTAATTGTTTTTACAAAGACCGATAAATTGGGTAAGGTCAACCTGCAAAAAAGCTTAGATCATTATCGGGAAGTTTTAAGACTAGAATGGGATGAGTTACCGGTTCAGTTCCAAACTTCATCTATTTCCGGAGAAGGGAAAGATCAATTACTTGAATATGTCAGACAAATTAATGGTGGATAATTTTAATTGGGTGAGCCGATTACTTTCTTTAGTTTTACATAAAAAAATTGTAGAATATGAAGTTTACTGAAATTGCAGCTCTATCAGGTAAAGGAGGTTTGTTTAAGGTAATCAATCCAACTCGGACAGGTGTCATTTTAGAATCACTTGACGGATCCAAAAAACGAATGATCGCAGGGGCAAGTGCCAAGGTATCTGTGCTTTCAGAAATCTCAATTTATATTTTGGATGAAGGGGAATCCGTTCCTTTATTAGAGGTTTTTAGGGTCATCCACAAAACTTACGCTGGAGAAATAGGGTTGGATAAAAAATCTGACCCTGAAGAACTTAAATCTTTTTTCAAAAGTATTTTACCTAATTACGATGTAGATAGAGTCTATGTATCAGATATCAAAAAAGTGATTACCTGGTACCAAAGTCTGTTAAGTTTAGCGCTTGGTCACCTCATGGAAGAGGACGCTCTTGAGGCAAACACTAAAAAAGAAGCCAAACCCCAAGGGGCCAGTGTTCTTGAAAAAGACAAAGTCAATAAAAACAATGAAAAAAGCACTAAATCAACAAAAAAGATAAAGAAAAATAAAGATTCAGTTTCCTAAATGCGCTAATTTTTTCATAAATTTTAGATTGATACGATTACGGTGAGAAGATTTAACATTCATGAAATAGCCAGTGATTTGATCTTGAATTTTTAAATTAAAGTCATCGTGATGGTAAGAAAGAGCCGAATAAGGTATAAACCATCCAATGGCTTCCAATTTATATCTAAATCTGAGTCCAATGCCCTTAGGGCGCAATTCAATATTACAATATTTGGTACTGTGCCGTTGTTTGAGGTAGGGCTCAAAGATTTGGTGACAGTCATTGATAATTAACTTTTGAGAACCTGATCCACCCATTTTCAAGCTTTCCCAGAATGTGTAAGAGAGGCCAACGTAATCATTGATATCGCGTTCTTGACTTTTACTTTGATAAGATATATTCAAAATCATTAAACAAATGTAGGTAGTCTTTGTATATCAAAATCAGAGAATCTTTACTTTTTCTAGGGGTTCTCGTAATTGCATTTTTGGCAGCATGAATTTCTTCTAAAACTCAAATTTATTTCTTAACTTAAACCATGGATAATAGGAAATTAAAAAGGATTGAACCCAATGATGATTGGGTTATAATAAAGACGATTGATATGCATACGGGAGGAGAGCCTGTACGTGTGATATTGGAGGGATATCCTTTATTGAAGGAAGCGACCGTACTTGATCATAGAAATTATTTTAAAAAAAACCTAGACCATCTCCGCCAATCATTAATGCTTGAGCCTAGGGGACATGTGGATATGTATGGAGTTGTAGTGATTCCTAGTAAAAGGGAAGATTTTGGAGTTGTATTTATGCATAATGAAGGCTATAGTACCATGTGTGGTCATGCGACAATTGCCACTACCAAGCTGGCTATAGATTCAGGCTGGATTGCAAAGGTTGAGCCTCAAACAAAGGTATTAATATAAGCACCTTGCGGTATATTGACTGCTTATGCAGAGGTTGTGGATCAACAAGTTGTTTCGGTACAATTTGAGAATGTACCTTCCTTCGTAGTTGCCTTAGATCAAGTCTTGGAGATCCCAGGTTTGGGATCGGTATGATTTGGCCTATGGGGGTGCTTTCTATGCCTTTGTCAATGCCATTGACTTAGGTTTAAAATGTGACCCGTCTCAATATCAAAAATTAATTCAGGCAGGTATGGCGATTAAGTAAAGCATTGTAACCAGTGGTGTGGCTTTGACTCATACTTATGAAGATGATTTAAGTTTTCTTTATGGGACAATTTTTATTGCGTCTTCTGAGCGCGCTCAAGTGGATAGTTGCAATGTTTGTGTTTTTGCAAATGGGCAATTGGATCGCAGTCCCACTGGTTCAGGAGTTTCGGCAAGGCTGCCCATTCACCACGCGCGTAATGAATGGGCCGAGAACCATTGGATGACCATTGAAAGCATCTTAGGCAGCCAATTTAAATGTCAAATTAAGGAATCGGTAACGTTTTCTAAACATAAAGTAATCATTCCTATCGTACAAGGGCAGGCCTTTTATACTGGGCGACATGAGTTCTGGTTGGACGCTCAAGATCCTTTGGTTGCTGGTTTCGAGCTGAGGTAGCTGCAGTGAAGTAAGTATGTTGGGGCTTTACAACTCTTGAATTTCAAGAATTATTTAAAATACAGCTTATCATAAAGTCTGAATTGTAAATGCTCGTTTTCAATAGATTAATAATCAAATTTTTTCCTATATTGGGTTAGATTTAATTTCTCATTTTATGATTTTAGCAACCATTGATTGGATAATCATTAGTATATTTTTTGTTATTGTTTTAGGTATTGGCTGGTGGGCCTCACGTACGGCTGGAGACAGTACAGAAGAGTTTTTTTTGGGAGGTAGAGATATGCCTTGGTGGTTACTGGGTGTTTCGATGGTAGCCTGTACCTTTTCTGCTGACACACCTAATTTAGTTACTGGCTTTGTAAGAGAAAGTGGCGTTGCTAAAAACTGGGCATGGTGGGCTTTTCTCATAACGGGTATGGTGACGGTATTTATCTATGCACGGTTGTGGCGTAAATCCAATATTAACACTGATTTAGAATTTTATGAGATTAGATATGGAGGGAAATTGGCCTCCTTTTTAAGAGGTTTTAGGGCCCTTTATTTAGGAGTTTTCTTCAACTGCCTTATTATGGGTTCAGTTACTCTGGCAGCAATAAAAATTGGAGGAGTCATGCTGGGGTTGGAACCTTGGGTCGTAGTTATTGGAGCGTCTA
The DNA here is from genome assembly GCA_913050055.1 of uncultured Flammeovirgaceae bacterium. Lineage (GTDB taxonomy): Bacteria > Bacteroidota > Bacteroidia > Cytophagales > Cyclobacteriaceae > UBA4465. The sequence goes on along the minus strand of CAJXAT010000021.1, from coordinate 3,297 downwards.
TTGTAGTGGTGATGTATGCAGCGCTGGGAGGTATTAAGGGAGTAGTTTGGGCAGATTTCTTCCAATATGGAATTGCTATGTTTGGAGCTGTTTATGCGGCATATGTTGCCATAAACCAACCTGAAATTTCTGAGATAGGAGGTTTGAGTGGATTGATCAATGATCCTAGAATTGCAGATAAGATTAGTTTTTTTCCTGATTTTTCTGATCCAACTGTTTGGGTTCCTTTATTACTCATTCCATTAGCAGTACAGTGGTGGGCGGTTTGGTATCCTGGAGCAGAACCTGGAGGTGGGGGCTATATAGCCCAAAGAATGTTGTCTGCAAAGAATGAAAAAAACGCAGTAGGAGCTACGTTATTTTTCAATTTCGCACATTATGCTTTACGCCCTTGGCCCTGGATCATTGTCGCGTTGGCTTCATTAATCATTTATCCGGAACTTTCTGATATTAAGGCTGAGTTCCCCGGAATTGATCCTAAATATTTGAAAGATGACATCGCCTATCCAGCGATGTTGACCAAGTTGGGACCTGGTTGGTTGGGTTTAGTAGTGGCTTCAATCATTGCGGCTTACATGTCTACGATTGGGACCCATTTGAATTGGGGATCTTCTTATATCGTTAATGATTTTTATAAAAGATTTGTGAAACCTGATGCCACAGAGCTTCAAATGGTAACTATGGGTAGAATCACTACGGTTTTATTAATGGTCTTTGCAGGAACTTTATCGTTGACGATTTTAGATAATGCTACCGAAGCCTTCAATATATTATTATTAACGGGTGCTGGTTCAGGAGCTGTTTACATCATGCGCTGGTTTTGGTGGAGGATAAATGCGATTACTGAAATTGTCACCATGGTAGTAGCTACAATTATTGCCCTAATTTTGGTTTTATTGATAGACGACCAACAGGTGGAAACCACCATTTTGGATGGGTTTACTGTTAAGCTTTTAATCACGGTAGGGATTGTTACGGTTTCTTGGATCTTAACGACCTTAATCACCAAACCAGAAAAGAAAGAGGTGTTGAGGGCTTTTTATAAATTAACGGTGCCTGGAGGACCTGGATGGAAGAAAGTGATAGATGCGGCTATTGAAGATGCAGATCCTTGCGATGACGGTCATGGCGTCACTTGGCAAATGCCTAAACAAATACTTTTGGTATTCATTGGATGTATTACGATTTACACTGCGCTGTTTGGGATAGGAGGTTTAGTTTATGGTAACATTATCTGGGGTATGGGTTTATTGACATTGTCGTCGATTTGCGCCTATTTATTGTTCCGAGTCATGTCAAAACTGAATCTTGATTAAATAAAAAATGAATTTAAGGCCAAAAAAGGCTTTTTTTTCATATATTTATTGTACAAAAATACATTTAATAAATTATATGTATTTTTGTACAATAAATATAGAGAATATTTATGAAAAGAAAATCCGTCGGGGAACTTGAGGAATTAATTTTGTTGGCCATTGGTGCGATTCAATCTACCGTATATGCCCAAGCCATTCAAGATGAAATACTTTTTCATGCGAAACGAAGAATTGATATCACAGCGATTCATTCAGTATTGAGACGGTTGGGGACCAAAGGATTCATTGATTCTGAGTTGGGGGGTATTTCAAAAGATAGGGGTGGAAGAAGTAAACGATTTGTCAAATTAACGGTTGAGGGAAGAGCTCTATTAGATGAGACGATCTTAATTCGAATGGAATTTTATAAGCGATTACTCAAGAATAGTCAGTCTTGAATGATTTCAATGCAGGCTTTATTTCTTCAAATGGGCATATTTTGTATTTCAATAGTATCAACTAATGCTTAGTCACCATCGTCTTAATATATTTGCACTTTCACAACCTTAATAAAGAAGAATGAAACCAAGTTTAGTAATATTGGCTGCGGGCCTAGGGAGTCGATATGGTGGAATCAAGCAGCTAGATGGATTTGGACCCAACGGAGAAAGAATCATAGATTATACGGTACATGATGCGCTTGAAGCAGGATTTGGTAAAATCATATTTGTCATAAGAAAAGAAATAGATATTGAATTCAGAGCAGCCATACTTGATAAATGGCAAGGTAGAGGTGATTTTGAGTTAGTTTATCAAAGTTTAGATGCGATACCAAAATCATACATAGTTCCTGAAGGTCGGGTGAAGCCTTGGGGCACGGCGCATGCTGTTTGGATGGCAGCGCCGATTATTAATGAACCTTTTGGGATTGTAAATGCAGATGACTTTTATGGTAGAAATTCTTTAAAATCATTGGCAATGCATTTAGAAAGCCTTAATGATCATGAGCTTACCGGTTGTATGGTGGGGTATGAATTAGAGAAAACGATAACAGACAATGGTACCGTTTCTAGAGGCGTTTGTGAAATAGATGAGCAAGAATATTTAAAAGACATTACCGAAAGAACAGCTATAGGGCGTGCCGCTGACGGGAATATATATTACGAAGAAGAGGGAAAGCGTATTTACCTCAATAGACAGGCTACCGTCTCAATGAATTTGATGGGTTTCACTTCTTCTATATTTAAAGAGATAGCCGCTGGTTTTGATGCTACTTATCAAGCCAGCAAAACTAATCTTAAAGCAGAGTACTACATCCCTTTGGTTTTAAGCAGCTTGATTAAACAAGGAATTGAAATTCCAGTTCTTAGGACCGATGACCACTGGTTTGGTGTCACCTACAGTGAGGACAAAGCATGGGTCAAATCGCAACTCAAGCAATTGGTTGAAGATCAAATTTATCCAGAGGATCTCTTCAATAATGCGTGAAATTATTAATCTATTTCGCTTTGAGGGAGATTTAATAAGTTATGATAGATTTGGAAGAGGTCATATTAATGATACTTATAGGGTAGTCACGACTGATCAGGAATATTTATTCCAAAAAATCAATCATAAAATATTTAAGGATGTGTCCGGCATGATGGGGAACATTCAGAGAATTACGGATCATCTGCCTGCAGCCTATGATCGTTTTGGGATCACCTCACAAGAAGCTTTGCAGCTTATTCAGACCCATCGCTTAGAAAATTATGTTCATCATGTAGAGGGTTATTTTAGAATGTTTGACTTTAAATCTCATTTGAAGTCGCTTGATGTGCCCGAGTCGGAGGAGCAAATTTTTGAAGGTGCGCATAAACAGAAGTAGTCTGATCTGGATGATCAATATAGATTGCTTTTCCATAACCGCCCAAAGAGATTAGTATTCTGCTTACCCTACCTGATGAAATACTTTTAACCCTCCACCCTTCTTTACCTTTTGTCCTAATATCAAGACCGAGGT
>CAJXAT010000020.1 GCA_913050055.1 uncultured Flammeovirgaceae bacterium | reverse complement strand
ATAGCGGCGACCCACAAGAAATCGGCGGGAAAAACCACCTGGTGCTGAGCACGAGAAATATTTACCTGACGAGTCTCTAAAGGTTCACGTAAAGCCTCTAACACAGCACGCGAGAATTCAGGTAGTTCATCCATAAATAATACACCTTTATGCGCTAATGATATTTCACCTGGCTGCGGGCAAGAGCCACCGCCAACTAAAGCCGCCATCGACGCAGAATGGTGCGGAGCACGAAACGGTCTAACTAACCAGTCTCGATCATTAAAGCCTTTATTTGATGATGAATATATTTTTGATGAAGGCGAGTTAAGCTATAATGATGACGGTGATGAGATTTGGACTGGAGAATATACAATTATCACAGATGGATCCACATGGTTGGAAGGATGGCAAGGGGTAGAGGAGGAACAATGTGGTGAGCCTGTTGCTCCTCATGATGAATCAAATGCACCATTTAGCTATGAAATTAATGTTGATCAAGAAACAGTTACGTTAATTGGAGAGGGTGCTTATTTTGGTCTTGCTAAAGTAACCAATAATGGACAACTCGGGGCTGAGCGGGATGTATCTGACATTCCCGAGTCAATCACATATGACTATTTTGATTATGAGGACGAAAATGGTGATTACTTTGCTGGATTCATAGTTGATTACACTCCTGATGGTGATGGCGTATGGCAATTCATACTCCAGCATGATGATGCGTATGCTGATGACATGGGTGGTGATGGTGGTAACTATGACGGTCCAGTCGATGTAACTTTTAATTTAGATTTCAGGATGTATCTAAATGATACAACGAAAACAGAAACAACTCCTTTTTTAAATGGTACTTTTAATGAGTGGTGCGGAGAGTGTAATCCAATGACTGATGAAGACGGAGATGGTGTTTATACAATCACAATTCCCCTCGATCAAGGGGATTACGAATGGAAATTTACTGCTGGCGGATGGAATGATCAAGAGATGTTCGATGCGGGTACAGCGGGTACAATTGGTGATGAGTTTGTAAATAGACTTTTGACAGTAGTACCTAGCATGATGGAAATGAATGTAGGACCTTACTGCTGGAATACATTTGAGCCCTGTCCACCACCATCTGCAAGTGTCACTTTTCATTTAAATTTCTCCACATATTTGGCTGATACAAGCAAAACAGAAACGGCACCGTTCTTGAATGGAACATTTAATGGCTGGTGTGGAGAGTGTAACCCAATGACTGACGCAGATGAAGATGGTATTTATACAATCACTATTCCACTTCCTGCGGGTGATCATGAGTTAAAATTCACTGCTGGTGGATGGAATGATCAAGAAATGTTTGATGCGGGTACCGCGGGTACTGTCGGTACTGAATTTGTGAATCGAATAATTACAATTGCTGAAACTGATATCGATACAGATATTGATTACGGACCCTACTGTTGGAACCAATTTGCCGATTGCGAATAATCGAAAAACTACCATGAACAAAAAAGGTCAGCGAAAATCGCTGGCCTTTTTTGTTGTCTATTTCTTTTAAACGATGATTGGATTTGTAACCTTATTCTATCATCATATTTACTTCTTTTAGATCTTCATTTAGGAACTGATCATGACGAAATACTCACCTCCAGTATATTATATTTTTCTGTTATAAATAGTAAGCCGAAAAGTTGAAGTACTGAGATACTCTTTCTTAAACTGAGATTCAATCACCATTGAATCTTAAACTCTCCACCAATCAACAGTTGCACCTGAATGCTGTATCCTGAATTTAAACATGATTTATTTAATCTGAGTGACATGATTAATTAAAACTCCAAAAATATATCTTTATCAAATAGAAATACTCAGGCTCCCAATATAGTACCACAGCGTGCACAATACTTGGCCTTGAAATTATGTTTTCGTTTACCGCAAGAAGAACATATTACCTTTTTCTTGTAACCTCTTTTACGCGAGGTCTTATTCAACTCGGAGCTTACGATACCTGTAGGAACAGCTATGATGGCATATCCCAGAAGCATCAATGCAGCTGCTAAAATTTGACCAAAAACAGTGACAGGATATATATCTCCGTAACCTACTGTGGTGGTAGTCACAATGGCCCAATAGATACTTCTAGGAATACTATCAAAACCATTTTCATTCCCCTCTACGAGGTACATTAAGGTTCCCATGATGATCACTAAGGTCAATACGCCTCCTAGAAACACTAATATTTTATGCCTACCTGAGACCAATGCTTTGATCAGTACTCGAGATTCCGAGAGTTGACGGCTGAGTTTTAAGATCCTAAAAACCCGCAGCAAGCGTATCGCCCGAATAACCACCAAATATGATCCTCCTGCATAAAATAAGGTTATATAAGTAGGGATAACTGCAATGAAATCAACAAGCCCATAAAAACTAAATAAATATTTTAAAGGTCTCCTGGATATCCACAATCGCAATAGAAATTCAATAGTGAAGAATATAGTAAATAACCATTCTAAATTATAGAATAATTCTTCATATCTAGAACTTATTGATTGAACACTCTCTAACATGACAAGCAGTATGCTAGTCAGTATAACATAGAGTAGCACTACATCAAACAATCGACCTAAACGAGTATCTGTACCAAATATTATGATAAAGAGTTTCTGTCTCGTATCTTTTAGATATCTGTATCGATTATCCTCTGTCATAATTACAAATTTATAAAACAATAAAAAACCCCACCATTAGTAGGGTTTAAATAAGGATTTAAATGCATTCTAACGATTATCTTTTCATAAATTCATCAAAAGTAATTGACAAATAATAGAGAGCTCCAATACTTGGGCCTCCAAAACTTTGAACATAATACTTGTTAGATAGATTTGAGCCTCCGAGCTTTAAAACTGACTTCAAGGAAGGAAGCTTATAAGAAACTTGAGCATCTAGCGTATTGTATGCAGGTACATCTCCTTGACCGAAAAAGCCCTCCCACCTAAACTTATTCTGATATCTGTAGGTAATATTAAATCCAAAATTTTTAAAAAGATTTCTATTACCAAAATTAATATTGAATTTGTGCTCGGGAGTATTAAAATCAAATAAGGTGTTGCCTTGCTCATAATCTGCACCACTGTTAAACTGATTCCATGTATAATTAATCCCAAATTTATAGCCCTTGAGCAAGGAATAATCTAATTCTGCCGCTAGGCCTTGAGTATATACAGGCTTCGTCATATTGGTAGTAAAACCATAGGTATCATCGGAAGAACCCAATAATAATCTTGAGTTTGTGGCTGACTTTATAGAATCAACCACTCCAATGTTTGTTATAAAATTAGAAAAGATACTATACCAATAAGAAATGTCAATTACCAACTTATTATTTATTATGCTTTTATAACCCACCTCGAATGCTTTTACTTGTTCAGGTTTCACTGGATTAAACTCGGTATAACGATCCAATACCACAACAGCGTCCGCACTATCTACCCCTGAATATATTTCATTTCGATAATCTAAAACAGACTGCAGTTTATAATAAGTATTGTTCTGAGGATCTGGGACGTACTGATTGTAGAACTCAGGTAATCCACCAAGTAACCGCGTACTGATAACATCTAAATTAATGTACTGATTTTGTGTAGTAGGTATTCTAAATGCAGTTTGATAAGAAAACCTGAAAAAGTGTTTATTGTTTGGATTCAAGACGGCCGAAATTCGACGACTGATCTGACCTTTAAAATTTTCATTTTTATCATACCTGACTGCACCTGACAACTTAAGCCAATTTGAAACTCTTTTAGCACTCTGTGCATAAATTCCATATTCTTTGATGGTAATTTCATTTCCTACGGTATCGGGAAAGATAGTACCATTAGAGCCTAAGTCGAACATCCTAAAACTAGCCCCCATTTGTAGCTCCAAAAAATCAATATCATTTTTAAAATCATACAGACCATCTGCTTGATACATTGCCGATCTATCATTAAATAAAGGGCCTTCAGGGATTACACCCGTCATCACCCTACTTTTTAAGTCTGCCAAAGTATATGAATCTCCCGTCGCTCCTTCTGTGATAAATCCCCCATTTACATCATCAGCCAAATATCTTCCATCTATTTGGTCTCTTGCATAATTATGCGCTGCATATTCTATCTGCATTCTTTCAGCACTTGGAATATTTTGAATATCCCCTGGATTGAGTCCCTCATCAACTGATAGATATCGCAAGTATTCCACTGCATAATCACCAAAATAATTAAAAAACCCTTCAGGTAAAATCGCTGGCCTAGCGGGATCATTATTGGCCAGATTTATGGCTTCTTGATGCATCCTAATACCCAGAAACTCCGTAATGTAAGAATCTCCTGAATTTTCAAAGGTTCCATATGTCCTGACATGAAAATTATCTCCTTTGAGCTCCAACTTATGCTGTACAATACCAAAATTTCTCAGTGAATATCGTTGAGCACCGGTATAAATAGTTGTTCCCCAACCCCCATTAAATGTATAACTGAGTTCAGCCTTATCATTCAATCGATAATGAATTGCTGTATTGAATTTAGGATTTTTAGCACGATAATCAATAAGATCAATTTCTTGATAAGGAGTAATATTTACCGCATGATTGGGGAGATCTCCTGCTGAAATATAAGTTCGAGGAAATTTATTATTCGAAAATTTATTTAGTGGTAGCTGACCATAAGTTAAAAAATCATCACTTTGAGCAAGTAAGGCTAAATTAACACCTGCCTCATCACCTTGAAAATGCAATCTGTCGGCACCTGGATTGACTCCCCCAAAACTGGCAAATGGATTGGACAATGCATTTCTATCCACATCAGAATTTCCATGCCAATCTTCAGCAACCTGGTAAGAAAAGTTCACTTTAAAGGCAAATTTATTGTTGTAGGCTTTAGCATAACGTATTGATGCCTCGTACATGGGTTGGGCAGTATAATTAGATTGGGTATCATTCATATGATTCATTCCTATCTTTTGAAAGGCACTCAGCCCTTGATATTCAAAAGGATTCTTGCTATTGATGAGCAGCACTCCATTGAATGCATTAGGACCATAAAGAGCAGAGGAAGGTCCTGGAATAAACTCAATAGATTCAACATCTAATTCCGAGGGACCATTTAAATTGCCTACCGGAAAATTCAGGGCAGGTGCTTGTGTGTCCATCCCATCAATTAATTGCACAAATCTCGTATTTCCATTGTTGGAAAATCCTCGTGAATTGTAGACTTGGAAATTAATACTACTAGAGGTTACATCGATACCCTTCAAATTGGCAATGGCTTTATAATAATTATCTGCTGAGGTATTTTGGATATCTAAAATATTCATTTTTTCTATAGAAACTGGAGATTCTAGAATTCGCTCTTCAATTCTAGAAGCAGAAACCACTACCTCTTGACCAATCTCAACGGCCTCTTCCAGAATAATTTCTAAATCCATAACGTTGGTATCATTGATTTCAATTTCTTGACTATTATATCCAATACTTGAAACGGCCAACACAATTGGAGGCGCTGCTTGCACGCTTAGAACAAATGTTCCATCTAAATCTGTAACGGTTCCCAATACAGATCCCTGGACTATAATATTAACCCCAATCAAGGGTTCGCTATTCTCTTTGTCCAAAACAATTCCAGATATCTGTGTTTGAGGCTTTTTTTTGTCACTCTTGATCATCATAATATCGAAAATAGATTTTGCTCCAATGGTTAATTCTTGAGTTTCAAACCCCTTGGCACTCACGACGATCGATTTTAATTGTTCTGGCAAATTCAGGGAAAAGCTCCCATCCTCTTTGGAAACCGTACCTATTTCAGAATTCTTCATGATGATACTTGCATCTGCTATACCCTTATTATCCTCATCTACAATATTCCCAGAAATACTTCTTTGAGAATAAGACATTAGTGGCAAGAGCAGAAACCCACAAAATATTAAAATATTTGAAATAACGAACTTCATAAATTTTCAATTAAAATTATATTGATAATTATATCTATTTTTTTTATTAAAATGTAATAATGATCCAACTAAACACGGTAAGATTCAAAGATTAGAGAAATAAAATTAACTTTCCTCATTTAATTGCTTATTATTTTTTTGTATTACCCTATTACTCTCTCTGAAGAAATTTCATTCATTATTAAGAGAAATAATACTACGAATGCATATCAAGCATTAATTCTTTCAAAACAGTCCATAGAAAGTTATATTATTCAAAAAAATCAAATGATTTGTATAAAAATTAACTCCTTATTCGGCTTCCTTTTTGACATGTGCTACTAATTTATCGCAGAGTCCATTAATTTCTTCAGACATAAATTGATCCCCTGTGGCATTCAATAAAGTCTGACCAATTCCTCCCAAGCAATCTATATAAAATCGCTTCATTTCATCTAATGGCATATCTTTTGCCCATAGATCAATTCTCAAAGTGTTTTTTTGCTCACTATCCCATAAGGAAACACTAATCGACTTGGTTTCTGAATAACCTGATTTTTCCTTTTCATCAGCGTCCCATTCTATTTTTTCTGGGATATTTTCATCATCAAGTGAAACCTTGAATTTTATTTCTGACTCTTTCATTTGCTCTAATTAACTTTTTCTAATATTATTTTCGCTGCTAATTTATCTTTTATCAATTGTTCTTTCAAACCATCTAAATGGTTAAACTCAATTTCTTTACGAATGATTGATACCAGTTCGACCCTTAGGTAGCTTCCATAAATGTCCTTATTGAAACCAAACAAATGCGCTTCAATCGTCTGCTTTTTACCTTTCACCGTAGGACGCCACCCAATATTGAGCATCCCATCGAAACGCTCAAGTCCTAAATATATAAAGATGGCATAGACACCATCTGAGGGAATTAATTTGTATGATTCAGAGATAAAGAGATTCGCAGTAGGAAACCCTATTTTTCTACCTATCTGATCCCCTCGGGTAACTATTCCAGATAAGCTATAATAACGTCCAAGATATTCTTGGGCGACATCTACCTCTCCAGCAGCCAAGGACTGGCGGATATTGGTAGAACTGATCCCCACTTGGTCTATGTCCAATCGTGATATTTCTTCAATCTCTAAGCCAAAACGTTCCTTATTTGTTTTTAAAAAATCAATGTCTCCTGTCTGATTTTTACCGAAACAGTGGTCGTAACCGATGATGAATTTTTTAGCTTTTATTCCTTTTATTAATACTTTCTGGACAAAAGCTTCCGGTGATAATTCCGAAAATTCTTTTGAAAATCGTACTTTTAACAAATAATCAACACCTATATCACTCAGTAGTTTTACTTTTTCTTCAAATGTACTGAGCAGTTTCAATGAACTCGACCCCTTTCCCAATACAAATCTAGGATGCGGCCAATAAGTGATGACCACACTTTCTCCTCCGCGTGTTTGAGCTTGCTGAACCAAACCACTTAAAATTTTCAGATGTCCAGAATGAACTCCATCAAAGGTGCCACTAGTGACGATGGGTAAAATACAAGCATCCAATTCTTGAAAATGATCAATTACTTTCATTTTTAAAATTAATTTGATCAACTAATTGTTCAAGCTGCAAGGCATTTTCCAATTTATAATCGCCAACTTGCGTTCTTATCAACTCTTTTAAATATCCCCCTACACCCAATTGCTCACCTAAATCCTTTGCAAGGCTCCTTATGTAAGTACCCTTTGAGCATACCACTCTGAAATGAATTTCAGGTAAATGTACCTGAGTAATCTCAAACTTATACACATTGATTTTTCGAGACTTAAGCTCAATAATTTCATTTTTTCGGGCACTTTTATAGGCCCGCTGCCCATTGACCTTAATCGCTGAATAAATAGGCGGCATCTGATCCAGTTCTCCAGTTAAAGCTTCAACTGCTGCAGTTATGGCATGAGGCGTGACATGAGTATAGTCTGAGAAAGAATCAAAAGGTGTTTCTAAATCGAAGGAAGGCGTAGTTTTACCTATTTCGATGATGCCTTCATAGGTCTTATCTAACCCCTGAAGGCTTTCTATTTTTTTAGTATACTTACCTACGGCAATGAGTAACAAGCCCTTTGCCAAGGGATCTAGGGTTCCGGCATGGCCCATTTTTTTTATTTTTAGTAGGTACCTTAATTTGTTGACTACATCAAATGAGGTCCAACTTTTAGGTTTGTTGACCAGTAATAAGCTCCCTTCCTCTGGAATAATCATAGCATATAACTATAAAAAATAGCGGTCAAACCCAAAATAAAACAATAAATAGAAAAATAGATGAGTTTCCCTTTCTTTACAATTTTTACCATCCATCGACAAGCTAAATAACCAGAAATAAAAGCAGCCATAAATCCTAAAAATAAGGCCAACATATTTATTTCAGGTTCTAAATCAGGGAACTCAATATATTTTTTAATCTTGAGTAAACTTGCGCCAATTATAGGCAAAAGAACCATTAAAAAAGAAAATTTTGCCGCTTTTTCCCTACTCACTCCCAAGACTAATGCCATAGCAATCGTTGATCCAGATCTTGATATCCCTGGTAAAATGGCTATCGATTGTACCAATCCAATAATCAAAGATTTTCCAAAAGTAACTTCACCAATACCCTGACTAAAAGAACGAGGAATGAATAGTAATATTGACGTAACCAGCAGCATACCCCCTACTAAAAACAAATCACCTGTAAACAAAGCTTCTATTTCACTTTCAAAAAGCAATCCAACTAGACCTACAGGACTCATTGAAATGACTATCTTCAATACAAACTTTATCGAATCATTCCATTCAAATTTAAATATCCCCTTAATTAATAAAAGAATGTCTTTGTGAAAAACAAAAATAGTGCTCAGGCAAGTAGCCATATGAACGACCAAGGCAAATAAGAGGTTATTTGTGGAGTTTATTCCCAATAAAACCACACCGATCTCTAAATGCCCACTGCTGCTGACGGGTAAAAATTCTGTGAGACCTTGAATAATCCCCAGAATAAGCGCATCAATCCAAGTCATTTTATTCTTCTAATTAGTCACTTTTTTTTATATAAAATAGCAACAAATTGAATCATGAATCCTGAAAAAACTATGATCGGACCTAAAGTTAAACCTAAGAAACCAAATCCATAAGTCTCTTGATCTAAGGACATGATCACAAAGCCTAAAAGAATCAAGGCAATACCTAAGATCATAATCAGATAATTTATTTTTTTAAAAGCAAATTTGGTTTGAACTGACATTTGTTTCTGTTTAATAAAGTTCGTCTAGTGAAATTTTAAAATAGCGCCTCATAGAGGATAAGGTGCTAAGATATGAGATTAAAAGGCCCAAAAATATCAAAACAGCAAATAAAATAAATAAGAGTTCTTTTGCATAAAGCTTATCTAAATCATCAATTTGATGTTGTGCGAATTCTGTGAGGCCAAAAATAATTCCCGAGGCCAAAATACCAGAAACCAATCCATAAATTAAAGATCTTTTCAAGAATGGCCACCTGATAAACCCTTTCGTAGCACCCACTAACTGCATACTCCTGATCAAAAATCGCTGAGAGAACAAGGCTATTCTTATCGTATTATTGATCAAAACAATAACAGCAACTAATAATATTAGCGTCATACCCAGAAGCAATACTCCAATTTTTCTTAGATTTTTATTGATGCTGGCTATTAAAGATTCCTGAAAAACAACCTCATAAACTCCTGGCAACTGTCTTAAGTCTATCTCTATAGCTTTCAAGCTGTCTACCGATTGATATTGGTTGTTGATCTTCACTGAAAAAGCATCTCTCAGTGGGTTATCCCCTAGAAATTTAGTGAAATCTTCACCCGTATCTCTGATAAATACTTCAGCAGCCATTTCTTTGCTAATAAAATTGATGTTTTCTACAGCATCACCTGATCTAATGTAAGGTCGGGTAGTCATGATCTTTTGCAATCGCTTCAAATCATGATCTATGATAGATTTATCTAAATAGACCTGTATTTCAACGTTTGATTGGACAATAGAAGTAAGAGTTTTGAGATAAATAAATGAAACACCAAAAATGCCCATGACCACGAGCGACAGGGTGATGCTAAATATTACACTGAGAAAAGGGAAACTTCCTAATTTTCTTTTCTGCCTTTTACTATCTTTCATTGTGAAGCACAAGTTACAAAATAACCGAAAAATAGTCTGAACTTATTATTTGTTTCTGAGGTCGAACAGATAATCTAATAATCTTATGTCCCTCACCGGGATTAATGCTTTCTTCTCGGAGGTTTCGGTTAAGATATAATACTCCTGCTCAAAGTACAAATAGAGCTTCTTTTCAGCGATGGTATTGTCTTCAATAATTTGATAAAGAGATGTAGAAAAATCTCCGATTAAAATCAATTTTTCGCCTACATAAGTATATTTTAATTTTTTAGTTTTTTTCATTTCAATTTCTACCTCCAATTCGGGTACCGAATTCACCTGCGCTTGATTTTTCATTAAATCGTCAGAGAAATCTTGGAGAGAATCAAATGCCTCATCAAAAGGTATTTCAGTTCCATCCATATCTGGAAGTACTACTTCTACCTCTGCTTGGATAATTACATTATCTGATTTTGACTCCTTTTTTGACTGTTTTGTTGAGACTTTAACCGTTGTATTTTCGATGTCTTTTGTGATTGATGAGGTACTTTCATCTTCTTTTTTATCGCTCAACATCACATAAGTTGTGTCCATTTCCAGCGAATTCTTCACATTTTTATCTTCCCACATCCCATCGATACCGATCATTGTCTCTTGATTTTCAATAACTAGGATTTCATCGGGAGTCAGCATAAAATAAGATAAGCCACCTATAACGATCACAGTTATGCCAGCTAATATGGTTTTGGTGGTGATGGAAGTCTTTTCAACAATGTTGGGACCTAGATCTAATTGATCTAAACGAGATTTTAAAATTCCTTTTTTATAATTTCTAATTCCCTGAGCGATCTGTTTTTCAAACTTAATTTTTTGGGCCAACTGCGGACTTTCACTGATTTTTTGCTCAAAAGCACTCCTTTCAACTTCAGACATTCGCCGCGTTAAATATTGTGCAATAGCTTCCTCTTGATCCCCTGATTTCATTTAATTAAAAAAATCTTCTTGAGTGTAATTTTTCTTAATAAGAATATCTAAGCGCTTTTTACACTTGTACTTTTTCGCTTTGACGGTATCGGCATTGGAATAGTTCATGCGATCTGCTATCTCTGACATTGACATTTCATTGAAGTAGTAATAGGTCAGAACACTTTTACAAGGATCTCCCAACATCTCCATCGCATCCTGAACCACCTTTGACATTATATCCTCGGAATCGGATTGGACAATTGATCCTTCTTGTTCTGTATAGCTCAGTCGCTTTTTACGACTTAATTCCTTCAACCAGCAATTTTTACAAATACTGTATAAATAGGTGCTTATTTTAGACGTTAGTTTCAGGTCTCCACTAATGGCTTTTTGCCAAAAAATAATTAAGGCATCTTGATATACATCATTCGCTTCTTCGAATGTACCATTATTTTTAAGGACCATTTTGGTCATCATGGGATAATATTTTTTATACAAATAGTCCAAAGTGGTTTCATCTCCTCGAGAAATATGATCAAGTATTTGTTGCTCCGTCATATTATTGATGAACCTGATCTTGAATAAATACCTGTTAAACTGAATGGGTAACCCTTCAAAAAGAGATAAATCAATATTAAAAGTAATTTATACTTACTTTGCACATAAAAAATGCATGATTTTATTGGCAATAAAGGCTTTACCTTGAGCGGTAAGATTGATTGATACATTCGAAGCGATCGAGACATATATTCAGGACAAAGCTGCGTATGAATACATTTGGTTATTCAGTTTCCTCCAAAAAAATGTTCAATGGATTGTTTGCACACAAAGATTATAAAATTAATTGTAAATGCATAATGCGTAGAAAGGAAGTGAAACGAATTAAAATTCTACTGAGGATTCAACGGTTTCAAGGCGTAACTATCTTAATTTTACAATTAATCATCCATCCCTGATGAGAATATCTTGAAATGCACCACAACTATTCTCTATAAAAAAAGGCATTAATTGTCAGTAATGTCTTTTTTTCTTCTTTAGTAAGTTTTTATTCCATCTCCTCTACGAAAGCTTCTAACATTACTTCAACCTCCTGCTGAGTACCTGTAAAAGTTTTGGTTGTCTCCATTCCATTTTTATTTACCGTAATGCTGCCTTCCCATGATTCACCTTCTTGGATCTTCTCCACATTTACAACTATTTCTTTTTTATTAAAAGTTTGATGGCCATTACCGTACATTTCACCCAAAATAGGAGCAATAACTAAACCGATCAAGCAGGTCAATTTAATTAAAATATTCATGGAAGGACCAGATGTATCTTTAAATGGATCTCCAACCGTATCTCCCGTAACTGCCGCCTTATGTGCTTCTGATCCTTTGTAGGTCATCTCACCATTGATCATCACCCCCGCTTCAAATGACTTTTTAGCGTTGTCCCAAGCTCCTCCTGCATTGTTTTGAAAAATGGCCCACAAAACTCCTGAAACAGTTACTCCGGCCATGTAGGATCCCAATGCCTCAGGTCCCATCAAAAACCCTATAATGATAGGACTGATAATGGTCAGCGCACCAGGAAGCATCATTTCTTTAATGGCCGCTTTGGTAGAAATATCTACACATTTACCATATTCTGGGGTTCCTGTACCTTCCATAATTCCAGGAATCTCTTTAAATTGACGTCTTACTTCCATAACCATTTCCATAGCAGCACGACCTACTGATCTCATCGCTAGTGCTGAAAATACTACAGGAATCATAGCCCCAACAAAAAGTGTCGCAAGCACGTCTGCTTTATAAATATTTATACCATCAATACCGGTGAAGGTCACATAAGCTGCGAAAAGTGCCAATGCCGTTAAAGCGGCCGAGGCAATAGCAAAACCTTTACCAATAGCCGCTGTAGTATTACCAACGGAATCTAAAACGTCTGTACGTTCTCTCACCTCATTGGGAAGTTTACTCATCTCTGCAATACCTCCTGCATTGTCCGCAATAGGTCCAAAGGCATCTATGGCCAATTGCATGGCCGTAGTAGCCATCATGGCTGAAGCGGCTATACCCACGCCATAAAACCCAGCTAAAGTGTATGTACCCCAAATAGCAGCAGCAAACAACAATATAGGTGCAAAAGTAGACATCATTCCTGTCGATAAACCCGCAATAATGTTAGTTCCAGCCCCAGTAGCCGAATTTTCAATAATGGACATTACAGGCTTTTTACCTAATCCTGTATAATATTCTGTGAAATATGAAATGGCAGCACCTACAACCAAACCTATAATCACACTTCCAAATACGTTTATTCTAGGTATTTCTTTGATACCCACTCCAAAGAAATCCATCTTCATGATTTCTGGTAACATAAAGTTAATAATGAAATAAGAGGCAATGGCTGTCATCACAATAGAGCTCCAGTTACCAATGTTTAAGGCATTTTGAATTTCTTGTTCTTTAGCATCACTACTTTTTATCTTAATGAAAAAACTTCCAAAAATTGAAAATATAATACCTACTGCAGCAATCACTAAGGGTAATAAGATGGGTCCCATTCCACCAAACGCATCATCAATGACACCACCCATGTCACGAATTACATAGTTTCCCAGCACCATAGATGCCAAAACAGTTGCTACATAAGATCCGAATAAATCAGCACCCATTCCAGCAACATCTCCAACATTGTCTCCAACATTATCCGCAATAGTTGCTGGGTTTCTAGGATCGTCTTCAGGTATTCCCGCCTCTATTTTACCTACTAAATCTGCACCAACATCTGCAGCCTTAGTATAAATACCTCCACCAACTCTTGCAAATAGGGCAATAGATTCTGCCCCCAGTGAAAATCCAGCCAGCGTTTCTAATACCATGGTCATTTTTTCATTACCATCAACACTCCATTCACCTCCCATAAAAATTTGGAGCAACACAATGAAGATTACACTCAGTCCAAATACAGCTAAACCTGCAACGCCTAAACCCATTACCATACCTCCCGTAAAGGAAACTTTTAATGCATCTGGCAGACTAGTTCTAGCCGCTTGAGTTGTTCGGACGTTGGCTTCAGTTGCGATGCGCATGCCTATATTTCCAGCGAGCGCCGAGAAAAAAGCACCAATTACAAAAGCGATGACAATAAAATAGCTGGTTGATTCTATAAAAGAAGAAACCACAGCTAACAGTGCCCCTGCAATGACAACAAATATGATGAGTACGCGGTATTCAGCAGACAAAAATGCCAATGCTCCTTCCTTGATATGGGAAGCAAGTTCTTGCATGTTGTTATCACCCGCATCTTGTTTGATTACCCATTTGGCTTTAAATGCCATCATAATCAGACCTATAATCGCAAAGACTGGGACTAAATAAATAAAGTATTCCATTTTTTTAGTTTGGTATTTTTAAATTTTTGGCAAATATATGATATCGTAGGACAAAAAATATAAAATTGACCATATTAACACCATTTGCAAGAAAAAAGACATCACTACGGATGTTGGTCAAAGATGTCGCGTGAGCATGGAGTTTTGAAAAAGGTTTTAAAAATTATTTCGAAGCGCTAGAATTGACGTAATTTAAAAATTCAGAGCGTACCGCCTGGTCATTAAATTTTCCTGAAAAGTGTGCAGTTCCCGTTTGGCTATTGGTATCTCCAACTCCTCTTGAAGAGACACACATATGTTTTGCATCCATAACTACCGCTATATCCTCTGTACTCAAAAGCTTTTTCAACTCTTCAGCAATTTGAACCGTCAGCCTTTCTTGCACTTGGGGTCTTTTCGAAAAATACTGTACAATCCTGTTGATTTTAGACAGTCCTATGACCTTCCCACTTGAAAAGTAAGCTACGTGTGCTTTTCCATAAATAGGAACAAAGTGATGTTCGCAGTGTGAATAAAAAGTGATATCTTTTTCGACCAACATTTGATCATAATTGTATTTATTATCGAATAATTTACTGTTAGGCTTACTCAATGGATTTAAACCCGAAAAAACTTCCTTTACATACATTTTTGCGACTCTGCGCGGCGTACCCTTCAGACTGTCGTCACTCAAGTCCATACCCAACACATGCATGATTTCCCTAAAATGCTTTTCTATTAACTCTATTTTTAGATCATCGTCTTTTTCAAAAGCATCCGGCCTCAAGGGTGTTTCATAAGAAAAAAGGTTATGGTCATCATCGTCAGTCAGAGGGGTATTCGACAAAATTTCTTTCGGTTTCATACAATAATATTTTTATTTCGTAACGTTTTTCAATTTTTGATTTTAATATCTCATAAATGGTAATGGCAATATTTTCTGCCGTAGGATTGAGGCTCTCAAACTCCTTTACATCTAAGTTTAAATTTTTATGATCAAAGCGGTCGAGGATATTTTCCTTAATGATATCACTTAACAACTTCATGTCATAGACATATCCAGTTGTCGCATCCA
Organism: uncultured Flammeovirgaceae bacterium; assembly: GCA_913050055.1. Lineage (GTDB taxonomy): Bacteria > Bacteroidota > Bacteroidia > Cytophagales > Cyclobacteriaceae > UBA4465. Next base: position 14,141 of record CAJXAT010000020.1, on the reverse strand, counting down.
CTTCGCCCATTAATTTTACGATCAGGTCATAATTATGACCATGGTAGTTAGCGTTGTTACACCTACCAAATATTTTGGCATTCTCTGTATCTGACAAACTGGGATTGTGCAGTCTGTGAGCCGCATTAAAATGCTCTTTTCTAAAAATCGAAACTTTTGTCATGCTCACTTTTTCAAAAATACAAACATTTAGATTACAAAATAGAAATCAAAAAAAAACAACATTAGTTCATTATTTAAAACAATTATATCGTATTTCTTTTTGATTCACTTGAATAATTGATTCTTTTGCGTTTGAGAAAAAATGGAAATCACTGAAATCAAATATAAAATAAAAGAATATCAGCAAGCAGGAAAACGAATATTTACCACCTCTTCCTTCCAATCTCATAGTCTGGTCCTCTTGCATATCATCAAGGAAATCAACCCCAAAATTCCCATCTATTTTATCAATACAGGTTATTTATTTCCTGAAACGGTCAGATTTAAGGATGAAATTGCTGATCTCTTCCAGTTAACTGTGATGGATCTAAAACCGGCGACGCCGAAGTATTTGCAAAAGGATCTTAATGGAAAACTCTTATATACCTCGGATCCTGATCATTGCTGTTCAATCAACAAAACACAACCATTGGATGCTGTTTTGGCCACCTATGATGTTTGGATGAATGGGGTTCGCGCAGATCAAAGTGCCATCCGAAGCGCTATAAAGGTCGAACAAGCAGCTCCTCATAATACGGTAAGATTTCATCCCATGCTCGATTGGAATCAAAAAAAAATATTTGACTATCTCAAAGATTACAACATCCCCAAGCATCCACTAGAGCAGAGCGGTTATACAAGTATTGGCTGCGAACCTTGTACTAGAAAAATAGATTTAGAAATGCAAGAGCGCGAAGCTCGGTGGTTTGGTTTAAATAAAGTAGAATGTGGCTTGCACACTGAGTTAATTATCAAAGAATGAATGTATTAATTACCGGAGGTGCGGGATATGTAGGAACTGAATTATTAGCAAAATTAACGCTCAATAAAGAAATTAGTAAAATCACTATTTATGATAATTTGAGCAAAGGCCATAGAAGCCTTTTTTTAGGAAAAAAATCGCCTTTTTTCTCCAAAATAGCGTTCGTTCATGGAGATATATTGGACTCCCGATTATTAAAGAAACAGTTGGCCGATACGGATGTAATAATTCACTTAGCTGCCATGGTAACTACACCCTTTGCAAATACGGATCCCCATTTTTTTGAACAAGTAAATCATTGGGGTACCGCAGAAGTCGTCTATGCCGCAGAGGAAAGTGGCGTCTCTAAATTCATCCATCTCAGCAGTACAGCCGTTTATGGTTCGGGCGCTAATCTGGCAGATGAATCCACACTGCCCCTACCAAAAACTTATTACGGGATATCTAAACTGAGAGGTGAAACACATGTCAACCGACTTATGGAAAAAAAGAATTCTATCATACTCAGAGGAGGAAATATTTATGGGTTCAGCAAAAGTATGCGTTTTGATGCGGTCATTAATAAATTTATGTTTGATGCCCATTTTACCAACCGCATTCAAATATTCGGAAACGGGAAGCAGACCCGAGCATTTATTCATGTTGAGCATTTAGTAAACACCATAGAGCAATGTGTTTTAAAAGAAGTTTCCACTGGGACTTACAACCTCGTGGACAAAAATTTGCAGATTTTAAAGATTTTAGACCCTCTGACAGAGTTATACCCTGATTTAGAATTTATTTATACCAATCAGCACATGAAACTCAGAGAACTCAATGTGAGTCTCGAGAGCAAACTATTTGAATCTATTCCCCGATTTGTATCTACCTCCCTATATGACGAATTGCAAGTATTAAAATCACAATTTGCCTTCTAAAAAACGAAATCTCACTTCTTTCGGCACCGAATTATCTAGAAATAAGTGTCGTTTATTTGAGTAGTATTTAGTTTTGCGAAAATATAAGACTTTAAAAAAAAAGAATGGCCCTATCAACCAAATATGATCCCGCTCAAGTAGAAGATAAATGGTACCAATATTGGATGGATAAAGGACATTTCAAAGCCAAAGTAAATCCCAACAAAAAACCTTTTAGTATTGTCATCCCCCCACCTAATGTCACTGGAGTACTGCACATGGGGCACATGCTCAACAACACCATTCAAGACCTTCTGATAAGAAAAGCAAGGATGCAAGGCTTTGAAGCTTGTTGGGTCCCGGGTACAGATCACGCATCGATTGCAACCGAAGCAAAAGTGGTAAAAATGCTGAGAGCAAAAGGGATTAAAAAAAGTGATCTTAGCAGAGAGGCATTTATAGCGCATGCTTGGGAATGGAAAGAAAAATATGGGGGCATTATCCTCGAACAACTAAAAAAATTAGGGGCTTCATGTGATTGGGATCGAACAGTCTTTACCATGGATAAGAATTATTATTCATCCGTTATCAAAGTATTTGTCGACCTCTTTAACAAAGGTTATGTCTATCGAAGTCTTCGTATGGTCAATTGGGATGTAGAGGCCCAAACAGCAGTATCAAATGAAGAAGTTCTCTACAAAGAAGGGGGTGAAATATCGAAACTTTATTCAGTCAAATATCAAATTGAAAATAGTAGCGAATACATCACCATCGCTACACAAAGACCTGAAACCATCATGGGAGATACAGGGATAGCTGTACACCCAAATGACCGTCGCTACCAACACTTTATTGGAAAATCAGCTATCATTCCTTTTGCCAATAGGCGAGTGCCCATAATTGCTGATGAATACGTAACGATGGATTTTGGTACGGGTTGTTTGAAAGTAACACCCGCACATGATGCCAACGATTATGAGATTGGGCTGCGTCACGGACTTGAAATCATCGACACCATTGGTTTAGACGGTAAGCTAACTTCGGCCTGCGAAGTTGAGAAATATAAGGGTATGGATCGTTTTGCAGTGAGGAAACAGATCGTCAAGGATATGAAAATGATGGGAATCCTCGTAAATGAAGAGGATTTTAATACTAGAATTGGTAGATCAGAAAGGACGGATACGGTCATTGAACCCAAGTTGTCGCTGCAATGGTTCATAAAAATGAAATCCATCTCAAAAACTGCTCATGAAGTAGTTATGAATGACGAAATTCGGATTTTTCCACCTAAATTTAAGAATACCTATCATCATTGGATGGAAAATGTCCGAGATTGGTGTATTTCTCGGCAGCTTTGGTGGGGTCAACGCATCCCAGCCTATTATTTCGGACAAGGGGAAGATGACTTCGTGGTCGCCGTAAATGAACATGAAGCGCTAATATTGGCTCAAAAAAAGTCAGATAACCCACACTTGAAGCCATCCGATCTTCGTCAAGACGAGGATGTTCTGGATACCTGGGCTTCATCTTGGCTTTTTCCTTTAGCCATTTTTAACGGGTTTAATGATCAAGCATTTAATACTGAAATCGGCAAAATATTAACTAAAAAAAATGAAGAATTAGATTATTTTTATCCTACCGATACCCTAGTCACCGCTCCTGAAATTTTGTTTTTCTGGGTGGCTCGAATGGTTATCGCAGGCTATGAATACACCGGGGAAAAACCTTTTAAAAATGTCTATCTCACAGGAATTGTTCGTGATAAACAGAGAAGAAAGATGTCTAAATCATTGGGTAATTCACCCGATCCTTTGGATCTCATAAAAAAGTATGGGGCGGATGGTGTAAGAACCGGTATGCTCTTCAGCTCTCCCGCCGGAAATGATCTCCTTTTTGATGAAAAATTAGTCGAACAAGGTCAGAAATTTGCTAATAAAATCTGGAACGCTTTTCGACTCATTCAAGGTTGGAAAGTTGAAGAAATTGAGCAACCTAGTGAAAATCAATTGGCCATTCGTTGGTTTGAGTCCAATTTTCAAAAAGCATTGTTAGAACTAGAAGATCACTTTTCTAAATTCAGAATGTCTAATGCCTTAATGACTGTCTATAAGCTGATCTGGAACGATTTCTGCAGTTGGTATCTAGAATGGATCAAGCCTAATTATAGGGCCCCAATAGATACCAAAACCCATCAACAGACCATTTCTTTTTTGGAACAATTGATGAAGGTACTGCATCCATTTATGCCCTTTATTACCGAAGAAATATGGCATAGTTTACAAAAAAGAGGCGCTGATAAAGATTTGATTGTCGCTGAATGGCCAATCTCTCAAAAATTCGATGAACCCATTTTAGCTGATGCTTCTTTCCTTTTTGAAATTATTGCACAAATAAGAAATATTAGAAATAAAAATCAACTATCGCCGAAAATCAAATTAACGCTAAATATCAATAGCAAGGCCTCCCTTTTTACAACTATCAACGCTTCCTTAATGAAAATGGCCAACTTGGAAAAAATCTCATTTATCAAAGAAAGGCCAGCACAGAGTCATGGCTTCTTAATTCATTCAAAGGAATTTTCTATTGTGTCAGCTAAAACCATAGATCTAGATTCTGAACGTGAAATACTTCAAAAGGAATTGGACTATACCCGCGGATTTCTTGAAAATGTACTCAAAAAAATGAGTAATGAGCGCTTCGTTAATAATGCGCCTCCAAAAGTTTTAGAGATAGAAAAAAAGAAGCAGGCCGACGCAGAAGCTAAGATTGAAACGCTCATGGAAAGCATTAGAAAACTTTAAAATCGAGCGGCCATCAACAACCTGAGATCCTTAAAACTTAAGTTATATTTCGTGGCTAAATATTGGTTAGAAATACTTCCTTTAAAGGCATAAACTCCTTTCATGAACCAATGATTCCTTAAAATCATCTCCTCTATTCCTCCAGCTTCACCCATTTGAATCAAAATAGGTGTTAGAATATTCGAAATGGCAATAGTTGCAGTTCTTGGAACTCTAGAAGCTATGTTAGGCACACAATAATGGACCACATCGTATTTTTGAAACGTCGGTGCATCCAATGTAGTTAAGCGTGAGGTTTCAATGCATCCTCCTTGATCAATACTCACATCAATGACCAAAGAATTGGGCTTCATATTAGCAATTATTTCTTCACTAATCACCATGCCATTGACCCCATTTTCTGCACGCATCGCACCAATCAAAACATCAGCGGATTCCAACGCTTTCCTCAATGAAGGATGGTCAAAAGTCGACGTATGAACCTGCCAGCCTACTGCATGCTTTAACCTTCTTAATTTATAAATTCTATTATCAAACACTTGTAAATCAACTCCCAAGCCTAGGGCGGCTCGTGTTGCATATTCAGCTACTGTTCCCGCTCCAATAATGACCACTTTAGTCGGAGGTACGCCCGTTACTCCACCTAAAATCACCCCTAATCCACTATTGGTTTTACTTAAAAGTTCTGCTGCAATTAACATCACCGAACTCCCTGCAATTTCGCTCATTGACCTTACGATCGGTAGTCCTCCTACCTTATCTTCAATAAACTCATAGGCCAATCCAATGATTTTCTTTTCCTGAAGCGCTTTCAAATACTCAATAGATTGATTAGCTGGTTGAAGTGCAGATATCAAAGTGGCTCCCGATGAAATGATACCTATTTCCTCAATACTGGGAGGTTCAACCTTAAGTATGACATTCGAGGCAAAAACTGTTTTACGATCATAAACAATCTGTGCTCCCACTTCACTATAATTAGTATCTGCATAATTGGCAGAATTACCAGCAGAGGCCTCTACAATTACCTGATGACCATTCTGTACAAGCACTTTAACTGATTCAGGCTTTAAGGATATTCTATTTTCTTGATTGCCCATCTCCAACGGCAAACCGATGCTCAACGATTTAGCTGTTCTATCTCTCTTGAACTGTTTTTCTTGTGGGTAGATGGCAGCTGTCCTCCCTATTTTCTCAAACCCAGATTTATTTTCTTCTTTCATATGATTGGAAACTGATTTCCCTTTGACTCTCGGAGGTTAATTTAATATTAATATCAAGATATTTTTCGGGCAACAAGGTAGTTACATTTTCAGACCATTCGATAAAGCATAAATGATTACTGTAAAAATAATCCTCAATGCCCAAATTGACCGCTTCTAAAACATTGGTTATTCTGTAAAAATCAAAATGATACATGGGGATGTCATCATTGCAGTGGTATTCATTGACGATGGCAAAAGTTGGCGAATGGATCGCATCACGTACCCCTAAACATTCACCTATTTTTTTGATTAAGGTAGTCTTACCTACTCCCATATCACCATTGACACAAATGACTTTGTATTCTTCCAAATCATCGATTATTTTACGAGCAACTCTGTCAATCTGATCTAAAGAGTAAATCATTTTTTTTGTCGAAGGGTTATGAGGGGAATCATCATCTCTTCCATACTGATACCCCCATGCTGAAAAGTATCCTCATAGAGATTGGCATAATGATTAAAATTATTTTCATAGGCAAAGAATGATTCTTCCAAAGCAAAAATATAGGATGAAGTCAAATTTAATTTAGGTAATTTAAATGCTTCAGGTTTATGCATATGAAATACCGATTTGGGATTAAATCCCAAATTCTTCCCTATCTTAAATCTCAAATTATGATTGATTTTTCTATCTGCCTTGATTTTTTCAGGTTTTTTAACCCGGATCGTACCATGATCGGTGGTGATCATTACTTTAACCTTTTTTGAAGATAGTTTTTTAAGAACTTCGAAAAGTGATGAATGTTCAAACCAAGTTTTTGTCAATGCTCTATAAGCCGATTCATCTGGAGCCAATTCGCGGATCATTTGTATGTCTGTTCTGGCATGTGAAAGCATATCGACAAAATTGTAGACCAATACATTGAGAGGTACTTTAAGGAGCTCATCTAATTTCTGTTCTATCTGTTTGGCTTCCTTAGTTTTAATTATTTTGTGATAATTGTATTTTACTCCTATTTTGTTTCGCCCTAATTGAGCGGCTAACAAGTCAGATTCAAACTTATTTTTAGAGCCTTCCTCGCTTTCCTTCGTCCAAAAATCCGGGTACTTCTTTTCAATTTCTGCGGGCATTAAACCTGCAAAAAGTGCATTTCTGGAATAATTAGTCGTGGTTGGCAAAATAGAAAAATAAGTTTCTTTTTTCTCTATTTCGAATAATTGAGCAATTTCTGGCTCAATTATTTCCCATTGATCCCATCTTAAATTATCAATAACAATGAGAAAAACACTGCTCTGTACAAGTGCCGGAAAAACTTTTTCCTTAAAAACCTGATGAGAAAGTAATGGCCCTAAGGCTGAATTCATCCAATCTTCATAATCTGATCGAATATAATTCGCAAATCTTTGATTGGCTTCAGCTTTTTGAGTTCGGAGAATTTCTGACATGTCTTTTTCATTAGTTTCATCAATCAATAATTCCCAACGAACCAATTTTCTATATACCGCAATCCAATCTTCATAATCTGCCGCATCGGCTATTTCATAACCAACATCGGTGAAGTTTTGTTGATAGCTTAAATTTGTTTTTTCAGATACTATGCGATTTTTATCCAATAATCTTTTGACCGAAAGTAAGATTTGATTTGGATTTAACGGTTTAATCAAATAATCAGCGATCTGTGAACCAATAGCATCTTCCATGATGTCTTCTTCCTCATTTTTGGTTATCATGACCACGGGAATGTTTGGATGTGATAATTTAATTGCTCTCAAGGTTTCAATACCAGATATTCCTGGCATATTCTCATCAAGAAAAATAATATCAACGTACTGCTTTTCTATCTCATCCAAAGCGTCATTCCCGCTATTTACAGGAATGATCTGATAGCCTTTAGATTCCAAAAATATAATATGAGGCATTAATAGTTCAATCTCATCATCGGCCCATAAAATTTTATATTGCTGCATTTTTACGAAAATCCTTTTGTATGTTCACGCTATAATAGACTCGAATATACTTTGAATAAAAAGAAAATATTTAATGATCCTGTTTATGGTTTTGTAAACATACCCAATGAACTCATTTTTGATATCATCGAGCATCCCTATTTTCAAAGATTGCGTAGAATAAAGCAATTAGGACTCTCTGATTATGTATATCCTGGTGCTATTCATACGCGATTTAGTCATGCTTTGGGAGCGATGCATTTGATGAGGAAAACATTGGACAGTCTTCGAGAAAAAGGTCAAATGATTTTTGAAGCTGAATACGAAGGTGCATTAATTGCCATTCTTCTGCACGATATTGGTCATGGTCCTTTTTCGCACACATTGGAATTCAGTCTTTTCAAAAATGTCTCCCATGAAATCATCACCGCTTGGACGCTGGATGCATTGAATAAAGAATTCGCGGGCAAACTGACCTTAGCCATTGAGATATTTAAGGGTACCTATCCGCGTAAATTCCTTACGCAATTGGTTTCTAGTCAACTAGATATGGACCGGCTCGATTACCTTCAAAGAGATTGTTTTTTTACTGGCGTTCAAGAAGGTACAGTCGGAGCTGAGCGTATCATCAAAATGCTCAATGTGGTAGATGATGAGCTCGTCGTTGAAGAAAAAGGAATTTATAGTATTGAAAGTTTTATCAGCGCCCGTAGAATCATGTATTGGCAGGTATATTTACATAAAACTTCTATTTGTAGTGAAAAAATGCTCATTGAACTCATCAAACGGGTAAGCATTTGTTGGGATAGAAACACGTCAATTTCTGCTACTCCTGCCCTCAGTCTGTTTCTGAGCAATGATCTTTCAGCCCAAGATTTCAATAAAAATCCAAAATTACTTGGAACATTTATGGAATTAGATGATACTGATATTTGGGGAAGTATCAAACTTTGGTTAAAGCATGAAGATCCCGTCATCAATATATTAAGCAACGCTTTAAAAGATCGGAGGTTATTTAAAATTGAGATACTGGAAGAGCCTCTGAAATCGGTGTATATAACTGATATCAAAAAAGAGGTTGCAAAAAGTTTAAAGCTACCCCTTGAGATGACTCATAGTTTAGTCACCCATGGCAGTGTCACCAATGCCGCTTATACTGCCAAGAATTATACTATAAATATTTTAAGAAAAAATGGGAAAGTAGAAGAAATTACGACTGCTGTTGATTTACCCAACATCAAAATGATGAGTAAAATTGTGAAAAAAAATTATCTTTGCTATCCCAAAATACTATATTTACCGAAATATTTATAATTGGTTAATCCAAAGACAAAATGAAAAGTTAAATGAACTTTACCTTAGAGCAAATTGCTCATCTTGTAGGAGGAAAATTAGACGGGTCAAAAGAGACTAAGGTAAATACCATCAGTTCTATTGAAGAGGCTGAAGAAGGAAGTATCACCTTTTTATCAAACCCAAAGTATGAATCCCTTATTTACGAAACCCAAGCCTCAGCAGTTATTGTTGATGAAAAACTCATTCTAAATAAAAAAATAAATACAACCCTGATCAAGGTTGCAGATCCCTATGCTGCTTTTACCGCTTTATTAGAGGCATATGATCAGCTGCTTTCTTTTAACAAGACTGGAATTGAAGAACCTAGCTTCATACACAAAACGGCTACACATGGATCAGACATTTATGTAGGCGCCTTCGCTTATATTGGGAGCAATGTTAAAATAGGTGATCAAGTAAAAATTTATCCAAATGCCTACATTGGTGATAATGTAACTATTGGTCATCAAACAATCATTCATCCAGGGGTTAAAATTTATGCTCAAAGTGTGATTGGAAGTCATTGTACCCTGCAGGCCGGGGCGGTTGTCGGAAGTGACGGTTTCGGTTATGCACCTCTTGAGGATGGCTCTTATAAAAAAATACCTCAATTGGGTAATGTTGTTTTGCAAGATCATGTGGATGTAGGGGCCAATACGGTAATCGATTGTTCCACCTTTAACACAACGTTGATCAAAAAAGGGGTCAAACTCGATAATTTGATTCAAATTGGTCATAATACTATGATTGGAGAAAATAGTGTAATTGCGGCTCAAACAGGCATCGCTGGCTCTGTTAAAATAGGTGATAATTGTAAAATAGGTGGACAAGTTGGGATTGCTGGACATTTAAAAATAGCTGCCGAAACGCAAATACAGGCTCAATCTGGAGTTTCAAAAAATACCAAATTAGCTCAAACCATCTATGGAACCCCTGCGATTGATTTCAATAATTATCTTAGATCCTACTCTGTATACAAAAAATTACCCGAAGTAATGAAGCAGATTGAAAAAATTGAGGAAAAAATTTTAAACTTGTAGGCCAATACTCAATGAAATTTAATCAACACACAGTTAGCGGCGAAGCAGTCGTCTCGGGCATAGGCTTGCATACGGGCGTAGTGAGCAATATGACTTTCGCTCCTGCCAAAATCAACCATGGAATTAAATTTCAAAGAATAGATCTAGATAATCAACCCATTATTGATGCCGATGTAGACAATGTGGTAGATTTGTCTAGAGGTACTAGTATTGAGCAAAATGGGGGAAGAATCAATACGGTCGAACACGTCTTATCAGCTTTAGTTGCCTTAGAAATAGACAATGTTTTAATAAAAATTGATGGGCCTGAGCCCCCCATTATGGATGGTAGTGCGAGACAATTTATGGATGCCATTCTTAAAATCGGCTTACAAGAACAAGCCGCTCCTAGAAACTTCTTTGAGTTACCTAACAGCGTCTTTTATGAAGACAAAGTACGAGATGTTGAAATCATCGCACTGCCCTTAGATGATTACAGAGTTACTGTAATGGTGGACTACAATTCACCTGTTCTTGGAAGTCAGCATGCTTCATTGAACAAATTAACAGATTTTTATGAGCAAATCAGTGACGCTAGAACTTTCTGCTTTTTACATGAGATCGAAGAGCTGTACAAACAAGACTTGATCAAAGGAGGCGATATTTCTAACGCCATTGTAGTGGTTGACCGGATGGTGAAACCAGGTGAACTAGATCATCTAGCCCATTTACTCAATAAACCTAAAGTTGAAGTAGAGAAAGAGGGTATCCTAAATAACGTAAGTCTTAGGTATAAAAATGAACCTGCCAGACACAAGTTATTAGATATCGTAGGGGATTTAGCCTTGGTGGGTAGACCTATTAAAGCCCAAATAATGGCTGCTCGACCGGGACATGCCGCAAATATTGCTTTCGCTCGAAAACTGAAAAAAATAATCAAAAAAACTAGTCCAAGTAAAATACCGCAATATGACCCTAAAATTCCTGCGGTTATGGATATCAATAAAATTGCCAAAATCTTACCCCACAGGTATCCTTTTCTACTAATAGATAAAATTTTTCACTTGGATGACCAATCAGTTGGGGGTATTAAAAACGTTACCTTCAATGAACCCTTTTTTAAAGGTCACTTTCCTGGAAATCCTATAATGCCTGGTGTATTGCAAGTAGAAGCTATGGCTCAAATTGGAGGGATTTTAGCTCTTAACTCTGTAGTCGATCCAGAAAATTATTGGACTTACTTCCTGGGTATTGATAATTTTAAATTTAAAAAAATGGTTTTCCCTGGAGATACTCTTGTGTTTAAATGTGAATTATTAGAACCAATCAGGAGAGGCTTCGTAAAAATGTCAGGAGTTGCTTATATTGAGAACAAATTAGTTTGTGAAGGCAATATGACTGCCGTACTCGTAAAAAAAGAATAATGAATAATCCTTCAGCTTTTGTCCATCCCGATGCCAAAATAGGTCAAAATGTAGTTATTGACCCTTTCGCTTACGTAGACAAGGATACAGAAATAGGTGATGGCTGTTGGATTGGTCCAAACGCTTGCATTTGGGAAGGCTCTAGAATAGGTGATAATTGTAAAATTTTTGCGGGGGCACAAATTTCATCGGTTCCGCAAGATTTAAAATTCGCAGGGGAAAAAACCTTGACGATCTTAGGAAAAAATACGACAATTAGAGAATTTGTAACCATTTCACGAGGAACTAGTCATAGAAAGCAAACCGTTATTGGTGAGCACAATTTACTGATGGCCTATGTCCATGTCGCGCACGATTGTATCTTAGGGAACAATTGTATTGTATCTAATTCAGTTCAAATAGCTGGTCATGTCTCATTGGGAGATTATGCCATCATTGGTGGTACAGCAGCCATAAGACAATTTGTAAAAATTGGAGCCCATGTGATGATTGCTGGAGGTTCTCTTGTTCGCAAAGATGTACCCCCCTATGTCTCAGCGGCACGTGAACCCCTGGGCTACAGCGGCATCAATGCAATTGGTCTGAGGAGAAGGAAGTTTACCACGCAAGAACTTAATAACATTCAAGAGATGTATCGGATTATATATCTTAGTGATTTAAATATTAGTAAAGCGATTGAGAAAATTCAAAGTGATTTTGAATCCTCAAAAGAAAAAAATCTCATCATAAAATTTATTCAAGAATCAGAGCGTGGTATCATGAAAGGTATTGAATGAGGATTAAACTTAATAAAGTTGGGAAGCGGTTCAATAAAGACTGGATTCTTAGAAACATAAGTTTAGATATTCCATCTCAATCTTCTCTAAGTATCACTGGTACCAATGGTAGTGGGAAAAGTACATTAATAAAACTGATATCCGCCTACATGGAACCCACATCAGGTGATATTCAATATTTCGTAAATAATAAAACTTATCCCATTGAAAGAATACCTCAATCGATAGGTTTGGCTGCTCCTTACGTCGATTTGATAGAGGAATTCAGTCTAAGAGAACATATAGAATTTCATTTCAAATTTAGATCTACCCCTTTCTCATTAGAAGAAATCATAGGAAGAACAAATTTTCAATTTTCTCTTGATAAAAAAGTAAAGAATTTTTCTTCGGGAATGAAGCAACGTCTCAAACTGGCCCTTGCCATCCATGCCGAAAATAAGTTGATTATATTGGATGAACCTACTTCAAATTTAGATCAGGAAGGTATTCAATGGTATCGTAACCAAATACTACAAAAAATAGGGACATGTACCATAATCGTAGCCTCAAATCAACAACATGAATACGATTTTATCCCTCACACGATCAACCTAAGTAATAAGCAAAAGATGTGCATTGAATCTAGATGATAACCGAGGTTTCTTTGTTTTGAATGAAATCATGATTCCATAAGCTATTCAAAATCAAGATATAGATTCATTACCCTTTAGAACTCGCTCATGATCAAATGGGATTATATAAGCATACGCTAGCATCATTGCTAATAGTATGGAAGACTTAGCTATAGGTATCTGAAAATAAAAGAGGCCTATAAAAAAATGGGCCCATTAGATGAGTGTCCATTCCTAAAAATATAAATATCAACCTAATGATCTAATTTATAAGACTTTTAATGAAAAAGACCTATTATAGCTAAGAAATTAAATTTATTTTTAATAATTTGACATTAAGTATACAAAATAATGCTATAATCTTACTTCTATAAAATATATTCAAAAATTTCACGTTTGATTATTGATTTAAAAAGTGTTAATTTTGTTTAATAATGAGAAATATTTAAAATTTTGATAAAATGAAGATCCTACAAATTAAAACCATAAAAACCCTATTTTTTGTAGGGTCATGTGCAGCGTTGCTCATTTTCACCAATTGTGGTGGCGGAGACGATCCAGCAGAGCCTGGGGAATCAACCTTAACTGCCGCTGAAACAAACGCCCTGCTCCTAGCGAAAGATTGGTCATTGAGTTCTGCTACGAATGCGGGTACCATTAGAGATGAATGGATTGGATTCACTCTCAAATTCGGCCTAGATTCAGATCTTGCAAGCGGTACCTATACAGCCTCAGGCATTCCATCAGACGAAGGTGCAAATCTAGCCTGGCCCACTTCGGGTACATTTACTGCCAATAGTGATCTGACCACATTAACTAGAAATGATGGTATAGTCATGACACTTGTGGTCAGTGAAACTGCCCTAAACGTGTCTTTTACTGTTCCAGAATCTAGTGGCCGAGTGGATGGATTCACTGGTGCTTGGGTTTTCAAAATGGTACCTTAAAAAATTAAACATAAAAAATATAAAGGGCAATCGTTTAATTGCCCTTTATATTATGTGGCATAAATCATTTGAGTCCGATAAAAATGAGATATTAAGAACGTTTCAATATCAACATTAAGGTATTTTGATGCGTCTGACAATATCTAGTGCTATTCGTAATTTCCTCATAATTGAAACCCCTCTGGCCATTGAAGATGACTTTGTTCGTGAATTAAA
>CAJXAT010000019.1 GCA_913050055.1 uncultured Flammeovirgaceae bacterium | reverse complement strand
GTCTCAAAGAACAAAATGGTGATGATTCTATATGGTTAATGAATATTGAAGCTGAATGAACCAATTGATAAAAAACAATCTACTAGGAATCAAGGAGTTAAGTCTTGAGGAAATAGAACTAATTTTTGAAACCGCAGATAACTTCAAGGATGTAATTAATCGACCGATAAAAAAAGTCCCCTCCCTGCGAGATGTGACCATTGCTAATATTTTTTTTGAAAACTCGACAAGAACCCAACTGTCTTTTGAGTTGGCAGAAAAAAGATTAAGTGCCGATGTAGTCAATTTCAGTTCATCTAGCAGCTCAGTCAAAAAGGGTGAGACGTTGTTAGATACGGTCAATAATATACTTTCGATGAAGGTTGATATGATTGTCATTCGTCATTCGAGTCCGGGAGCGTCGCATTTTTTGGCCAAACACGTCAATTCAAAGATCGTGAACGCTGGAGATGGAACGCATGAGCATCCGACACAAGCTTTATTAGACGCATATTCCATTCGAGAACGTTTGGGCAGTATTGAAGGGAAAAAGGTCGTGATCGTAGGGGACATTTTGCACTCAAGGGTAGCCTTATCTAATATTTTTGCCTTACAAAAACTGGGTGCTGAAGTGATGGTTTGTGGTCCTGTCACTTTATTGCCAAAATACATCAGTGCCTTGGGCGTTAAAGTAGAATTAGACATACGAAAGGCATTGAAATGGTGCGATGCCGCTAATATTCTCCGCATTCAACTCGAGCGACAGAGAAGGTCTTACTTTCCATCGCTTCGAGAATACAGCTTGTACTACGGTGTGAATAAAGAAATGATTAACGCGCTAGATAAAGAGATCATTATTTTGCACCCCGGCCCAATTAACCGAGGTGTTGAGATCACTTCAAGTGTCGCAGATGCTGATAATGCCTTGATATTAGATCAGGTAGAAAATGGTGTGGCCATACGGATGGCTGTTTTATATCTATTGGCCAGTAAGTTAGAATAATTATAGTCCTGTGTAATTGAAGGGTGTAATTACTCTTAATTCTGCTTTGATATTTTCGGAAATGTTAAGAGATTCAATAAACGCATGGATGGTGGATTCAGTAATGACTTCATTTTTACGGGTCAGGCTTTTCAAGGCCTCATAGGGAGATGGATAGGCTTCTCTTCTTAAGATCGTTTGAATGGCTTCTGCGACGACTGCCCAATTTTGATCGAGATCCTCCTCGATAGCCTTTTCGTTGCATTCTAGTTTTTTCCAACCCTTAACCAATGAGTGTAAAGAAATCATCGAATGTGCTATAGGGACTCCTATATTTCTCAATACGGTAGAATCTGTCAAGTCTCTTTGAAGTCTCGATATAGGAAGTTTGACTGCGAGATGTTCATACAAGGTATTGGCCATGCCTAAGTTTCCTTCTGCATTCTCAAAATCTATGGGATTTACTTTATGAGGCATGGCAGAAGAACCCACCTCATTTTTCATTATTTTTTGTTTAAAATAGCCCATGGAAACATAGGACCAGACGTCTCTGCTTAAGTCAATGAGTATAGTGTTAATACGCTTTAGCCCATCAAATAACGCAGCCAAATGGTCATAATGCTCGATTTGAGTCGTCGGATGGCTCCGCTTAAGCTCCAACACATCATTTATAAATTGATGTGCAAATTGATGCCAATCTATCTCAGGATAAGCCACATGGTGGGCATTAAGATTACCTGTAGCCCCACCAAATTTAGCGGCATGAGGGACCTCTTTTAACAAGTTTATTTGCTCATTTAGTCGAATAAGGTAAACTTCAATTTCTTTTCCCAATTTTGTTGGGGATGCCGGCTGACCATGGGTTCTGGCAAGTAAGGGAATCTCTTTCCAGAGATCAGCAGACTGCTTTATCAAGGCGATGAATTCATCCAACAAAGGTAAAATAGCTTCAGAAAGCGCTTCTTTAACGGACAAGGGAATGGCGGTATTGTTGATGTCTTGAGAGGTCAATCCAAAATGAATGAATTCTTTGTGAGACTTTAAATTTAGGCTATCAAAATGATCCTTGAGGAAGTATTCAACAGCTTTGACATCGTGATTAGTAACCGTTTCAATTTCTTTGACTTTTAAGGCATCTACTTCTGTAAAATTTCTGTAGATGTTTCTTAAGGCCTCAAATTGATTAGGATGGACGCCCCTTAATTGAGGTAAGGGTAATTCACAAAGCCTTATAAAATATTCTATTTCTACTTTCACACGATATTTGATGAGGGCAAATTCTGAAAAGTAGTTAGAGAGAACTTGTACTTTGTTGTGATAACGGCCGTCTATAGGTGAGATCGCGTGGATAGAATGATTTTTGCTCATGTAAATAAATGTATGTTGCAAAAATACGGAATCCCAATGATTTGTAACCACCATACTATAGAATTACCTTTGCCATTCAAATAAAGATTTTTAAAAAAATGGGTTTTGGTTTATTTAAAAAAGAAAAAAAAAATAAAAAAGGGGATGAAAGGTATGTGGATCTTACAATAAAAGAAATTGTAAAAATCACAGATGACGCAGTCAATCTCGTGTTTGATACATTAGATCAAGATTTCTCGTACCAGTCAGGTCAATTTATAACGCTGATAGATGAGGTCAAAGGGGTTAAAATTCGGCGGGCCTATTCTTTGTGCTCAGCACCAAATATAGATGTCAATCCGGCAGTTACGGTAAAAAGAGTAGCCCATGGTGTAATGTCTAATCATATCAATGATACTTATCAGGTAGGTCAGAGACTTAGAGTTATGGAAGCGATGGGTACTTTTACTACCTGTTTTGATGGTGAAAAATCAAGACAACTGGTATTGATTGGAGGAGGATCTGGAATTACACCCCTCTATTCTATCGTTAAGTCAGCCCTTCATTTAGAACCCAAAACAGAGGTACTACTTGTTTACGCCAACAAATCATCTGCGGATATCATATTTAAGGAAGACTTTAATAAATTAAGTAAACAGTTTCAAAATTTTCATTGGATTAATATTTTGGAACAAGAAGATGCAATAAAACCGGCAGATTACCTGGGTAGGCCAACAGAGTCCATGGTGCGCACCATCCTTGAGCAATCAAATGTGAGTACGCAAACCCATTATTTCATTTGTGGTCCCGATCCGATGATGAAAATTATTCAGTCGGGATTGGATCAATTTGGAGTTCTACCCAAACAAATTCAAATAGAAAGATTTGTAGGTAAGCATCTTGTCGAGAATTTGAAGGGTTCAAATCAAGTCAATTTATCTATTCTTTTGGATGGAACGAACCATGAACTGAAAATAGATGGTGATCAGCCCATTTTAGATCAGGCGCTTTTGGCTGGGATTGACATGCCCTATTCTTGTAAAAGTGGTTTTTGTACCGCTTGTCGTGGCAAGGTATTGTCAGGGAAAGTTGATATTAAAGATACTGACGGCCTTTCTGAAGAAGAAATTGCAGAAGGGTTCGCACTGTTGTGCGTGGGCCGAGCCTTGACACCAGATTTGCAGCTATCTCTCGAATGAATTGCTCTTTTTTTATATTTTTATGAAAGATAGATAGGGAAGTATACATATTTTATGTTTAATAATTGGGTAGCATTTTATCAAAAGATTTCATTATTTTTCAATGCGATCATTGCGATGTCATTTCCTCCATTTTGTTGGTTGTTATTGGAAATGGAGGCTGCGGGAAATCAAGCTGCTTTGCTCTCAGATCAAAGCAAGTGGACCGTTAGATTGGTTGCTTTTATTTTGGTATTTCTTCTCTTATTTTTTTCAGTAAAGGTGACAAAAAAGGGATTAAAAGCGGTTACGTCTGAGGCTGTAGTTTCAGCTAAACTATCCTCATTTTACCACATTTATATCAAAAAGTTCGTGTTCATGGAACTGGCGGCATTGACGGCCTTAGGGGCCATTTATGTATTGAGGGATTATTTTTTTGTTTTTATTTATTTAGGGATCTTGGTGTGGTTCTCACTCATTCGCCCTACGTATAATTATGTCGTGGACAAACTCAAATTAAGTACCTCTGAAAGGAAACAGTTGGAATCACAAATAGATTTTTAGAAATGCGGCCATTTTGGGGCCTTTACGGTTAAAAAATCATCGATCAATGCTTCATATTTTTGGGGATGATCCTTCATATTTTTACAGTGCTTAGACCCCCAATTGGTATGATGAAAAATGGCATATTTATGATTTAATTTTTTATTGATATCCACAGACTGCCATGAGGACGTCTGATCATCTGATTGGGAGTGTATGAGTAGCGTAGGTACGCGTATTTCTGAGGCCAATGCTTCAATATTGGCATCATCTAGATCAAATTGTGCCCGCCATTGCACTAAAAAATAGGTGATGGGATAAAATATTTCGATCCAACTTCCGTAACGTCTCAAAGCCCGCTCATTTACCGCCGATTTAATGTCTCGATAAGGAGAATCAGCCAATATAAAACCGACTTCTGGAGTGACTGAACTGGCTGCCAATACCGCTGCCGCACCCCAAGATTTTCCAATCCATCCAATTTGATGGAGTGTCAGCCCCGACTTATGCATCAGGACCTCAGAGAATGCGAGATGGTCTTTGCGTTCTAAGATGCTCCAAGTACCTAATGATCCACCACTTTTTCCATGCCCTCGATGATCATAAAGTATGATGTCACAACCTTTTTTCCAAAAATAAGGAGCGTATTCAGCACCTCCCATCCTATTTCCTCCCCAACCATGAGAGACGACGACGCCGCAAAAGACGCTGTCATTGGGATTTTTAAGATAAGAACCCTTTAATGAAATGTTGTCATCTGTTAATACTTCAATAGGTGCTATGACTCCATATTTATTTAGCGAAGATAAGTCAGGTTGAGATCTCCAGGGGACAATAATTAATGAAGAGAAAAACCAACCTAGGGATACGTAAATAACCAAAAAAAGTAAAATCAAAAAGGCTAATATTTTTTTCATGGGGAAATTAAGGGATAATCCAGTGCTACTTTTCAAAAAAGGGTAAATAAACTGGGTTAAGTTAGCCTAAGCTTCTTAAAACTGAGGATTTATTTTTGTTAAAATTATTCACTTTTCCTGACTTATATTGATTTCCGCTATCATTTTGCTCTTTTTCAGTTGAATTGGAGCGCCAGATTTACGGCGCAGTTTATCATTAAATAACTCAACTATTAAGGCAAAGGTCATGGCAAAATAAATATAACCTTTATTCACATGTTGGGGCATGCCCTCCATCACGAGCATCAATCCGATTAAAATTAAAATGGCCAGTGCCAGCATTTTTATCGTAGGCCGGTTATTGATGAAATCACTTATTTTCTGAGAGAAAATGAGCATGACGATCATCGCAAAAATGACCGCTAGGATCATGACTGTAATTTGATTTGAAAGGCCTACCGCGGTTAAGATGTAGTCAAAGGGAAAAATAATATCTATCAGTACGATTTGACCCAGTGTTGCGGTAAAGGTGTGAAGTTGTGGCATATGATCAGGTATGACATCCTCACCTTCTAGCTTTTCATGAATTTCATGCACGCTTTTGGCAATAAGAAAAGTCCCGCCCATTACCAATATGAGATCCTTGATGCTGAGTTCAAAGTGAGATAAATCACCCCAAACAGGGAGACTCACGATGGGCGCCGTTAATCCGATGATCCACTTGATTGTTAATAAGAGCATTATTCTAAAAGCCAAGGCCAGTGGTAGGCCCGTATTTCTTGCCTTTGCTTGGGATACAACCGGTAATTTTCCGGTAATGATGGAGATGAACATGATGTTATCAATTACTAAAATGATTTCCATTACCGTTAAGGAAATCAAAGCGATGATTGTATCACTGGTCAACAAGTGTTCCATTTTAGTTCATTCACTTTTATGTAATCAGCCCATCAAATACCTAAATCAGCTCTTTTTGACCATATTTCATAAATAGGTTTTCCTTTGCTGCTCTTGCCACTGTGATGCCATTTGCCCTGTTGTAATTCAAAATTAAATTGCAGGCGTGCGCCTACCCGACTGTTATCTCTAGAGAAATATTCTATTTTTTCCGTATATTGACCATTTATAGTCTGGTAGGTGCCACCACCAGTACCAAAAAATTCTTTGGTTTCAATATTATAGGCAATCCATTGAAATTGGGTACCTGAGAGTATTTTCATAGTTCTCCTGACTCCGGGAACGCGCTCAGAAATGACACCCTCTCGCTTACGCCCCGTAATCAGCCAAGCACCCTGCAAAGCATCTGGTTGACCCTTATCAATCCTATGCCACAAAGTATTTTCCCATTGGATATTATCATCACTTTGTAAGAAATTAACCTTGGTTTGGGTGCCTACTTTTTCAGGTGATGAGTTATCAAATTCCCAATTCAAGACGACATGATCATCTGCTATGGCCCAACTACCCCCCGCGGTTGAAATGAATACCGCAGGGTCGGTTTCATATTTTGCCATAGAAAAATGATTCGCAGTCATGATCCAAACAGATTGTATTTGATCTGTCGAGGATGACCAAGCCCCTGTTAGGTTTTGTCCGATCAAAAAGCTACTAAAGAGCATTGTATATAGGTAGGTAAATATTTTCATTTGAGATGTATTTAGGCATAAGATAATAATAACCTCATCGAATAAGAAATATAGATCTATCTTGTTTCGATTTTACCGTTAGCATACTTAGCGAATCTCCCTGACGTATGTGCATGGGTATGATCGGGTTTTGGCCAAGGCCACCCTCCAAATTGAGTTAATTGATATTCTCGCATCGTTTCTTGAATTTCAGATTGATGGTTCATAACAAAAGGGCCATATTGAGCGATTGGCTCATTAATAGGTTTTCCCTGTAGCAATAAGAAATGACTGACCTCTGGGCCGTTAGTGACACGAAGAGATTGGTCACTGACCATTTCAACCAGATGATTGGGTAAGACTTTTTTATTTTCTAGTTCGACGCTTTTTCCCTGAAAGTAATACAGCGTTCGACTCAAGTCAGCGCCATGAGCAGGTAGGATCCATTGGGCTCCGGGTTCCATTTCCAAAGTCCAAATAGAAACCCCATTCTCTGGATTATTGGCCCAAGAATCGGGTGCGGGAGGTAAGCCTTTCGTATCGAAGAGCGTTCCGGCAATCACCGTTACTTCCGTTTTTTTATTTTGATCACCATAGTGGATATATTTGGGTATTTCTTCGCTCCATAGCATGGAAAAATGAGGGGCACACATTTTTTTAGCTTTTGGTAAATTGATCCAGATCTGAAACATCAACAATGGGTTATTTTTTGATGTATTTATTAAAGGAAACATTTCGCAATGCTGAACTCCTTTGCCCGCAGTCATCCATTGTACATCACCATTACCAAATCTACCCGCAGCTCCGAGAGAGTCTGAATGGTCCACTAATCCTTTTTGTGCGATCGTTACCGTTTCAAAACCACGATGGGGATGGGCTGGAAAACCAGGCACAACGGTACCGTGATACATCCTGAAGCCATCTTTACTTTGGAAATCTTGTCCTAAATTTCTTCCGGTGAGTAAAGTAGAGTCGGGACCCAACGCTGTATTGCCTGGAGGATAGGTATCTTCATGAAAGGCGCAAAACAAGAAAGGATCTTTGGTTTGCCATGGAAAACCTAAAGGGGAAATATGAATAATTGCTGACATTTTAGGGACGCTTTAAAAAGTTGGAATTATCATTTTTTCAAATTCCTATATAAATAGTAGGGTATTTGTTTTATAAAGCCAAAAATAACTCAGTTTGAACTCAAATCCCCATGATAATTTTAGATAATATGCAGCGATATTTATATTATCTCTAACTCTTTTACTTGGCGTTAATAATGTTATACAGCAATTTATTATATTGTGGAAAATTGATATTTTTTTGCTACAAATCGACCTAAAATGAGATTTTTTAAGGATTTTTATTATATCACCAATTTCAAAACCTTATTTGTAACCTTTTTAGCGCTTTGTGCCACTTATATCTGCATAACGTATAAAATACATGCGGATTTACCTTTGGCATTGGTGAGTATTGCAATCATATTTCCTGTTGTATTTGCGATCAATTCGGCGTATGCGAGAAGAGAGCAAGGACTTGTAAGCTTAGCGGCTTGCAAAGGCTTTATGTATGGATTTTATAGAATAGCCGTAGACCATCCAAAAGATTTGGATCCTGAAAAGGCTTTAGAATGTAAGAAAAAAATAATTGACTTATTTACTTCCTTAAAATGCTTCTTAGAGAGTGATCCTGAAGAATCAGCGTCCTTTGCCAAAGAAGTTTATATCAATATTAAAGTGTTAAGTTTATTTTCAAAAACGTTATTGGCTCAAGGGCTGCACGGTAGATCGGTATCTAGAATGCTCGTTTTTATAACGCGCTTTTCCATTGCTTTTGAAGAGATGCAAATGATTTTTCATTATCGAACGCCTATCGGATTGAAAGCTTATGGGAAAATTTTTTTAGTGGTTTTCCCTGTCTTATATGCGCCATCTTTTGCCTTATTAGCTTCAAAATTTTCAGGATTGGCAGTCTATTTTAGTTATCTTATACCCACACTTTATACTATAATTTTGGTAAGCTTAGATAATATTCAAACCCAACTTGAGAATCCATTTGATCAATTTGGTTCTGATGACATTAGGATTGATGTGGATAAAATTGACCAAATGTTGATACCTTAAAATATTAATAGAAATTAAATGATAAACGATGAAAAAGATATTTGCTAACCCACGTTTTTTAATAGGCTTGATCACATTCTTCGGATCAGTAGTGATGTTATCCGCCCAAAGCCGTATGAATCGGGCGATTCAATCTTCTTTGTTTCAAAAGGATGAAATCCTAGAGTTAACCCTGACGATGGATGTCGAAACAGTTACTAAGGATATTGAAGATAGAGAAGAACATCATGGAACCATCACCTACAAAGTGGCTGATGGGACAGATGTTTCACTCAGCGTAATGCTTAAAACGCGAGGAAAAACAAGAGCCAATCCAGAGGTGTGCAAGTTTCCACCACTACAATTAAACTTCAAAAAGAAGGGGAATTATGATAATATATTTACTGGGCAAGATAAGCTTAAACTTGTAGCCCACTGTCAATACAACAAAGGCTTTGATGATTATGTTGCTCAAGAGTATTTGACTTACAAGCATTATAATATACTAACAGAGAATAGTTTTAGGGTGAGATTGTTGAGGGTTACCTATGTGGATACTGGTGAAAATAGAGATCCTTTCACTAAGTATGCTTTTTTGATAGAAGAAGATGAGATATTGGCCGAGCGAAGAGGAAAAATTGTATCTGAAAAGTCAGTTAGAAATCAAGATATGTGTGAACACAATGCCTTGGATTTAATGGTTTTATTTGAGTTTATGATAGGAAATACAGATTGGGGCGTGGGCGCTAAGCACAATATGAAATTGATAGCGGATGATTCTACGAATCGATTACCGATTCCGGTGCCTTATGATTTTGATTATGCAGGAGCAATTATGACTACTTATGCTCAGCCCGCGGAGGCTTTACAAATCACGAGTGTAAGACAACGCCTTTTTAGGGGTCTATGCAGGCAGCCTGGCAGTTATGAGAAAATCTTTCAAATTTTTAATGATAAAAAAGAGGACATCTATGCATTATATCAAAACTCAAGTCATGTCGATGATAGATTCAAAAAGTCTACTTTGAAATATTTTGATCAATTTTATGACATCATCAATGAACCCAAGAAAGCAAAAAGGCAAATACTAGAAGTTTGTAGGGCGAAGCATAATCATGTTTTTTGATTAAAATAATTCATCATGATTTTTGTATTCAATCTATTTGTATCATTTTACTTTTTAGCACTTTCATTTTTTGTTGATTCTAACTTCAACAATATCCCACAGAAATATCATTTTGATGGAAAATATGGGTTGTATGTCTCGATTGAAGGGGATCATTATCAGGTACATTGGCTGACCTCCGCGTCTGAGGAAGGATATTTAATTACCCATGCAGGGAAAGAAGAACCTAGTTCATTCAGCACCCCTAAGTCAATTATTCACAAGGTTCGAATTCCTATGTATGACCAACCAATGGATATAGATTTTGGAAGTCCTTCGGGGGGTAATGGTCAAATTACGATTGTTCCAACTCATGAAAGAAATGCCTATGAATTTAAAGGGGTGGATTCGGTATATGTCTTAGGAGATACGCATGGCAATTTTCCGGAAGTGGTACAAATCCTTCAAAACTCAAAATTGATAGATGAAAATCATCAGTGGATTGGAGGGAGTGCACATTTGGTTTTTTTAGGGGATATATTAGATCGAGGTATGGATGCTTTACGGCTCACCTGGTTTATCTACGAATTGGAGCAGTCAGCGGCCCATCATGGCGGTCAAATTCACCTTATTTTAGGGAATCATGAAATCATGGTTATGTCAAATGATCTTCGCTATGTTTCCGCAAAAGAGCAGCAGGTAGCCAATATGCATCAAGTGAGCTATCAACAGCTTTATCATCCCACTCGGTCAGTTCTAGGGCGCTGGCTTTCAACCAAGCCCGCAGTACTTAAAATTGATGGGATTTTATTTGCGCATGGGGGCATCGCCACGGGGTCATCATTGAAATCATTTAATGACCGGGTTTATGAGTACACTCAAGTCCCTCTCTTTTCTCATTTGATGGAACAACCTTTTGATTCGGTTAGCTTCTCCCATGTTGAGCGTCTGGAGCAAAAAGATTATCTGTATGATTCTTTTGGCCCCTTTTGGTTTAGAGGTTATGTTCAGACAGATACCCTAGGTTCCTATTTGGATGCTATCTTGCTCAATAATAAAGCTAAATTACATGTAGTTGGGCATACCACTGTACCTCGTATATCTTCTCTATATAAGGGTAAATTAATAGCGACAAACGTTCCTAAGGCAGGTACAGAAATGCTATTACTGACCAAATCTAAGCGCAGTAAATATCATCGCTTTAGAATTAATTTATTGGGAGAGTTTGTAGTACTTTAACGGCTACATCGATCCTCATAATACAAGTGACTTGGCCAATTATTGGTTTCGGTTTGGTAGGAATTTTATCGTTGAACTGTATTTTCTTGATTTTTATCTTAATTGGCAGCGTAAATTAGATTACCTTCCAACTGCTAACCTCCAAATCGCTTGTTTATCTCAAAATCATTTAGTTTATAATAAATGCCAATATACAAAAGTGCTCAGTCAATCTTGCGGTTTAAAAATTCGATCAATAAAGAATTTGCCACCACCTTAAATAAAAGAGTCAACGAATATTTCAAGTTATCTGGGAAAGGTAGAAATGCCAATTCAATGATGTTTATCAAGACCGCTTTCATGTTTTGTTTACTCTTCATTCCTTATTCGTTTGTATACAGTGCAACCAATTTATGGGTGATGCTGGGGTGCTATTTTATTACGGGTCTTGGGGTAGCAGGCATTGGCTTATCCGTCATGCATGACGCCAATCATGGGTCTTACTCAAAAAATCCAATGGTCAATAAAATCATAGGCTACAGTTTAAATGTCATTGGAGGAAACGCGACCAATTGGAAAATACAACACAACGTTTTTCATCATTCCTATACCAATATAGATACGCATGATGAAGACATTCGGCCGAGATTTATCCTAAGGTTTACGCCGCATGCCGAATTAAGATCTTTTCATAAATATCAACATATTTATGCATGGCTTTTATACGGGCTGATGTCTTTTTCATGGATCGTCTTTAAAGATTTCGCTCAATTGGTAGGATATCAAAAATCGGGAATCTTAGCAAAGCACGTTTCTGTACCTAAGGCTTGGGCTTGGTTAGTGATCAGTAAGTTGTGCTACTATGCTTATATAATGGTACTTCCGTTAATGTTTACTTCTTTTAGCTTTTTAGAGATATTCGCAGGATTTTTTATTATGCATTACATAGCTGGATTGATTTTAGCATCCGTTTTCCAGCCAGCACATGTTATGGATATCAATGAGTACCCTATAGCTGAAGATGATATCATCCCTGACAATTGGATGGCTCATCAGCTCAAGACAACTTGTAATTTTGCAGGGAATAATAAAATCTTTTCATGGTTGGTAGGGGGCCTTAATTATCAAATAGAGCATCATTTATATCCTAATATATGCCATGTACATTATGCGAAATTGGCACCCATTGTTGAGCAAACAGCGAAAGAGTTTGGTATCCCTTATCATAATTATGGCTCGTTTAGAAAAGCCTTGATCAATCATAAGAAAATGCTATATGCACTTGGTAGGCCGAAATTAGAAGTTGCCTGATAAGAACAGCGATAAATATATTCGAATATCATCATTAGCATGATTTGAGATCAGTCAGGAACCATTTCTTTGGGTCGTACCATTTGAATGATGATCAAAAGAATAAAGGAGATCATGATTCCCAACGAAAAATAAGCCAGCATGGGTAGACCTTCCCAATGTCGTAGGGTAAGTGCCCAAAAAGCCCAAACTCCCACGGCAATGAAGGCTTGGTCGCGGTACCAGCGAAATAATCGAATGATAATGATTCCAGTGACAGATAAAATAAGGAGGGACCAATAAAACTCAGAAATCCCCCACGCATTCCATTCATAGAATTTGAGGGCGGCCGCAATATTGAGGACCGTAGCCAGGGTAATCCATCCAAAGTAAATACTGAAGACGAAAGATTCCATCCAATAATTAATTTTGATTCCGTCATTTTTCATAGAACGAATTTGATGATCGATTTTAATGAGAGAAAACAGCATCATCAGAATGATAATAACTGTAATCCAAAGCCAATCATAAGAGGCACAAACTAGCCAAAGGCCATTTAAAATTATATTGATGCTATACCAAACACGTAATGGACGCCATTGAGGGGCCTCTTTTTTTTTGATGAACTGATATATAGGGAAAGTGATGAGGCCGGTGTATATAAGAGCCCAAATGGAAAAGGCAAATCCTTTAGGCACAATCAGAGGTCTTGTACTTGTACTGGTAGTTCCTATGGGATGGGGGCCAAAAAAGCCATTAAGGGTCATGGCATAAAGTATCAGAAATAAAGTCAGGCTGATAAATGAAATGATATGAGTGTTTTTATGAGTTAAGATCATTTTCTTTAATAATTAAAATGAGTTAAGCGCACGGTGATATCAATTCACCGTCGTGAGTTAATGCGTTAGGTAATATAAGAGACTTGAGACAAATAACCCACTCCAAAGTAGGGTCCTTACCCAGTTTAAGCGGATCAATTGATGGATAATAGATGGATTAATTTCATTATTTGAGATTTTGTTGTGCAGGGGTACAAAAATTAAAAAAGTCATCATCCAAAGTACAATAATTATTAAAAATGACCCTAAGGTAAAAGTAGAAAAATTATTAAAGAGGTGTACGATAGTAATTATTAATTGCCCCATCATCAAGGGGAGTACCACATAAGTGATTTTTTGCGTATATTTTTCATGCCACCGTTTAAGATTTTCTTGCTCATAATAGAGAAAGCTTGGATAGATGACCAGTTGGACCAACCAAATCAAAACCAATAACCCGAAGTCAAACAGTAGCCGGATTAATAGAATGCTCATTGGGCGAAACGAAAGTTTAATTTCCCGACATTCCAAGCCCAAAAAATCAATAATGGCTGAACGATGATCAACCTCAACCAACCCATCCATGGAGCCACACAGAGTCCATCTGTTACACAAGACCCAATTTGAATGAAATAAATATGTGAGGGGATGAAGCAAATTAATAATAGGACAATACCTAAAGCTCCTATTTTTTGATATTTAGGCAAAAGGAGGAGTAAAGAGAGCATGATTTCTAAAAGGCCACTCACTATATTAATCCAATAAGGGTAGGGTAGATAATCAGGTATTAGTCCATAATAAAAATCCGCATCTATAAAGTGGTTCATTCCAGCCGAGAGGTAAAATAGGAAGCAACTGTATTTTAATAGGAGATGTGTTTTTATCATGGTAAACGTTTCAATGAGATTCTTTATAAGCCCTTTTCAAAATATAAAAAAAAGGAATCCACCATATGAAATCATTGGTAATTAAGGTATATATAAACGCAAAAGGGACTTTGTTTTGAAAGTAATTAATGAAAAATCCAAGAGGCCCAAATACTTTCCCTAAAAAACCAACAAAAACAATCGGCCAATGTCTAATGGGATCATAAGAGGCCAACCAATAACCAATACCATAAACACCAATGACCATACCCATACCTTGCCACACCATAGGATGATTGAGTGGCTCCATGCCTAGCAGGTTAAAAAATTGGTTGGGACTTAATATTACCCATGAACCCCAACAGAGATTATAGATAGCAGCTAGCTTAAGCGTGATTTTCATAAGGTTATTTTTTGGATGCAACCAAGGATTAAACAAAAAGGTTCATAACTAGTTAACTACCTGCATACGCATTTAAATAAGGAAGAGCCCATCAAACAAAGGGCATAAAAAAAGCCTGTCAGAAATTGACAGGCTTGCAAAGTATTTTGAGAAAACTGCTTAGGAAACTTTGACGTTTACTGCATTCAGCCCTTTTTGGCCATCTTGCACATCGTAGCTTACTTTGTCGCCTTCACGAATTTCTTCTGTTAGACCTGTCTGGTGAACAAACACGTCTTTCCCACCCTCATCAGGCGTTATAAATCCAAAACCTTTGGTGTTATTAAAAAACTTTACTATACCATTACTCATAATCATTTGTATTAATTTATACAAAATTAGTTATTTTAAAGCAAATGCCATAACTTTTTATAAAAATCGTTCAAAAAATCTTTTATAAGCCTAAAAAAGTTCATTATTTGACTGATTGGGCCTATCAAAAGTCAATTTTTTGTAAAAGGTTCATTTTTAAACCCCTTCTTTATGTCCTCCTTTTTATCTCTATTATTAATTTCTTTTCGTAGAAATAAATATCTACTTTAGGTTCCTTGAATTGGCGTGGGATTTATTAATTTACTGATATCAAATTAATAATGATTTAAATCATGGTTGATTGAGTTTTTTACTTTTCACTCATTCCATGAGTTTAATAAGAAAATAGACCTCTCCATAAAAACGGAGGGTGAGGATCTAAAATGATTTCATTCAAGCTATTTTCTATCTGAATTTTTAGGGAAGTTATTTGGGAGTGTTTTGAATGGTGAAGTCAACAGTTACAATTATGTATTGCAGAATTAAAAAAGGCCTTTATGCCTCACTGATCATCATTCTTATGATGGGATGCGTTAGGATGGAGGTTGCTTTAAAAAAACCTGCAAGACCTAACATTATTTTCATCATGTCTGATGATCATGCGTATCAAGCCATAAGTGCTTATCAGGACAACTTAATGGCGACGCCCAATATTGACCGCATCGCGCAACAAGGAA
The DNA here is from genome assembly GCA_913050055.1 of uncultured Flammeovirgaceae bacterium. Taxonomy (GTDB): domain Bacteria; phylum Bacteroidota; class Bacteroidia; order Cytophagales; family Cyclobacteriaceae; genus UBA4465. The sequence continues at coordinate 14,923 of CAJXAT010000019.1, read as the reverse complement.
TGCTTTTTAACAATGCTTGTGTTACCAATTCAATATGTGCCCCTTCGAGAGCCACCATCTTGACTGGTAAGCACACACATTTGAATGGGAAAATAGACAACCGAATGCCCTTTGATACCACCAACATTACGTTCCCATTGCTTTTCCAACAAGCGGGCTATGAGACTGCCATGTTTGGAAAATTACATTTTGGAAATAATCCCAAAGGGATTGATGATTTTCTGATTTTACCCGGACAGGGAAATTACATCAATCCTGATTTCATTACCCCAAAGGGAGATACAACTATAATAGGTTACGTTACTGATATTATTACGGATCTTACCCTAAATTGGCTTGACCTGAAAAGAGATCCTGAAAAGCCGTTTATGTTGATGTACTTACACAAAGCACCGCATCGACCCTGGTGGCCACGTGCTGATAAATTTAAAGAATTTAGTAAAAGACATTTTCCAGAACCCACAACCCTTTTCGATGATTATAAAGGAAGGGGCTCAGCGGCAAAGGAAGCTGAAATGAATCTTTTGTCTCACATGAAGTATGGCCATGATACTAAAATTAGACTCGAAACCCTAACTGAAATGGGTGGCGTACTACCGGAGATACCGGCGATGAAATGGAACGAGGTAGATGGATTTTCTGGACCTTATAACCGTGCAAATGAAGCTCAAAAGGCCTTATATGATCCCATAATTGATTCAATTAACCTTGAGTTCAAGCAGCATTGGCCCAGCATGTCAAGGGAGGAAAAAATGCGGTGGAAATATCAAAGATACATGCAGGATTATTTAGGAACAATTTCGTCTGTAGATGATAATGTTGGTAGGCTACTAGATTATCTTGAAAAAACCGGATTGGATCAAAATACGATGATTATTTATACTTCAGACCAAGGATTTTATTTAGGAGAGCATGGTTGGTTTGATAAAAGATTCATATATGATGAGTCTTTTAAAACTCCGCTTTTAATCCAATGGCCAGGACATATTGCTCCCGGAAGCACGAATGATGAAATGGTTCAAAATTTAGACTTTGCACAGACTTTGTTAGAGGTAGCCAATATTGAAGCGCCAGGAGATATGCAAGGAGAAAGTATTTTGTCCTTATTGAAAAGTGAAAATACCTGGACGCGCGAGGCCGTTTATTATCATTATTATGAGTACCCTGCCGTCCATATGGTAAAAAGGCATTACGGTATCGTCTCCAAAAACTATAAGTTGGTGCATTTTTATTACGACGTAGATGAATGGGAGCTTTACGATAGGCTGAAGGATCCATCAGAGCTAAATAATATATACGATGATCCAGCGTATGCCAGCATTGTGACCCAGTTAAAAATAGAATTGAAAGAGATGAGAATAAAATATCAAGATTCTGAGGAATTGGATCAAAAATTCATAGAGATCTACCAAGATAATGGTTGGACAGAATGACCACTCTGTTCAAGTTGCTTGAGATACCCAAATATTATTGATTCCAAATTATGAAAAGATATTTAGGAAGCCTTTTGTTAATTTCAATTAGCGGATGCTTTACTACGTGTTTTTTTGAAAAAAAAATACCTATGAATTTGATTTCTGCTGAGACTTTTGATACCATCATAGATGATCAAGAGGTGAAACTATATACGCTCAAAAATAAATGGGGAGTGACCGCTCAAATCACCAATTATGGGGGCCGGGTGGTCTCCTTGTGGCTGCCTGATAAAACAGGTCATTTTGAGGATGTCGTCTTGGGATTTAATGAACTAGCTGCTTATCAGAAATCTAAAGAAAAATATTTTGGTGCGTTGATCGGCCGGTATGGAAACCGTATTGCAAAGGGGCGATTTATATTAGAGGACAGCATATATCTTTTGGTAAAAAACAATGGAGAAAATCATTTGCATGGCGGAAATAAAGGCTTTGAATCCGTTGTTTGGAAAGTGGATTTATTTACAGAGAACAAACTTTTTTTAAGCTATTTTTCACCACACATGGATGGGGGTTATCCCGGGAATTTAACCGTGAGCGTTGAGTATCAACTTACAGATGAAAATGAGTTAAGTATTCAGTATTTCGCACAATCCGATCAAACCACCATCATCAATCTTACGCATCATTCTTTTTTTAACCTAAAAGGAGCAGGCAACGGGAATGTGAATGATCATCTGTTGCAAATTAATGCAGATTATTTTACACCCATTGATGATCAGTTGATACCTACAGGGGTGATTCAAAAGGTAGTAAATACTCCTTTTGACTTTTTATTACCAACTCAAATTGGGAGTCGAATAGATGCGCTAGATGACCAGTTGACTTATGGGCACGGATATGACCATAATTATGTATTGAATCCGTCCGATTCAATGGTGAATTTTGCCGCGCGAGTGGTTGAACCCGTATCGAAAAGAACGCTGGAAGTATATACCAACGAGCCAGGCATGCAGTTTTATGGGGGTAATTTTTTAGATGGTACGGTGAAGGGTAAAAAGGATAAAAATTATGAACATCGTGGCGCCTTCTGTTTAGAAACCCAACATTTCCCTGATAGTCCTAATAAGATTCAATTTCCTTCAACCTCATTAGCGGCAAAGGAGCCCTATTATTCCATCTGCATTTATAAGTTTGGCCTCTTGTGAGTCGGTTAAAAAAAACATTTTTACTGAACGTTTTTTTTAAAATAAAGATTGAATATATATGAAAATTCTTTTATCTCTTTTATCGATCTCTTTTTTTTTATCGATCATAACGTCATGCAATGAATCGAGAAAGAATAAGCTTTTAGTTATTTATGAGGAAGAAGGACCGTACAGTGAGTTGAAGACTGAATGGATACAGATTATTAAAGAAAGTCTCTTCGATTTTGAGGTCGTAGATTTTGAGCGTCAAAGGTTAGGAGATTCGTTGTGGCAAAATAGAGCTTTAATTATACTTTCAGATCCTCAAATGCTCAACCCTCAATGGCAATCGGATATTGAACGATATGTTCAAACTGGAGGTGAACTTTTGCTGCCATCTGACACTATCAATTCCTATTATTGGCCCTGGTTGTACCAAGCTCAAATGAATAAAGAGAATGATTTCGATGGAGGGAAAATTATTTTGTTTAACGATTCAACGAACTTAAGAACATTATTAAATGAACCCTTAGGGGCCCTGAGTATCCAATCAGGTCAAGTTAAAACTAAGCAAGCGCCTAGTAATAACAGATTTACAAAAATAATTTTAGATGCAGATGTGAATGAGCCCATGGAGCTTTCCGTATTACCAGGAGGCCGTGTGTTGTTCATCGAACGAGAAGGCAACTTCAAGGTATATGATCCTGAGACGCGCACGACCAAGCTCTTGCACACTTTTGATATAAGCACTGAGGGTAATTATGAGGATGGGATGCTTGGTTTAACTATTGACCCAAACTATCAGGACAACAACTGGGTATATATTTATTATTCACCGAAAGGAGGACGTCCAAGACAAAACCTTTCAAGGTTTATTTTGGCTTATCAAGACAGTCTTTTATTACAGAGTGAAAAAGTCATTCTTGAAGTGGCCGTTCAACGTGAAACTTGTTGCCATTCAGGAGGATCTATTTCGTTTGGGCCTCAAGGAAATTTATTCTTAAGCACAGGTGATAATACGAATTCCAAAGAATCAGATGGCTATTCGCCTTTGGATGAAAGAGCAGGAAGAGCTCCATTTGATGCTCAAAAAGGGTCCTCCAATACACAGGATCTCAGAGGAAAAATATTAAGAATTACCCCAACAGCTGAAGGATCATATACGATCCCGACAGGTAATTTATTTTCTTTGGACGGCACCGAAGGACGGCCAGAAATTTATGCAATGGGTTGCAGGAATCCTTTCCGCTTTACGGTAGATCAAAGGACGGGATACATTTATTGGGGAGATGTAGGTCCTGATTCAGGAAAAGACAGTGAACTTGGACCTCAAAGTTATGATGAATGGAATCAAGCTAAAACTCCAGGAAATTATGGATGGCCTTATTTTGAGGCTGATAATAAAGCCTATCCAATGTTGGATTTTGCCACCAATGAATTGGGAGCACCTCAGGATCCCAATCACCCCTTGAATGAATCACCTAATAACACAGGGATGAAAGTATTGCCCCCAGCAAGGACACCAATGATTTGGTATCCATATGGTGTTTCGACAACCTGGCCGATGCTAGGTAAAGGATCTCGAAGTGCCATGGCGGGTCCAGTATATTATGAGCCCAATACTCCTTCTAAAACTGCTTTCCCCGATTATTATGAAGGTAAATTATTTATATATGAATGGGCTAGAAATTGGATAAAAGTGGTGTCTTTTGATGAAGACTGGCACGTAACAAAAATTGAGCCTTTTTTGCCTAATGAAAAATTCAATAAACCGATAGATATGGAATTTGATGAATATGGGAACATGTATGTATTGGAATATGGTGCCAATTACTTTGCCAATAATATTGAAGCTAAGCTTGTAAAAATCGAATATAACAGAGGGAATAGGTTACCGCACGCTGTCATTCAGGCAACGAAGACCAAGGGATCAGCTCCCTTTATCGCCGCCTTCTCAGCAAGTCAATCCTATGATTATGATCCTAATGATACATTAGTTTATGATTGGACTATCAGTGATGGTCGCGAAGTTAGGGGTGAGCATATTAGTTTGACATTTGACTCCATTGGGATTTATGAAATTGGCTTGAAAGTAACAGATCGTAAAGGAGCAGCAGCAACCTCTTCTTTACATGTCAATGTGGGAAATGCCCCCCCAGAAATCAATTTAACGCTAGAAGGGAATCAATCTTTCTACTTCGGTGAGCGCCAACGAAATTATCAGGTTGAAGTAGCTGATTTGGAGGATGGATCCTTGTCTACAGGTACGATAGATCCAAGTGAGGTGAAAATTAATTTTTCTTATCTCTCAGGTGCTCATGATCTGGCACTCCTAGGAGAAGAATTTTATAAAAATGCTGACCTTCCAATAGCCGGTAAACAGTTGATTGAGGGGAGTGATTGTAGTTCATGTCACGCGATGGCATCGGCTTCAATTGGACCAAGCTTCAATCAAATTGCTGAAAGGTATGGGAATAGCTCCGATAATATTTCTATGTTGGCCATGAAAATCATTGAAGGAGGCAACGGGAATTGGGGCCATAGTTTGATGGCAGCCCATCCAGATTTATCAACTAGTGATGCTGAAAGTATGGTTGAATACATCCTTTCTATGAAGGATAAAAATAATTCATCGAGCTTGCCTGTAGCAGGGACATTTTTGTTAGATGAACCTCAAAACAGAACTGATAAAGGGATATATGCTATATCTGTGGGCTATGAAGATCACGGAAATAAAGAGATTCCTGCTATTGAAGCTTCTAAAATTCAATTTTTGAGAGCTCCTTACCTAGAGGCTGAAAATTATGATGTTTTCAAAAATGTGGAGCAGCAAAGACCCAATGGTGGATCTTTTGCTTATGTGAGTAGTTTAAGACATGGATCATATGTTGGATTTGACAATATAGACTTGAATGGGGTGGGCAAAATTACGATCAAAATATTGCCTATTTCTGGAGGGAAAATAGCTCTTTATCATGGTGGATTTGATGGGGAGCCTTTGGCCGAACTGTCTATTCCTAGTGCTGAGAAAGGACCAAGTTGGGTTGAAGAAAACTTTGTTGAATATAACTTCACAATTAATGAAGTCAGTAATGGCGTAAAAGCCCTTTTCTTTTTGTTTAGTGATGCCGATAACACAAAGGTTGATATGAATATGGATCAAATTATTTTCAAGCAGAAATAGTTTTGCACCGTTCCAATAGGTTCTGTGTTCGTTGATATAAAATATAAGCGTGATATATTAATTTCCATTAATTTGAGCGCGTGAAAAAAAGACATAGTGCCTTATTTTTCTTCGCCTTAAGCAGCGTTTTTTTTATTGAATTGTTTGCTCAAAACAATCTGAATTTACAAGATATTTATCATCTCAATATCGGCCGCACGACTGAAAGCATCAAAATTGATGGAGCATTAGAAGAGCAGGTTTGGAAAACATCGGCTGTGGCTACTGATTTTTGGGTGAGTTATCCCACAGATGGGATACGTTCTTCCCCGGAAGTAAAGACCCTGGTCAGGATGACATATGATGATGAGTTTATATATGTTTCAGCAGAATGTATAGGTCCAGGTCCTTACATTATTCAGTCTTTAAAACGAGATAATCCTTTGTTTTGGAGAGGAGACGCTTTTGGTTTGGTGTTTGATCCGGTAAATGAAAAAACTAATGGATTTGTTTTTGCAGTCAACCCTGAAGCAGTTCAGTCTGAGTCACTTGTGACCGGCCAAACGGGACGTCGTGGGAGTGATGGATCTTCGAGTGGGAGTAATGGATCTTGGGATAATAAATGGTATTCAGAAGTTCAAATTTTTGAGGATAAATGGACCGTTGAAATGGCCATTCCATTCAAATCTCTCAGATTTGGGGATAAACGTGAATGGGGAGTTAATTTTGTAAGAGTAGATGCAAAGAATAACAGCTATCACGTTTGGTCACCCGTGCCTGTCCAATTCAGAGGGATTGATTTGGGGTATACGGGTAAACTAATTTGGGATAAAGCGCCTGCTAAGACTAAGAAAAACATTTCAGTGATTTCTTATTTACTCGGCAATGGACGGCGAGATTTCGAAACAAACAATCCACTGAGTCATAGTCAAAGGGGAGGCTTGGATGCTAAGGTGGCAGTGACTTCCAGCTTGAATTTGGATTTAACAATAAACCCTGATTTTTCTCAAGTAGATGTGGATGAGCAGCAAACTAATCTCACGACGGTTAATTTGCGATTTCCTGAACGAAGACTCTTTTTTCTTGAAAACAGTGATGTATTTAATGATTTTGGAATCCCACCCATGCGTCCTTTTTTTAGTCGTAAAATTGGCTTAAACGATGAGGGAAATACTATTCCTATTCTATATGGAGCTAGATTAAGTGGTAATTTGAATAAAAACTTGAGGATGAGTCTTATGAATACTCAGACCAAATCTGAAGAACTTCCAGGTAATAATTATACTTCGTTAGCCGTGCGTCAAAGAGTATTTCAGCGGTCTATCATCAAAGGCTATTTTCATAATCGTCAGTTGATGACCCATGAACCTCTTTTACGAGATGATTATAATAGTGTCGGGGGACTCGAGTTTGGTTATCGATCTCAGAATGGAAACTGGCAGGGGTCAGGAGGTTATGGAATGGCCTTTACCGAAGATCAGGACGATCAAAATCATTTTTATAGTGCCACTGCAGGATTTGATGGTAAGTCATTTAATTTCTATGCCAATGTCTCAGGCATGGGAGATGATTATCAAAATGATTTTGGTTTTATCCCGCGCAAAAATCATTACGATGCACTCGAGGATACCACTTATGTCATTGGATTTAATCACATTTATTCAAGAATTGGCTATACTTTTTATCCTGATAACACTTTGCTTAATCAACATGGGATGAGGTTCAGCTTTGTTGGTGATTGGACGGATACATCAAACGAATTGATTGCGAAAACTTTTGATTGGTCTTATAATTTTTCATTTATCAACTCAAGTACGTTATCGTTAATATACAAACATGAGAATGTTAATTTGCTTTACCCGTTTGGTTTCACCGAAGATAACGATCCCCTTCCCAGTGGTATGTATTATTTTGATTATGGTGAGATCAAGTATCAAAGTGATAACAGACGCGTGGTGAATATTCGTTCCGGATTGCGCTATGGAAGCTTTTATAATGGGACTCGGTTGGAAACGTCATTGGCCGCTAATTATCGGTCGCAGCCTTGGGGTAATTTTAGTGTCAATTTTATTTATAATGATTTAAGATTTCCGAGCATTTATGGCCGTCAGCCACTTTTTTTGTTGGGGCCAAAGGCTGAAGTTTCTTTTTCTAGAAATCTATTTTGGACCAATTTTTTTCAATACAATACGCAGAGGGACAATTTCAATATCAACAGCCGCATCCAATGGAGGTACTTACCCATGTCTGATTTATTTATAGTGTATTCAGATAATTATATGGTCGAAAATTTCGGGCCTAGGAATCGAACACTTGTTTTAAAGTTGAATTATTGGCTAAATTTATAGGGATTTATATTCTTTTTTAAAGAAGCGTTTTTTGAAAATATTCTTTGCTATGTTTGAGTTTTTTTGTTTAATATGGAATTCAATTTTCTTCGTTTTTTTGTCCTTCTTTATTTTTGGATTCTATCCTATGCTTTATCAGCACAAAACAATGCCCAAGCTTATCGTCTGAACATTAAAAGGATGGATGAAAAAATCCGTTTAGATGGGGTGCTTGATGAGTCTTTTTGGGAAGATCTCGAGATAGCTACCAACTTTTGGTTGAATTTCCCCGTGGGTGGTACTCCGGTTGACGATGAAGTTCAGACCACGGTAAAGATTACCTATGATGATGATTTTATTTACCTTGGAGTTGAATGCTATGGGAAAGGGCTTTTTTTAGTGCAATCCCTTAAAAGGGATAGTGATTCATTTTGGAACGGAGATGCTTTTGCAGTGGTTTTTGATCCTGTAAACGAGCGAACAAATGGGGCCATTTTTGGTGTGAATTCAGCAGGTGTTCAAACCGAAGCATTAATTACTGGTGAACCGGCTCGGCGGGGAGGTCAGTTATCCGGATACAATAAGGCATGGGATAATAAATGGTATACTGAAGCAAGTATAACTGAAAATGGATGGACTGCCGAGATGATGATTCCGTTTAAATCATTGCGATTTGGCAGGAAAGATCATTGGGGCATTAATTTTATTCGAGTTGATGCACAGAATAATACGAATCATTCTTGGGCACCTGTACCGATTCAATTTTATGGGATCGATCTCGGTTATTTGGGGCAGCTGATATGGGACAAACCACCCACGAACGAAAAAAGAAATATTTCATTGGTGCCTTACCTACTCGGAGGTGCTCATAAAGATTATGAAAGTAAAGGTGATTTCAACCAAAGTTTTGCTTTGGGAATGGATGCTAAAATAGCCATTAATTCCAACCTAAACCTTGATTTAACGGTCAACCCAGATTTTTCGCAAGTAGATGTAGATGAGCAACAGACCAATTTGACCACGGTTAATTTAAGATTTCCAGAGCGACGACTATTTTTCCTAGAAAATAGTGACATTTTTAGCAATTTCGGAACCAATGCGAAACCTTTTTTTAGTCGTAAAATAGGATTAGATGATGATGGAAATACCATTCCGATTATTTATGGTGCCAGATTGAGTGGAAATTTAAACAAAAACTTGAGGGTAGGTCTGATGAATACGCAGACGCAAGAGCAAGAGCTACCTGGCAATAACTACAGTTCATTGGCACTTCATCAGCGGATATTAAAAAGATCTGTTTTAAGGGGATATTTCCATAATAGGATCGGGTATGCTGATGGTTCTGTTCTAGAAGAGGACTTTAATCGTATCGGCGGACTTGAATTCAATTATTCATCTGAAGATAGTAAATGGCGGGCTATGGCGGGTTATGGATTGGCTTTTTCTAAGGAAAATCAAAATGAAAACCATTTATTTAACTTCTTGGGTGGCTATGAGGGTAGCGCTTTTAATGTCATGGTAAATATCAGTGGATTGGGGGATAATTATATCAATGATTTTAGTTTAATACCCCGGCAAAAACATTATGATGCCTTGGAGGATACTACCTATATACTTGGATTTAATCATTGGTGGGTGACTGTAGGTTATAAGTTTTATCCTGAAAATACTTTCATCAACCAGCATGGATTCAGTCTGACTACCAATGGAGACCGAACAGCTACCTCCAACGAACTGATTCAAGACAAACATCAATTTTCTTATAAGTTTTTAATGAAAAACACGAGTACTTTAAATTTTACCTATGCGCATGAAGGAGTAAATCTTTTATATCCTTTTAGATTTACAGATGATGATACATCCTTACCGGCGCAATTATACAGGTTTGATTATGGTCAAATCAAATATTTAACGGATACCCGCCGTGAAATTAAATTAACGACAGGATTTACTTACGGGAGTTTCTATAATGGTACCCGAACAGAATTTTCTTTAGGTGTTGACTATCGTGTCCAGCCATGGGGGAATTTTAGTCTCAATTTTGTTCAAAATAATTTAGAGTTTCCTGGGAATTATGGAGCAGAGCGACTCTTGTTATTAGGCCCTAAGGCGGAAATTAATTTTTCTAAGAATTTCTTTTGGACCACCTTCATGCAATACAATACCCAAAGAGATAATTTTAACATAAATAGCAGACTTCAGTGGCGCTACATGCCCATGTCCGACTTATTTATTGTCTATTCTGATAATTATATAGTAGAATACTTTGGGCCACGTAATCGAGCCCTAGTTTTGAAGCTAAATTATTGGTTTAATTTATAGAAAATGCCAGAATCACGAGATGACAGTGGCCTTATCAAAACAATTTGCACTTGCTAATTTGATTACCCTCTGCGCTAATGAGATCTATTTGGGGGGAGCTTCAACTAATTAGGTAAACGCCGATCTAAAGGCTATTTTAAAATAAACCAACTCAAGCTTGGTACACCATGGCATTTATATTCATGCCCGCGCCCACAGAAGCAAATATGATTTTATCACCTTTTTCGATCTGATGTCCATCTAATTCGTTTTTTAAAATCAAATCGAGTAGGGTAGGAACGGTGGCCACTGATGAGTTGCCAAGCCAAGAAATCGTCATGGGCATTACATCAATAGGAACAGATAGATCACCCTCAAGTTTGTAGAGTCTATTGAGGATGGCATCGTCCATTTTTCCATTGGCCTGATGGATGAGCACTTTCTTAATCTCACTGAGAGGTATACCACTTTTATGAAGGCAAGCTTGAATAGCTCCGGGCACATGCTTTAATGCATATTGATAAAGTTTTCGCCCATACATCTTCAAAAAAACACCTTCTTTAGTACCATTTTCAGGCAAATAAGAACCCCCCATAAAAAGCATTTCTGAATGCTCTAGGGTGTCAGAGCGTGTTTTATGAGCTAAGATACCTGTTGGGGTATTGCTTTTTTGAGAGGTCAACAAAGTGGCCCCTGCCCCATCAGCATAGATCATGCTATCTCTATCATGAGGGTCAGAAATTCTAGAGAGTATATCTGCCCCAATGACTAAAATATTATGAGCATCTCCCGACTTGATGTAATAATCGGCCTGTATCATGGCTTGTAGCCAACCAGGACATCCAAAGGGGAGGTCATAAGCAACCGTATTTGGATTTATTATATTCAACTTTTTCTTGACACGAGCGGCCAGACTGGGTAAAATATCTACTCCCGTATTTCCATGTTTTAATTCGCCAAAATTATGAGCAAAGATGATGTAATCAAGTTTCTCACGGTTGACCTCAGATGATTTTAACGCATCTTCTGCGGCTAACCAACCAAGGTCAGAGGTACCCATATTATCGTCTGCATAGCGCCTTTGGCTGATGGTCGTAATTTGCTCAAACTTTTCGATGATGTCAATATTAGGTTGAGTAAATGTTTGCCCAGAAGCATCCGTAAAATGATTACCTATGAAAGCATCATTGGGTATGATTTTGTTCGGAATATATTTTCCTGTTCCGCAAATAACACTGTATGTTTTTTCTGACATGACTATTGAAATATTGTGTGATTGAAAGGATTGATTCTTTCTGGATATACAGAGTACTAATTTCTCCTCTAAATTAGTACAAAAAACCTAATTATTCTAAAAAGTGTCCCTTATCTACGAAAATATATTCCTAAATCATTTTAATTCTACTTATAGTGGAAATTCATCTAAGTAATTAGCCACATGGAACCCTAGATTTCTGATTTTTTTTGGCCAGTTCAGAATGGTTATCTAAGCCTGCATTTATGTGATTTAGATGAATGAAGTAAATTTTATTTTTTTCTTTTAAAGGTATGGATGAAAACAAATCTATGGTTTCACTGATAAAAGGATGAGGGATTTCTGAAATATCTCTATGATTAATTTCATCACTATCTAAAAAGGTACCATCAATAAAGGCATAATCTACAAGCGATATCTTTTCAATGATGTCTTCCTCCCATTCATGCCATTTATCGATATCAGGTATGAATATCGCTGTTTTATTTGGCCCCTCTATTTGATAACCTACCGTTTCTGAATATTCATCTCGGTGAGGGATTAAAAAGGGTTTAACCTGTATTAGAGAATTGATTGGATGATGTTCTTGATTGGTTAGGAGCTGAATTTTAATGTTATCTTCATTAATTAACTGATTCCAAGGACCATTTTTTTTAAAAAAACTGCATTTTGGGCATGAATACCGCCGTTTGATGGCTGTTTAAGGCCTCTTTGCCTAAGTACATTAACCCTGAATAGTGACCTATATGGGCATGGGTTAAAAATATACCATTGGGGATACCGTCCTTTTGGAAAGGAGCAAACATACGCAATGCTTTGAGTTGCTTTGGAAAGTCTGGCGTTGCTTCAAAAATAAAGCTTTGCTCATTGACTGGATCAACCAACCCCAAGCAAGTTACTTTTCGTTGAGGATCGGGCTCTTCCCAAAGTACGGCACAACAGGATTTGGCACAGCCAATATGAGGAGAACCCCCGTCTTGCACATTGCCAAGAACAACTAGGAAAGGAGTTGGTTGCGAATGGGTTTTGATTTCTGGACTTATTAGGAAATCTATCAGTAACCTACAGATCGAAGATAACAAAATAATTATTGACATATTTCAGTGATTTAACTTTATGTAAGTATGAAACTAACCCAAATCAGGGCATAAAAAAAGGGCAGTTAAAAACTACCCTCTAAACTTAATAAAAAAGAAGAATTTAGTTTAATGTGATCAGCCTATTATAAACTTTACCATTCGTATATAGTTCAACGGTATAATGTCCTGGATTAAGATGAGAGAGATCATAGGCTTGGCCTAGATTTACACTCCCGGACAACTTTTTTTCTGAGATTATATTCTGATTTTCATCAAGAATTGAAACCGTTAACTTTTCATTGTTTAAGGCAAGTAAACTCACTTTGAGTTGGGTATCCTTTAGCACTATTTGAGGTTTGAAGGAGGTTGTTTTAATTTGGTTAGCAGAGGTTACTTTACCATTGATTTTGGTTAAACTTGTGGTCTCGGTTTTATAATCGTCTTCTATTTGAAGTTCGTAAGGTCCGTCAGGTAGTTCTATTAGATTTAGGGAGCGTTGAAATATCTCGGCACTAGCGATGTCTTCTTGGTAAAGTACCACTCCTTGTTGGTTCAGTAATAAGCATTTCGCATCATGCTAAATTCCTGATAATTGAATGATAAATGAAGAATTATTTGAAGAAATAATTCTTAAATCAATCAGGTGATCAGCTTGTGCAAAGTTGATAGATAATAATAAGCATATAATGGATAATTGAATCTTTAAGTTTTTCATTTTGAAACTGTTTTATAGATAAATTGATATAGTAAAATTACTAGGTCCATTTAGTATCATCCACATCAAAATTTGCTTATATATGTTCTATTTTGTCATAAATACTAATTAATTACCAATATAAAGTTAATTTAAACGACTTTTAGGTTAATTTAGTATCATAAAAATTTCCATGTGACAATGAAGACTTTATGATTTTTACGAATCCTACTTTTGAGAAGATAAGTACCCCACACGGATGTTCTATTTTAGTAAGGAAATTTTCTTATCTGCCCCGAGATACCCGACCTTATTGGCATTATCATCCAGAGTTGGAGTTGGTTTACGTACATGGGGGCAGTGGGAAGCGACATATTGGGAGTCATTTATCCTATTTTCAAGAGGGAGAACTTGTTTTGATTGGCCCCAACCTTCCACATCAGGGATTTACCAATAGACTCAGTGGGCACAGTAGTGAAACCGTCGTCCATTGGCCGGCAGATTTTTTAGGACCTGATTTTTTTGATGTTCCAGAAATGGCATCTATCAAACGGATGATTGAATTGTCTAGAAAGGGTTTGGCCTTTAAAGGAAAGACTAAACTTGTGGTTGGAACCAAATTAGAAAGGCTTTATGAGTTAAATCATTTTAAACAAGTAACAAGATTATTGGAAATACTGAATGATTTGGCTTTGTCTGATGAATATGTGCTGTTGAATGCCGAAGGTTTTTCGTTGGAGGTGGAAGGGCAAGATAATGATCGCATTAATAAAGTTTTTAATCATGTACGTGAGCATTTTCAGGAGTTGATAACTTTGACAGAAATTGCGGATATAGTGAGCATGACTGAGCCTTCTTTTTGTCGTTATTTCAAAAAATTAACAAGTAAAACCTTTATTCAATTTCTCAATGAATATAGATTGGTTCACGCATCTAAGTTATTGGCAGAAAAAAAGATTAGTATCACTGAAGTTTGCTACGAAAGTGGATTTGGTAATTTTTCTCATTTCAATAAGCAGTTTAAGGTTTTTACGGGTAAAACTCCTTCGCAATATAGGGTTAACTTAAAAGAGATCATTCAATAGTAAAAGATAGTTTCCATTTCAAGAGACTTTAAATTGACTTTATGGTAGATAGGGTAGGATGCGATTGGATCGGTCAGCCATATAAAACGCATACTAATTTCAGAGGCAACCTTGGAAGAAGCCTAAAAATGAATCCAACAGATACTTAAATTTTAAAAATAAGTTCCAGACCTATCAATTTATTTCTTGGGGATGAGTTTTCTTATTAAGCGAAAGCACTTTTGCGATGCTTGAATAATTTAGCGATCATTTTTTATCCTTTTTCGGACCCACTCACGATAGTCTTAGATAACTATATTCTTTAATTATTCTTTAGGTGATTTCATCAAAATAAGATAATATTGAGTTGTAATTCTGACTAAGTTAAGGAACAAATTTTTATTCTGAGGCCTCATGAATGGCATCTTAAATATGAGAGTT
>CAJXAT010000018.1 GCA_913050055.1 uncultured Flammeovirgaceae bacterium | reverse complement strand
ATAGGATTAAAGATTATTAATAAAAGAGAGAACGGTTATCATAATATTCATACTGTTTTTCAAGAAATTGATTTTCATGAGGGAACTGAATCACGTGGGTTTATTTTTCGGAATTATGAGGACAATTCAACTACGGCCCGTTGACAAAGACCTTGTATAGGTGGATTGTATTTGCTCACTTTTACCCAAACATTTTTGATTTGTGGAAATTTGATTTTCAAAAGTTCGATAATTTGATTGGCCAAATACTCTAGCAGTGCCGCCTCTTTAGACATTACCTTTGAAATCAATTGATATACCTGTTCGTAATCAACCGTCCCCTCTAATTTATCTTCCTTAGCAGCCAAATCGACATTGATCTCCATTTTGACATCAACACTGTATTTATTACCTATTTTTCGCTCTTCTTTATGATATCCATGATGCGCGTAGAACTCCATCCCCTCTAATGAAACAAATGCCATCAGCCTTATATTTGATCAAAAAATGAAACGTCTTCACTTTCATCTTTCACTGATCCCTTTTCTTCTCTATTTTTACTTTCCTTCTTTTTTGATGTTGTATCTTTGGATTTAATAAATTCAGTGAGCTTTTCAGTTGCTGCTACATCATCCTTAGAGATTTGAGGAATAGGAGCTAGCGGTGCCGGCGGTGCGATTGGCTCTTCCTTATCAATCAGCGACCGTGAATCGTGAACCTGTTTCCTAACTTTAATCAAGTGATCCTCTAATTTGAAGTTCCCCTTCTGATTACTTGCTCGGTTGATTCTATCGGTTATATCCAAAATAATATTTTTTAACTCTCCAATTAACGAGTCTCTGTGATTTTCAATGCTTTGATAGTTCTTGGCTAAGTCCTTGATGATATCCTGCATCTCGACAATCAAATTTTTAGCCTGATTCTCTGCCTCTTCTATAATTCTGGTCGCTTTTGATTTGGTCTCGCGCATTACTGCCTCTGAATTCATTTGCGCCTCTCTGAGATGGAGCTCTGCCGCTTTGTTGGCCTGATCAATCAAATTCGCCCCTGTATCCTCTGCTGTTTTGAGTGTTTTAAACAATGAATTTTCAACTTCACGGAGTTTTTTAACCTCAATTTCAGCCGTTTCTTGCTTTATTTTAAGCTCATTATTTTCGTTCAATAATTTCTCCCATTCTTGAGATAAAGATGCTAGAAAAGCATCTACTTCATCTTTATCAAACCCACGAAGTTTTTTTTCGAAGGTTTTCCTTTTGATTTCCAGCGGTGTTATTCTCATATTATTTACTAAAGTTTATATCCCAGACAGATATAGTACGATCATCACTACAAGATATTAAAGAATTTTTATTTGGCATTGACAAAAGCTTATTAACTGAGGTTCCATGACCTGCATAACGCCCCTTATCTATGACTCGGATTAATTTAAAAGTACCGGAATCCCAAATCTTGATTGATTTGTCCATACTGCAAGTTACAAAATAATGACCATTTGAATGATAGCTAATATGATTGATGGCGTACATATGGGCCACTATATCGTCTGCTAAAAATAAAGTATTTCCCTCTTCAAGTGACCAGATTTTGAGATGTGCATCTCTACTCCCACTCAATATCATATTATTCGTAGGATCGATGCACAAGCTAAAAACAGAGTTTTTATGTGCCTGTATTTCTTGGATAAGTTTATAATTTTTCTTATTAATTACCCGTATGCAGCCATCACTGTAGCCGGCATAAATACGATGCTCATCGACCTGCAACGTGCGGGCGCTCTTTTGGGATAAATTAAGTATTTTTACAAGCTTCCAGCTTTCCCGACTGATAATATAAATAGCTCCATCACCTGTCGCTATGTAAAGAAAATCATCATCAAACTGGATATCAAAAATATGAGCCTTCGTCATTTGAAGCGATGTGATTTCTCGTTTGGCTACTGGGTCAATAACGTGTAGTCCATCAAAATTTTGACCTATAAATAGATGATCTCTCAAGGGATCATAGCTGAGCGCATAAACAGAAGTTGAAACTTTTGCAACTACATTTCCAGCAGCATATCCATTTGTATCCCATTTAATAATATGACCATCTGCGCCACCTGAAACAAATTCATACTCATTTAATCCACACAAAGCATAAATAGCATCTTTATGGCCCGTAAAGCTATGTTCCTTTGTTATTGAAGGTCGGTTTATCATAAATGTTAACATCAAAAGTATTACAATTGCATGATCTATTTACTCAAATGCCACTATTCTTAACCAACAAAATAAACAAGGTAAGCACTTATGCCGTTTGGAATATCACCGAAACGGCAACTGAATTAGCCCGATTAGCGGGCTCGTCAGCCCCGCACAAGAATGATAAAAAAAAATGCGAATGGCTAGCGACCCGATTATTGGTCATGCATCTTGCCTCACTATTTGAAATTTCCTATGCAGGCATTGCTAAAACGACCGCAGGAAAGCCTTTCCTCATCGGCCATGCGGCAAACATTTCAATAACACACTCTTTTCCTATGGCTGCTGCCATGATTCATTTGGATGCGCCTTGTGGTATTGATATTGAATCCCCCAGAAACCAATTAATCAAGATTCAATCTAAACTCCTCCATCTGAGTGAGTATCGGCATAAAAACAACGCTTTCAATCTTTGTAAAATATGGATGGTTAAAGAAGTATTGATCAAAATATGTGGACAAACTCAACTGAGCTTTAAAAATGAACTGAAAACAGAGTTGATAGATGATCATCAAGTCTTAGGTCATATTATGTCGACCGAAATCAATGAACAATATCGAATCAACATTGTGCCCATATTGAATTATTTACTTGCTTATAGCTTATGAAAACCTTAACTACCAGTGATAAGGCTCATCAGTCTTTTAATTTCATCACTCTTGTGATAGTCCCCAATATTATCAAAGGCGACCATTAAATTCCTAAGACTTCTCTTGATTATTTGGCCATGATCGCAAGGTTCAAAATACTCATTTTGAGGCATCAATTGAAGTTGGGCAATATAATTATCAATATCCTCTTTAGAAAAAATCAATCCTCGATTAAAAACATTGATGTAGAACTGAAGTTTGTCGGTCTTATACGTGAGCACAAATAAATTGGGTAGATTTACTCCAAATATAGGTAGGCCCAGTTTTTGAGTAATCAATAAGTAGAGTGCAGAGAGGGATATAGGGTTCCCTTTTGAGGATTCTAGGACGCTATTTATCATGGAGTTTCCCGGAGCATGAAAATTTTTGGTATTGGCCCTAAATTTATATTTTTCAAAGAGCATACTATTGATCGTCTTAATCTGATCAAAGGGGAGTAAGTCAGGACCCATCTGTGCCCAAATTTCTCGATACAACTGTTCTATTTTATTTGACAATTGTGTATATTCTAAATCAGGATATTGATAAGTGGCCAGAATCCACATCCCTTTCAACAAATCTTCTTTTTCATGCTCATACCAATGCGTCAGGCGCTCCTGAACCAATTCAAATTGCAAGGAATGAACCAAGTCCTCAATCCGTTCATGGGCCTTAGGATTGAACGTCTGTTCCCAAGCTTCCTCTAAAAAAGGAATCACTCCGGTACCTAAGGTTTTAAGTTTTTCTTCGACATGCGCAACCACCTCAACGTCGTCATCATCCAATAATTCTAACAATGATTTCAGCTCTTTATTATTCATCTGTTAACAGACCATCTTTAAGTATCAATTATTTAGGGACTCCAATCCCTTCATTTTTTTGCTCTTTCTCCCTAAAGGTTTGAGAAAGTCTTTGGGGTATTGATTAAAATGAAGGGTCAATTTATCTAGATCAAACAACAATTGATTGAGATTATTATACAAAGAATCGTTCACGATCAATTGACCTATTGTACCTTGACCTTGGTTTATAGCCGAAATGGTACTTTTCAATGCTTTCATTAGATCTTGCACTTCAAACAATGTCCCACTCAAATCTAGATTACTGAGCGAATCCAAAACGTCTTCTGCTTTCATGAAAATAGGATCTAAATCTTTAACCTTATTTTTTACATTGATTAGCACCTCGTTAGTAGAGTTAATAACTAAAGCAAAACCTTCTTTATTTTCATTCAATAATTCATTAATCCCTTTCAATGTGATTTCTAATTCAGAAATGGTACTGGTCATTTTTTCACCGCTCCCTTGAAGTCCCAATAGAATTTCATTGATCCTCCTTATGGTAACATTAAGATTATCGGTGATCGGCTGCACATTATCGAGGTATTCAGCAAGACCTCTGTCCATAAGTGCTCTAAGTGTGTCATTGGCGGCTAAAGGCCTATCTGTAGGTCCAATTTTCAATACGATTGCTTTACTCCCTAATAAGTCTGCATTTGACAATTCTGCAATAGTTGAGTCTCCTAAAATAATTTCAGAATTAATAGCTAATTCAACAACTACTTGATTATTAAAATCTTGGCGAAGTTGAATATTCCGGACTTTACCTACCGTCAAACCATTGATAATTACTGGATTTGATTTGGTCAAACCATCTACGTTATCATAAACCACAAAATAACTGGTTTCTTTATTCATGAAGTCTCTCCCTTTCAAATAACTAAATCCGAAATATAATGTCAGGCCCGCGGCAAGCGCAATTAATCCTATTTTAAATTCTTTAGCCCTCATTGTTTAATTTGATCGTTCAATTTCTTTTTTATAATCGCTAATCGCTCTGTAAATCCCCGAAGCAATATAAACTTGATTACGTTTATCATTCAAATATCGTTCTTCTTCTGCGTTACTAAGATAACCTACTTCAATTAAAACACTAGGCATTGCGGTACTCCAAAGTAGTTGAAGGCTGGATTGTTTAACACCTAAACTCCTTCTGCCAACGCGCTCTTTGAACTGTTTCTCCACTAAGCTGGCAAATTGTACGCTTTTTTCATGAAAAGCATTTTGGGTAAGCGAAAATAAAATATAAGATTCAATTGATTTAGGATCAAAGTTTTGATAGGTCTCTTTATAATTTTCCTCCAACAAAATAACTGAATTTTCACGTTTAGCTACCTCGAAATTTCGACCTATATTTTTAGTTGCCATAACGTAGGTCTCGGTACCTATAACATTTGGATTACTCAGCCAGTTGGCGTGTATAGAAATAAATAAATCCGCCTCAAGATCATTCGCAATCTTCGAACGCTCAGCCAGTGAGGGAAAACTGTCATCCGAACGGGTCAGAACAACTTGTACATCTGGAATATTCTCATTAATAATTCTCTTCAGCTCCAAGGAAATTTTTAATACTACATCTTTTTCATTCGAAAATGACCCGTGGGTCCCTGGATCCCGACCTCCATGACCCGGATCAATAACTATTTTCCTAACTTTGTATTGTTTAATTCCAATCGTTTGGAACGAAACAAAAATTAATGATAACGAAATCACAAAAGATATTGCAATATTTCTCACTGTTCAACAATAGGTTAGTATATCAAATACGATACTTTAGTACAAAAATTGCAAAATTTTCGTTAAAACAAAACTTGTATCAAACTTGAAGTCCATAATAAGTCTATTAGTCGGATTTATTTTAACCTTATCAACCTGTGCCTCCTTAATTGCACAAACTGTTGTACAAGAAGATACTGTGATGCTGAAAGGTTTAGAGGGCCTAAGTATATCTGGCGATACCATCCTACTAAAAGGCTTGGATACCCTAAAAATATCTAATGACTCCTCAAGGGCAGAGGTCAGCTCTGATACTTCCACATCCTCTTCCATAGAACCTAAGGCCCCTATTGGAGAAATTGAAACCATCATAAATTATAATGCCCAAGATTCCATTTTTTTTAATATAAAATCTAGTAAACTGACCCTTTATGGAGAAAGTCATATAGACTATGGGGAAATTGAATTAGATGCTGATGAAACCCAAATCAGTATGACTGACAGAATCATTACTTCAACTTATAGCGTGGATTCAGCAGAAAGAAAACAAGGAAAGCCCATTTTTACAGAAAAGGGTACCGTCTACGAAACCGATTTCATCATCTACAATTTAAAGACCAAAAGGGCCCAAATCAAAGGTGTAATCACTGAGCAAATGGGTGCCTTCATGCATGGCGAAGATGTCAAGAAGAATGAACGAAATGAAATGTATATCTCAGAAGCCATGTACACTACCTGTAATCTCACGGACCCGCATTTTCATATTCAATCCAAACAGCTCAAAGTAACGAAACGAAATGTCATCTCTGGTCCTTTCAATTTGAGATTTCGAGAAATTAAAACCCCCCTCTGGTTTCCTTTTGGAATGTTCCCAAAACCAAAAGAAAAAACCTCGGGTATCTTAGTCCCGACCTATGGGGAAGAGACCCGAAGAGGTTTTTTCTTAAGGGATGGCGGTTATTATTGGGCTGTTAATGATTATATGGATATCAGAACTACGGGATCTGTTTTTTCTAATGGGGGATATGGCGCTGTTTTCAATACAAATTTTAAAAAAAGATATGTTTACACAGGAGGTCTCAATTTTAGCTTTAATAAAAATATTATCGATAATGAAAATGGATTGAGCAGTAATGACTTTTGGTTAAGAAGTAATCTTAAGCCTCTTTCTAAAGGTAATTCTAGTGTCAGTGCTTCAATTTCAGCAGGTACAACAACTTATAACAGCAACAATAATTTAGCCACTACTGATTTTAACAGAAGTATCAGTTCTCAATTTTCATCTAATCTTTCTTACCGCCAAAAATTTGCTAATGCCCCTATTAATTTGACGATGAATGCCCGACATCGACAAAACGTACAAACAGGTGTGATGACTTTTAATCTACCAGAGTTGTCCCTCAATGTCAATCGGCAGTACCCCTTTAAGAAATTAGCTGGATCCAACATGGATTTCCTTAAAAAATTAGGACTTAGCTATAATTTTGTTGCAAAAAATGAAATCACTAATAAACAGGCGAAGACCAACTTTCCATTTACAGTAGCCAACCAAACATCCGCTCAGGAGGGACAAGAAGAAGAACTAAAATTGGATTTTAAAAATGCAAAAAATGGAGGTCAACATAAAATACCCATTGCCACAACAGTTAAATTATTCAATAAATTAAATCTCAGTCCCAACTTCAATTTAACAGAATATTGGTATACTAAAGAGCTTGATTATACCTATATACCCGAACTTGAAGCCGTTCAGGTCGATACCCTCCAGAAGTTTTCACGTGCTCTTTCATGGAATTCAGGTGCTTCTTTGAGTACCATTATATACGGAACCCACTTTTTTAAGCCTGGCGGTTATATTCAAGCCATACGCCATGTAGTCACACCTTCAATTTCTTTTAGCTACACGCCTGACATAACCAATAGCGAAAATAGCCCTTGGGAATGGATACAAAAAAACGAAAAAGGAGATTCAGTACTGATGTCAAAATATCACCAGTTTGCTTATGGATCTCCTCGAGGAAATATCAGCAAAACTTTGAGCTTTGGTCTCCAAAATAATCTTGAAATAAAAGTTCGAGATAAAAAAGATACGTTAGGCATTGGTTATAAAAAAATTAAGCTGTTCGATAATTTCTCTATAAATAGTGGTTATAATTTTGCCGCTGACTCTTTCAATTTATCCAACATAAATTTAGCAACTAGAACCAGTTTTTTTAAAGGTAAGCTTAGTTTCAATATCGGCGGCACCCTTGATCCCTACGTATATAATGCTTTAGTAACCAATGAAGAAGGCCAAGTCACGCGTCAGGAGCGAATTGATAAATTTTCATGGCAAAATGGCCAAGGTTTAGGCAATTTGTCTAGAATCAACACCGCCATTAGCTTAAACTTAAAACCAAAAGGTTCACGCGATGTAGAGGAGAATAATGGAAGAAATGATTTTATAGATCAAGATATCGCGAATCAAGAAGAATTAGGGTTACAAGATGCCGCTGATCTAGATTATATTTATAAAAACCCAAATGAGTATGTCAATTTTAATATTCCATGGTCCCTTAGGGTTTCCTATTCCGTAAATGTCACTCAATCTGGTTTATTAGAATCAAGGATAAGGCAAACATTGACTTTTTCAGGAGATGTATCTCTGACTCCAAAAACTAAAATAAATTTTAGGTCCGGTTTCGATTTAGAGAAAAATAAATTTACTCAGACTAGCATTGGGGTCAACCGTGATTTACACTGTTGGCAATTAAGCTTCAATTGGATCCCTTTTGGAAGAAATCAATCCTTTAATTTAATTATAAGACCCAAATCAGCTTTATTACAAGATTTGAAAATTCAGAAAAGAAAAAGTTTTCAAGACTTTTTTTAAATAAGGAGGACAGAAGTGTTCAGTCTAACCTTTCTTCTAGATTTTAGAACCAATTTCCAAACGTCTCCAGGTGAAATTATGCTTGTATCTCTGATCGAAATGAGTTGTAATAGTAGCCGGTCATAAACATACATAATATATGATATGTAACGATTAAAGCGGGTCCGATAACCAAAGATGAATGAAGCATAAACCAATCTCCATAAAAAAACACTACTGCCACGGCGATGATATTTTTTATTATTTCCACATAAATGGCACTCCAATGCTTATCCATCAATAAAGTCATACTAGCAATGGACAAATACATAAAACCTCCAAAATAAATCAAAATTTGATAGCCAATTTCAGGTACATAATTGAAAAAAATCAATGAGATAATAGAAATGCAGGCCCATTGAAACCAACACCAAACATGAAAGAAAAATGGGTAGTCCGGATCATATTTTAACTGATCATACACGGATTCAGTCAACTGAATGGGATAAGCCTCAGCGACATCTTTGGGCCGCCAGCCCGTAGGTTTAAACCAAATGATGATTTTATCATACCAGGACTTCGCTCTCCAAGCATCCTGAAGGAGTTGCCAAAGGTGAATGAAATTAATCACAAAAGGATTCCAACTCTTGACCGGCTTTTTTACACCATAGACGGGTGGTTCATTAGCTAATTCTTCTTGAAAAGTTCCAAAAATTTTATCCCAGAAAATGAAAATTTGAGAAAGGTTTTTATCAATATAAATATCGTTAATCGCATGATGTACCCTGTGATGCGAAGGAGTTACCAAAATATATTCCAGAAATCCTAGCTTTCTGATTAATTTGGTATGATACCAATATTGTGAGAATAAATGTAGCGGTGCAATAAAGGCAATAATCTGAGCCGGTACCCCTAATAATGCAGTGGGAAGTAAAAAAACAAAAGAGATTGAAAACCAGTTTGAAATAGACTGTCTCAAGGCACAACCTAAGTTGAACTCTTCACTGCTATGATGAATCAAATGATGGTTCCAGAAATAATTAATTTTATGGGATATTCGATGGACCCAATAACCTGAAAAATCCAATCCTATAAAAGCAATCAAATAAATTATCCATGTCTCTTGAATCTGTAGCAAGCTCAAGTTACCAACCATCCAATCATAAGAAACAATAATGACCGTTAATCCTAAAACATCTTTAAAGACGTTGGTTACTCCAGAAATAAGACTGGCTAAGGTATCCATGCTCCTCACCACAATTTCTCCTTTCACATGACCGATCCATGCCTCAAAAAAGATCAATATTAAAAAAAAGGGTATGGCATAATTAAGTACACCTACATAAGCCTCCATCCATGTAAAATATATATTTTTTGACGAAAAAATAAGATTAAATTACAAGAATGCGATTTAAAAAACATTATTTGACCTATTTTGATAAATAATAATCCTCATTGATGCCTTATTTTCGATTCTCAAACGCTTGTATAAAATGAATCCCGATCTAAAAATAGCCCAAAGTAAAGCTCTTAAAAATATAGATATCATCGCTGATTCACTGGGTATCTCAAAAGAAAATTTAGACCATTACGGCCATTATAAGGCTAAAATTCCCGTTCAACTTATTGATGAAGAAAAGGTAAGTCAATCTAAATTAATTCTCGTTACGGCCATTACGCCAACTCCAGCAGGTGAAGGAAAATCAACCACCACCGTAGGTCTTTGTGATGGGCTTAATCGCATTAGAAAAAAAACAATTTCTGTCCTTAGAGAGCCTTCTTTAGGTCCTGTTTTTGGAATGAAGGGTGGTGCCACTGGTGGCGGTTATTCACAAGTGGTGCCTATGGAAGATATTAATTTGCATTTTACCGGTGACTTCTCAGCGGTTGAAAAAGCGAATAATCTACTGTCCGCTCTGATCGGCAATAATATTCAAAGTAAAACCCGAAACCTTATAATAGATCCAAGAACGGTGACCTGGAAATGGGCCATGGATATGAATGATCGTACTCTTCGACATATAATATCGGGATTGGGAGGTAAATCAGGAGGTTTTCCTAGAGAATCCGGATTTGATATTACGGCAGCCTCAGAGGTCATGGCCATTTTATGTCTTTCAAAAAATTTGACTGATTTAAAATCTAAATTGGCGAACATTTATATCGGAGATACTTTTAATGGCGAAGCCATTTATGCCCGAGATTTAAACGCACAAGGAGCGATGGCCTCGTTATTAAAAGAAGCGATCAAACCCAATCTGGTCCAAACCTTAGAGGGCAATGCAGCCATCATTCATGGCGGTCCTTTTGCTAATATTGCACAAGGCACCAACTCCCTTATCGCTACAAAAATGGGTATGTCACTCGCTGATTATGTGATTACAGAGGCTGGATTTGGTGCAGATTTAGGTGCAGAAAAGTTTTTTAATATCAAATGTTTTTATGGAAATGTTTCACCCAAAGCAGTTGTATTAGTAGCTACCGTGAGAGCCTTAAAATACCATGGAGGTGTCAAGAAAGCTAAATTGAACCAATCCAATGCAAAAGCCCTAATCAAAGGAATGGCAAATCTTGATAAGCACGTAGAAAACTTAAGACGATTCAACATCCCGCTGGTAGTAGCAATCAATAAATTCATCTCAGATACCGTCGAAGAAATACAAATCATAAAGGACCATTGTGCTGCCATTAATGTGGAAGTTGCCTTAAGCGACGGATGGGCATTTGGTGGTAAAGGCGCGACGGAACTGGCTGAAAAGGTCGTTGATGCAGCTAATCAATGTAAATCACAATATGTCCCTACTTATGACGCAAATTCAAGCATAAAAAATAAAATATCAGCCATCGCCAAAGATATTTATGGTGCAGAGGCCATTAGCTACACGAGTAAGGCAGAAAAAATCATTAAAAGAGCCATTGATCTAAACATCAGCCATTTACCTATTTGTATGGCTAAAACCCAAAGCTCATTATCCGATGACAGTAGCCTTTTTGGTCGTCCCGATCATTTTGGATTTACGGTGCGAGATATAGAAATAGCCACCGGTGCAGGTTTTCTAATTCCCATCACAGGAAATATGTTGAGAATGCCTGGATTACCAGAAATTCCTGCTGCTGAGCAAATCGATATTGATGAGGATGGTACCATATCTGGCCTTTCCTAACCTAGCTCCCGAATAATCAATCTTCAAATTGCCGTTAACTTGACGCATCAATCCAATTCTGAACCGCTTCTTTAGTTGGGTTTTCCAAATTTTTTAGCTTCATCTTTTTGCGTATACCGCACAGGTCATTATGCAATTTATTTACATTAGATTCACTGAGCTGACTCAAGGTGTTCAGTCCTATTTTTCGCATTAAGGGAAGGTAAGCTGCAGGTATACCTTGATCTGTAAATTCTTGATCAGTTGATTGGGTTTCCTTTTTTTCAGGCCTCATTTGAGGAAAAAACAGTACATCCTGTATAGAAGTCGAATTGGTCATAATCATGGTTAAGCGATCAATACCTAATCCAACACCTGACGTCGGCGGCATCCCATATTCAAGTGCTCGTAAAAAATCCTCATCCAAAGCCATGGCCTCCTCATCTCCTCGCGCGGCGAGTGCCAATTGATGTTCAAATCGTTCCCGCTGATCTATGGGATCATTTAACTCAGAATAAGCATTCATAATTTCCTTACCGTTGCATATCGCCTCAAAGCGTTCAACTAAGCCTGGTTTTGAGCGATGCTTTTTAGTCAAAGGAGACATTTCTTCAGGATAATCGATAATAAAGGTGGGTTGAATTAATTTTGATTCGCATTGTTCTCCAAATATTTCATCTATCAATTTTCCGGAACTCATCGTTTCATCAGTAACAATTCCTAAAGATTTAGCTGCTGCTCTTAACGCCTCCTCATCCATCTCTGAAATATCAATGCCTGTAAAGTGAGTAATAGCTTCAAACATGGTAAATCGCTTCCAAGGTCTTTGGAAATCTATGACATGCTCCCCTACCGTTACTTTGGTGTCTCCATGTAATTTAATGGCGATTTGCTCCACAATCTCTTCCATTAAATCCATCATCCAAAAATAGTCCTTGTAGGCTACATATAATTCTACCTGTGTAAATTCAGGATTATGAAATCTCGACATTCCTTCATTTCTAAAGTCTTTCGCAAATTCGAAAACTCCATCAAATCCACCGACAATGAGCCTTTTTAAGTAAAGCTCATTGGCAATTCTCAAGTACAAAGGCATATCCAACGTATTGTGATGGGTTACGAAAGGTTTGGCTGACGCACCGCCGTGAATAGGCTGCAAAATCGGTGTTTCAACCTCTAAATACCCTTTTTCATTCAAGAAATTTCTGATGGTGTTTACCAAAAGTGCCCGCTTACGAAACGTATCTTTGATCTCAGGATTTACAATAAGATCTAAATATCTTTGTCGATATCTTTGTTCAGGATCAGTAAAAGCATCCCATGTTTTCTTATTCCCCTCAGCGTCTTCCGTTTCTTTCACAATGGGCGGAGGTCTCAATGACTTGGTCAATATTTTAAAGGAGGTGACATGAATAGATATTTCTCCTACTTGTGTCACAAATACAAATCCCTTGATACCTACAATGTCTCCAATGTCTAGCTTTTTCTTGAAAACATCATTATACACAGATTTATCCTCACCTGTGCATATATCATCTCGACGTAGATAAATTTGAATTCTACCCGCATCATCTTGAATTTCAGCAAAAGAGGCGGAACCCATGATACGTCGACTCATGATACGTCCTGCGATAGATATATTTTTAAAAGATGCTGATTCATCTTTAAACTTCTCCTTAATTTCTCGACTCGTGGTGGTTATTTCAAAAAGTTCCGGAGGATAGGGATCAATATTCATATCCATCAAATCTTTCCTGGCCTTTCGGCGTATCCATTCTTGCTCGCTTAATTGCATTATAATTTTAATTTTCTTCTTTTAATTTCTTTCTTAATCAACATAAGCTCACGACTACTTTGTCCTTGAACTGAAGTATTTTCCTCTGCCCGCCTAAACAAATAAGGCATGACCTGCTCTAGTGGCCCGTAAGGCATATATTTGGCGACATTATAACCTTCGTCGGACAATTTAAATGATATATTATCACTCATTCCCAATAATTGAGCAAAAAATATCCGCGCATCATTCTTATCATAACCATATTGCTGTATCAGTTCAACTAAGCCTTTGCTCGATACTTCATTATGGGTCCCCAAACAAATCGAAAAATGTGCTAAATGTTCCATTGCAAACTTTACGCCCTTATTATAATCTCTGTCTGTAGCTTCTTTATTGGGCTGAATCGGATCTGGGTATCCCAATGATTGTGCCCGCAAACGTTCTTGTTCTAGGTAAGCCCCTCGCACTAGTTTAGCACCAAAATGCATTTTGGAAGCATTCATTTTCTCAAATCCCGCCTTCATTCTATCCAACATATCTCGCCGGTAAAACTGATAGGTATTGTAAATAATTGCCCACTCAGTATTGTATTTAATCATTAATTCATAACTGAATTCATCTATGACATTTTGATACCAACTTTCTTCAGCGTCAATAAGTAATCGTTGATTTAATTTTGAAATGGCTTGCGCTACTTCAAAGCCGCGCTCCTTGAATCTATTAAATTGATTTTGCTCGTTTCCAGTCAATGCTTTACCCAACTGAATCTTAGTCATCAAAGATTTTGACCCTAATCCCGTAAGTTTTAGTACGCAAAAAGGAATGGCATCATGCTCATTGGCAAATTGAATGACCTGTAAAGTCTCTTCTAATGTTTGATCAAAACTTTGCTCCTTTTCTTGCCCTTCAACTGAGTAGTCTAAAATAGTTTTGACGTTCAATGTATTTAATTGATTGATTTTTTTTTCGCAACCTTGGATACTTTCTCCCCCACAGAATTGATCAAAAAGGGTTGCCTTGATGAGCCCTTTGATAGGAAGTCTAAAATGTAACGCCCATTTAATAATTGCGGCCCCCATAAATACTATTAGGGGTCTGTTAATAATTGAAAAAATAACATTTGATACTTCTAATTCTCTAAGGGATTTAGACCGAAAAGTGATTTTAGTATCATCAAAATTCACCGACATATCAACATCTCATTAACGCATTAGCCACAAAGATAATAAACGACTCAAGGATTCATCACTCGAGTTAATCAAAGTATTAAAAAGACATGTAATTTTGTAGTATGAAAAAGGTCCCCCCTAAAATACACTTCACTCAAAACGTGAACCAGCAACTTGAAAGTTGCCTAACATTATTTAACCCTGATAAAATCGCCATTTTAGTCGATGACAATACTTTAGTCCACTGCTTACCTAAATTAACCTCTTTCAAAGGAACCCCTTTGATTCACATCACCAGCGGGGAAAAAAATAAGAATATTGAAACCTGTCAAATCATCTGGCAAAAGTTGACCGATTTTAAATTTACTAGAAAATCATTATTAGTCAATCTAGGAGGTGGCGTCATTGGAGATATGGGTGGTTTTGTTGCCGCAACCTTCAAAAGAGGTATTCCTTTTATCAATATACCCACTACGCTGCTCTCTCAAGTTGATGCCAGCATTGGTGGAAAGTTAGGTGTAGATTTCAATGAATTCAAAAATCACATTGGTGTATTTAAAGATCCTGATGCCATCATAATCTGTGATGATTTTTTGAGTACCCTCCCCCATCGCCAGCTCAAATCGGGCTTCGCAGAAATCATCAAACATGGCCTTATCTACGATCCCGCATACTGGCAAGATATCCAAATGACCAGCGTTTCAGGAATTAAAGAGTGGCAATATTTCATCAAAAAATCCGTGCTGGTCAAAGCCGATGTTGTCAAAAAAGATCCCTACGAGTCAGGGTTAAGAAAAATTTTAAACTTTGGACACACGCTTGGACACAGTATTGAATCCTGGTATTTAGATACAAAAAAAGACCTATTACATGGAGAAGCTATAGCAGCCGGTATGATCATGGAGGCTAAATTAGCTCTCGACTTGGGTTTAATAGAAAAAGAATATTTTAAGCAAGTAGAAAGTTATATTGATCAAGTTTTTGATCGTTTGATGGTATTCCCCCCTTTTGATAAAATCAAAATATTATTGGGACAAGACAAAAAAAATGAAGGATCCACTGTTATGTTTTCTCTAATCAATGGACCCGGAAGTTGCTTATTTGATATCGAGGTAAGTGATGCACAAATTGCTGAGGCCATTAATTTTTATTTAGATTCAGGAAGTAATCCATAAATTGCCGTTCCTACAGACGACACTTTTTATTTAATTAAGACTCTAATAAATCATGAATTATCAACTTGATCGATATCATCAGCCATTGAATGGAGATATTACCTTGTCATCATCCAAAAGTGAAAGCAACCGCGCATTAATTATGAATGCCCTTTCCGGTAACCAATTCCAATTGAAAAATTTGTCAGATGCTCGTGATACCCAAACCATGCAACGCCTACTCTCCAAAAAACAACCTGTCTGGGATGTTATTGATGCCGGCACTACGATGCGATTCTGTACGGCTTACCTTGCCATCTCGGGCTCAGGAGAGATTATTACTGGATCTGATCGCATGAAAGAACGGCCTATCAAACCCCTGGTAGATGCCTTGCGCAGACTGGGTGCAAAAATTGATTATCTGGCACAAGAGGGATTTCCTCCGTTACGTATTAGTGCCAAAAAAAATGAGCTTCAAGCTCAGAAAATAAGTATCCCAGGCAATATCAGCAGTCAATATATCAGTGCGCTACTAATGATCGGTCCCACGCTGGCTGATGGTATTTCAATTGAACTGACTGATGAGATTTTTTCGCGCCCCTATATAGAGATGACCTTGGCGCTTATGCATCATTTTGGTATAAATAGTACCTGGAAAGATCAGACCATACATATAAAACCGCAGCCATATAAAGCCCAATCTTACACTATTGAAAGTGATTGGTCGGGCGCCAGCTACTGGTACAGCATGGTTGCCTTAAATCAAGAAAGCAGTATTTCGCTTCGAGGGCTTCGCTCCGATAGCTTTCAAGGAGATCAAAACATCGTTCATATCATGTCCAAGATGGGCGTCAAAACTGAATTTAAATCCGATAGGGTTCAACTAACTTCCATCCCAGTTACTGAAATAAACCAAAATATTGATTTTAAAAACTGTCCTGATTTAGCTCAAACGATCATGGTCGTGGCGGCCATCAAGGGAATTAAATTAATCATGACCGGTCTCGAAAGTCTCAAAATAAAGGAAACCGATCGTGTGATGGCCATGAAAAAGGAATTACTTAAAATTGGGTGCCTTTTGAATGAAGAAAATGGAATCTGGAGGTTAACACCGGGTACTGTTCCAGAGCATATCGAAATTATAGAAACCCATGAGGATCACAGAATGGCCATGGCCTTTGCTCCCATATGCATGATTAGAGCCATTAGCATTCAGGACATAGAGGTAGTGAAAAAATCTTATCCTGGTTATTGGGCACATTTAAAATCTGTAGGGATTGACTTTAATGAGTGTTAAAAATATCTAATTATGAGTTTAAAATACTTTCTTAACCTATTACTCTTCTCAGGGTTTCTCTCCATTTTTAATTCCTGCCATCCTACGAATGAAAAATCAACTTCTTTGATACTCATCAGACATGCTGAAAAAATGATTGCTTCTAGCAATGATCCGCAGCTATCTACGAAGGGTTGGCGACGAGCCAATGAACTAGTACATATATTTGAAGCTGTAGACATTGATGCCATTTATGCCAGTCCCTACCGAAGGGCCGTAGATACAGCAAGGCCATTGGCTACAGCAAAACAGCTGGAAATACTTCAATACGATCCTAATAAACTGGTCTCATTTGCTCAGGAAATTTTAAAAACACATCAGGGTGAAACAGTAGTCATTATTGGACATTCCAATACGACTCCTCAATTGACCAATGCTTTGGCTGGTACTGAATATTCTGATTTGGAGGAGACAGAATATGACTGGCTCTATTTTGTGGAGATGAGTCCAGAGGGTACCCCCAATGTCAAGAAGCTCCGGATTCAAATGTAATACTTTTGTGATGTAAGGTTTATATCCTATCTCATCGTTTTATTCTTACCGCACCCTTTGGACGTTGGTCGCTCTTCATAATACTTATAAAATATTTTTTATGCTGCCCCCATCCACTGCCAACGAAGTTCCAGTAATGTAGCTCGCACGTTCACTGACGAAAAAAGCGACAGCTGCCGCAAATTCATGGGGCTGACCAAAGCGTCCCAAGGGGATGTTTTTGATATTGTCCTTGAAGGAAGGGTTGACCTTCAGTAAGTTCTGTAACCTCCCCGTTTCAGTAGATCCAGGCATGAGATTATTAACCGTAATGTGATATCCACCGAGCTCATTGGAAAGACTTTTAATCAATCCAGAAACCGCCGCTCGCACACTATTTGAAAGAATCAATCCATCAAAGGGTTGCTTAACTGCTTGCGAGGTAATGGCCACAATTCTTCCCCATTTTTGCGCTTTCATTTGGGGCAAAAATCCCTTGATTAAGGCTACAGTACTACCCAAAAGCAAATGATATGCGGCTTCCCAATCATCCAAGGAAAATTGATCGAAATTTCCAGAAGGCGGCCCTCCCGAATTAGTGATCAAAATATCTACTGTTTTAAATTCATCTAGCGCCGCTTTGATCATCCGATTGCGATCTACTTCATGAGATACATCTCCCGGCAAAGCTAATATCTTACCTTTTCCAAAATCAGCCAAGGTCTGCGCCGCTTGTTCTAAATTTTTGGCATCTCTGCCTGAAATAATGACATGGCATCCTTCCTGCAGCAGTTCCTTGGCAACTGCATAACCTAGCCCTTGACTTGATGCCGCAATAAAGGCTACTTTATTATTTATTAATAAGTTCATAGTGCAATTAGATTTTGGGGATCTCTGTCTCCCATGACTTTTGATCAAAAAGAAATTTTGGTTTGGGATTGTGCAGGGATCGAAATGCCGTCTCCTTTAATTTGGGATATTGCTCCTGCAGCTGATTCAATAACTCTTTCATCTCACGACGTTTTAGATACTCCTGCGATCCACAAAGATTACAAGCTATAATGGGCCATCCCTGAGCTTGGACAAAATCTGCTATCCAATCTTCATAAACCGAAAACAAGGGCCTGATTACCTGCAAACCTTCTGCTTGGATCTGGTAATGCGCTGGCATCGAGCCTAATTGACCAGAAAAAAACAGGTTCATCATAAAAGTTTCCAAAACATCCTCTCGATGATGGCCTAAGGCTATTTTATTACAGCCAACATTTCTAGCTGAATCATACAAAGTATCTCTCCTTAATCGACTGCATAGTGAACAATAACTCTTCCCAGGTAGTGTTTTTTCGGCTACTGCACGATAAGTATCTTGCTCAACGATCTCATAGGGTACGTTCCATTCTTTAAAAAGCTTTGGTAATATCTCTGTAGGAAATCCAGGCTGTTTTTGATCTACATTTACTGCTAAAATCTCGAAATCTATGAGCGCTTTTTTTTGAAATTCTTTTAAAAAATGTAACATGCACAAGCTGTCTTTCCCTCCACTGATAGCAACTAATATCTTATCCCCAGGGGCAATCATCTTGAAATCAGTAACCGATTGACCTATAGCACGATTGATTTTTTGATATGACAACTTGTTCCCTATTTTATGTACCTGAAATCTTGATCTAATTGAATGACTTTGATCGTTTCAAGAATTAAATTGATAACATGTTCAACATCTGATTTTGCTACTGTCTCGACCGTAGTATGCATATATTTGAGCGGTAATGAAATCAATGCTGAAGCTACGCCTGACCCAGAGTAAGCAAAGGCATCCGTGTCTGTGCCTGTAAATCTCGAGGAGGCCAATCTTTGAAAAGGGATCTCATTTTTTTCAGCTACCTCCACAATCAAATCTCTCAAATTTTGCTGGATTGCTGGTGCATAAGACAAAGTAGGGCCCTTGCCTATCGCAATGTCACCACTGTTTTTTTTGTCATACATAGGGGCATTTGTATCATGAGTTACATCGGTTATTATAGCTACATCCGGCTTAATTCGTCTCGAAATCATTTCAGCTCCACGCAATCCAATCTCCTCTTGAACGGCATTAACAGCATACAAACCAAAAGAAAGTTTGATGTTCTGTTCTTTAATTCTTCTAAAGACCTCTGCGATCATAAAACCACCTATTCTGTTATCTAAGGCCCTGCCCGTATAATATTTTTCTCCGAGTTCCATCAGCTCATCAGTGAAGGTCATTACGGTCCCGGGATGAATTCCCATTTCCTCTACCTCAGCCTTACTACTGGCTCCCACGTCCACAAAAATATTTTTTAAGGTCGGTGCATCTTCTTTTTCCTTGCGCACATGAATAGCGGGCCAACCGAATATTCCTTTCACTATCCCCTTTTTACGCGTATGCAGATTTACACGCATAGAGGGCGCAATCTGGTGGTCAGATCCCCCATTACGGATAACGTATATGTAACCTTTATCGTCTATATAATTTACAAACCAAGAAATCTCATCAGCATGCGCCTCAATAACGACCTTATAAGATGCCTCTGGCTTTATCACACCTACTACCGTTCCATAGGTATCAGAAATATAATCATCTATATAGGGCTGAATATAATCGAGCCATATTCTTTGCCCTCCTTCTTCAAAACCTGTCGGTGATGGATTATTGAGATAGTTATATAAAAATTCTTTGCTTTTTTGATCCATAATATTAGTTTTTTTTTAAATCGATTTTGTCAAACCACCATCAATCACAAAATCTTGTCCTGTGATATAAGCGGCCTTATCTGATACTAAAAAAGAGGCCAATTCGGCTACCTCTTTAGGAGTCCCTTGCCGCAACATGGGAATTTGATTAATGGTTTGTTCATCTGCCGGATATGAATTGATAAATCCGGGCAAAATATTGTTCATTCTTACATTAACATGACCCAATTCTGAAGCAAATAATTTACAATAACTGGATACTGCTGCTCTTATAACGGAGGAAATAGGAAAGGATAAAGAAGGCTCTTTGGCCCCAAATGTGGATACATTGACAAAAGCGCCTCCTTTTTGCTTCGCCATAATGGGGCCAATGGATTTAGCCAGTCTGATTACATTCATCAATAATAAGTTCATCCCTTTTTCCCATTCTGAATCTGTCAGCGACAATAAAGACCCTTTGCTCGCATGACCCGTATTACATACCACCACATCAATCCGCCCATACTTCTCATAGGTAAAACCGACCAATCTCGCAATATCATTCTCATCTTCAATGGATCCCTGTAGGGGCCTGGCATTGAGTTGATCGCAAAGGGCAAACAAACTATCTGACCGAGACATCAAAACAAGCTTATATCCCTCAGATGCGAGTTGAGTTGCACAAGCAGCACCAATTCCTTTACTCGCCGCTGTAACAATGGCTACTTTTTGTTTTTTCAATAATTTAGATTTTGAGTTTTACAAAATTAATTGAAAACCTCTTGGTCTTCATGCATCCAACCCTTATATATTTAGGATTAAAATGATATGATTCTTTAAATGAATATTAATACTTGATGGATTATTACTGGAGGGTAAGAAATGAAACTTGATTTCCAATCCTCAGATATAGGCAAAATTCGCAAAATAGAGCATGAAAATAGGGTTTGTAAAGAAGTTATTGAGAAACTATCATTGGATTAGTTTAAAACTTTTCTAAACTATGAAGTAGCTTAATTAACTATCTGAGCAAAATTTTTTTGATTAAAATTGGTGTAATAAAAAGATAACTGTTTTATTTTTCAAATGAAATATGGAGTATTTTCTATTAAAACAATACTTGTATCTGAGAATCTAAATATAATAATATGTTTATTAATAAATGTACGCGCTATGAAAGAACTAGAAAACTAAAGCTCCATTGTGTAAGATTTATCCATCAATCACTAGGAAAAATTTTTATCTCTATGCTATCAACACATTAGATCACAATGCCACAGAATTACCCCAGATCACAGGTATTTTTCCTCAGATCATAATAAGCATTACACAGGAGCAGATATTGAGGAGATTGCAAAGAAGATGAGGGAGTGATTAAATCTCTTGTTCAAGATACCTATCGTAA
Source organism: uncultured Flammeovirgaceae bacterium (assembly GCA_913050055.1). Lineage (GTDB taxonomy): Bacteria > Bacteroidota > Bacteroidia > Cytophagales > Cyclobacteriaceae > UBA4465. The sequence continues at coordinate 10,830 of CAJXAT010000018.1, read as the reverse complement.
ATCATTAAGCAGATCAAAATGATTAATTTTCTAATTACATTATAATGAAACTCAAATTCAAGCTCTCAATTTTTGAACTAAACCCTTAATTCCGGATAACTATACGAAACGTTTTATTTATATCCCCACTTTCAACTCTCAATAAATACACTCCGTTTAAGCTTGCGCCCATATCTACCTTGACTTCTTGTACAACACCTTTAAATTCCTTCATCCAAATTCTCCTGCCATTCAAATCTATTAGCCTCATTGTTAAATTATCCATCTGGAAATTTTGATCTATTCTTATGGTAAGAGTTTGCCCTAAACTCGGATTTGGAAAAACGAGAATCTCAGCTTCAAAGGGATCAGTCACACTGGTAATAATACTACCATCGAAATAATTGTTGGCAAGGTCAAAGGCAGCAATACCAATTTTTTCTCCAATCAAGCGACCCGGAATATCATCTACCGGCGGATGTATTCCTCCCCATATTCTAGAAAGACTGGTCTGGTCAGCCGCGTCTCGATAGGTTGCCCACTGTAAAGTAATGTCAACACTTGGGCCTTCCTCAAAAACCAAAAATTCATTTTTAGGGGCTACAAATTCGCCAACTCCTCCGGGAAAAAACTCGTCTCCTGTCAGCAATGTGATTACTTCTGCCGCGGCTCTTGAAAATGTGGAGTGACCGGATATATACCCTGCAAAAGGAGGGTTAACAAAAGTTGGTCGCTGATATGGCCACCAGTTCTCAGCCAGAATCCAGTCAACACCTGCCGCATCGCCAGCGGGATCTGATATAAACTCAGGCCCTTTCCAAGCCATTAATTTGATCTTACCTATATTTTCATCATTATCACCGGACAATGGGTCTTCCTCCAAGACCAACTCAACCAAACCATCATGCAATGGGATTCCATTTGCCGCATAATTGGGTAGTTCCGAATCTGAAGATTGTCCCTGATCAGCCATGTATCTAATTGATGAAATGGGTCTGGGGTAATCGTACCATCCTTTTATGCTCCAGGCTGTTATGGCCGCGTCATGAAGTGCTCCTCCCAATGTAAAATACGCTTTCACATCCCACTCTAGATCGCCTAATATCTCACCTTGACCTTTAAATCTTTTTTCGAATAGTTCGTGATCATTCACATAGTTCAAAATAGTATACCAATGACCTGGCGGTGTTTCAGAATCTGGTCCATCAGCCCAAAATTCAGCTAACACCCTAGCATAATCTCCTCTGGGTACTACCTGAGATGGATATGGCAGTTGAGTAATCGGATTAATCTCATGTCCTCTACTTGGATCACCCCCTTCATGCAGATTATAAAATTCCCGAAGTCCTTCCAAAGTTGTTGGATAATCTTGAATTGCTATGTTTCCGATGGAAGCGGGTGATATATCGATCATAACTCCGTCCGAGGGATCTAAGTGAGATGACCATATAGCAACCAGTTCATTGCCCCATTGATAATCCGATGAGTTTCCAGATCCATCAGATTGAATATAACATGGATCTCCGGGATCATGATAAATCCAATACTCTTCTCCATCCCTTTCCCTAACATCAAGGTCATATTGACTAAGTGCAAAAGGAATGACAAAACCCCACTCAGGACTCAAAAAGTCCGGCGATCCTCCTGGAATTTCGAAACCAGCTTGATCAATAAATAAATCAAACGCCAGCGGCTGCCAGCGATTGGGATCATTCATCTCCTGACTTCCCGGTAGCGTGGGTATCATCACATCATTCTGGGACTCGTAAAACAGATTTTCATAGAAAAACCATTCATTCGATCCATCCTGATAACCAAATTCAATAATTTGCTCTGCAATATAATTTCCAAGTGCTGCCGGTGAGCCGTCTTCATACGATGTTGAAGTAATAGACATATCATTTCCCATAGCAATCATCAGACTGTCAAATCGTAGGAGAGACTCTTCAGCTCCTGGCGATATTTCAAACCGATGTTTCAACAATCGATAAGCCGCAAAACTCATTGCTTCTGTCTGGGCGGCTTCCACATTTGAAGGTGCCTCAATTCCCTGAAAAGAATATGTGTAACTGCCTACAGTTTTTCCAAGAAAAAATGTCTCGGCTGTTTCGTCGTACACTGCCCAGGCATCATACATAGCCGCAGAAATATGAAAGAGATTTCTAGCATGTACAGTTGGCCGCGCAAAATCATTTCTTATGGCTTCAAGCAAAACTTCGTTCCACTGTCTGGCTACCGACTGTTGTGAGATGCAAGGAATCGCAATTCCTAAGATCAGCACAAGAATCAATATACCAGTACCAAACCTTCCTGATTTCTCCAAATTACTTAGATTTATTTTCACCTTTTTTTGTACTTAATCATCTGCTGTTAAACGTCATGTAACCACCCTTACCTGAACGCCCCTTATCGGACCTACCCAACACAGATTTCTTGCATACCCTAATATCGTCATTACGTGGAAAAGTGAGAACCAATTCGGCATTTTCATTGGTCTTGGCTTCCTATATCCAGTACATGAATGATTGAATCTAGTCAAGGGGATCTTGAGAGCCTCAATTTTGGAAATTTTCAAAATAAATGTGATGACCAAACGCTTCTCAATTTTAGTCGATTTCTATTGTAAAAACAACAGAATTAGCCTTTTTTTGTTGTCACCCATTTTATAAACCTACTGTCATTAAAGCATAAGTAATCAAGCGAGTAGCTCCGTAGTTTATTAAGGAAAGCCAGCCTAAAATCGTTTATTTAGTCTTAAATAATGAAGCAAATTTTCTTTTTATTTACAATTTTCATGATATCAATTCTGTCCTTTCAATTGGCGAAGGCACAGCCTGTTTTCACAGATGTTACGGAAGCTTCGGGTATCAATCACACATTCAGGATTTTTCAGGGAACTTACGGAGGTGGAGTTGCCGTTCTCGATTACAACAATGATGGTTTCGAAGACTTATTCATAGCTGGAGGACTTAATAAAGACTCCTTTTACCACAATAATGGTGACGGCACATTTTCTGATATTACAGAACTTGCAGGTCTAGCCTTAAATGATTCGATAATTACACAAGGCGCTGTTTCGGCAGATGTAAATAAGGACGGTCATATTGACATTTTCGTCACAACAATGGGATCACTCCATTCAGATGCGGAACCTTTTAGGGCTTATAATATACTCTACCTTAACAATGGAAATGGAACTTTCACTGATGTCTCCACAAATTATGGGTTTAAACATATCTCAACGTTTTCAACCGGAGCTACATTTGGTGATTTTAATGCAGATGGTTATCCGGATTTGTATGTCGGTAATTATTTTGACAAGTTCGACGGTAATCTTGGACAATTAGTAGGAGCAACAACAATCACCTCCGTTGATCAGTTATATATCAATGTACAAGGCGAATATTTCAAAAATGTAACTGATTTGTATAGGTTTACTGGAACTGGTTTTGGTTTTGGAGGAGTCTTCACAGATTATGACAATGACAATGATCTAGACCTCTATGTGATCAATGATTTTGGAGGTCCAAATCAATTATACAGAAATGAATTCCCTGATCGTACTTTTACCAATGTAAGCGAAGAATCGCGGGCAGACTATGGAATAAATGCTATGGAAACAGCTGTTGGAGACTACAATAATGACGGTTTGTTGGATTATTTTATAACTAACATTGGCATTGGAATATTTATGATAAATCGCGGTTCGGGGCTTTCATTTGTAGACTTGACAGAACCATTAGGAACAGCATTTCAAATGATAAAAATCCAAAATGATGATCTAGTTGTTCCTGTTAGTTGGGGTTCTAACTTATTTGATTTTGATAATGACACTGATGTTGATCTTTTCATTTGTATGGGTGCTCTAAACCCGGAAGTAGTACCGAATCCAAATTTACTACTGGAAAATAATGGAGTCAATTTCAAAAATGTTAGTGACGAATCTGGATTGTCAGATAATGGAATAGGAAGAGGTTCCGTGACTTTTGATTATGACAATGATGGTGACCTGGACCTCTTTGTAGTCAATCAAAGTCCGGTAACAGAAGCAGGACTGCTCACCAATACTCACTCCAGACTTTTTAGAAATGATATACCTAATGGAAATTGGTTGAAAGTACAATTAGTGGGATCAAAATCAACTACTCGTGGGTTAGGATCAAGAGTTGAGATCGTTGCAGACGGAATAAAAATGATTCGTGAAATTGATGGTGGTTCAAGTCATGAATCCCAAAATAGCTCCATTGCTCACTTCGGATTAGCAGACGCTTCAAGTGTAGATTCATTAATTATCAAATGGGTTGGAGGTAATTCCCAGTCTTTGTCAAATGTGCAGGCAAACCAGTTAATCACTATTAATGAGGAGGAAAAAGAAATTGACAGCCCATACGCGAGTGGTAGAGTAAGTGTATTTCCCAGTTATTTCGATGACCAGATTATGATCCGATATGAACTGCCTGAGTTCACCTCCTATACCTTGGAGGTAATAGATGTACAGGGAAAGCGTATTGAACTACTCGTGGATAATGAAGCTGGGTTTAATGGAAGTTATTCATGGGACGTCCCATCGACATTAGGATCAGGCGTCTATTTTTTTGTGATTAATGTGGGTTCCCAAAGGTACGTCACCAGAGGGGTTAAACTGTAGAAGAGGGGCTATGAAAAAATATATTCTAGAAGTAAGCCTACTATTGTTTATTAACATTAATAGTTTTTCTCAAGGATTGGACAATTCCGTCTCAGGTAGACAGATTGGAAATGGCGTGTTAACAAGTGGTACCTCTTTTATTGCTATTGGCCCCGATACAAGAGGAAGCGCTCTGGGTGAGGCAGGAGTAGCCACGTCTGCAGATGTCAACTCGCTCTATTGGAATAATGCCAAACTGGTTTTTATTGATGGTAGATTTGGTGGCTCAGTTTCATATTCACCATGGTTGCATAAAATCACCAATGATATGTTTTTGTCGTATGTGTCAGGATATTATAGAATAGATGACCAGCAGGTATTTGGTATGTCTCTGCGCTATTTCAATCTTGGTGATTTTGAGATCAATGATAATTTTGGGAATTTCGTTGGTAGTTTGAATCCTTACCAGGTTGCCTTTGATATAACATATTCCAGGAAATTGACTGAAGAATTGGCTGTAGGAATATCAGGAAGATATATTAGGTCGAATACATCACGTCAGTTTTCGGTACTGGAGGGCACTGATATTGGCTCAACAGTTGCTATAGATTTAGGCGTCTATTATCAGAAAAAAACAAGCTTAAATGGGCATGATGTTAATATCTCATTCGGGACGCATTTATCTAACTTTGGTCCTAGGATTAAATATAACGACTTTAGAGCAAGCGAACCGATCCCAACAAATTTAAGGTTGGGTACAGCATTTCGGTATCACCTTGATTCTGATAATTCAGTCACTTTTGTATTCGATGTCAACAAGTTGATGATTCCATCACCACCAATTATAGTTATCGATCCCAAATCAGGAGAACGCTCTTTAATGAAGGGAAAGGAAACTGACAGAAACTTATTCAGCAGTACATTTGGGTCCTTTACAGATGCACCCGAAGGCTTCAGCGAAGAGATGAAAGAACTCACTTATTCGCTAGGCCTAGAATATTGGTATAGAGAATCATTTGCACTAAGAGGCGGCTATTTTCATGAACATGAGCAAAAGGGGAACAGGAAATATCTCACTTTCGGATCAGGGTTCCGATATCAGGCATTTGAGTTTTCCGCTTCATATCTGATTCCCACCATAAATAATCATCCAATGGCTGAAACTTTACGTCTGTCGGTTTTTCTTAATTATAAGTGATTCCTATTTCGATGAGAATATTGCCATCTATGTCAGCAATCATCTAGTTTTATACTTTGCAAAGTCCGCTGTTGAGCGTCTTGGTTATTGACTCTTTCGTATCTGTTCTTGTCTATTTATGATTCTCAGAAGCGTCTAGGCATAGTATATTATGTGAAGGCCTATCTCTTCATTTCTATGCCGAGGAGATTACTTGAAAAGCTAAAATCTAAGCCGAGAAAAAGAGATGTGAAGATTCCAATATTACATAGTACAGACATTCAATTCATTGAAGATGAGATTATTTTTAATGTAGAATCTCAGTTAGAAAAGAAATAAGAATTGCGATCTTGAAGACAAAGGAAAGCAATATAATTGTTCAAAAAAATGAATCCTTTTCTTCTTGATCCCATCTTAAAAGATCATCAGTAAACATTTAAATGTCAACATATTTTTCTTTTCACCCTCCGTTTGTGAGGACACAAAACGGCGGTGAAGTTTTTTAATTTTATTGCTTCGATCAGAATTTTCGGTACTTGCCAACTAGGTACTTATTTGCAGCGTTTTCAGAAAACATTCCTTTTTCGCTGTTCCAATTCAACGTCTGGCCTGGAAATCTCCCTGCAATCGTACCTAACAAAATTGTTTCGGTAAGACGTGCAGCGTATGAAAATGGTGCAGTACAAGTGTCTTTTCCTAGGCATGCATCCACGAACTGGTGATAATGTTTCGGCCCTTCAGAGTTATAGTCGCGAATAGGTTTTCCCATATTGTTTACTTTTTCAATAGCAGAAATCTCTTTAGAAATATCTACATACTTTCCGTCTACAATTTTCTTTGGTAATTGCATGAAGTGAGGTAAAAGTAAACGGCCTTTTTCACCAATAAACATGGCACCTTGGTCGGGTAAGCTACTTTCGTCTGTTAATTTTGTTTCAAGCGATATTTTATCTTTTAAAGTGGCTTCCTTATCATTTGATTTTGTCTTATTTGATGATTTGTTCTCTGAGCCAGGCAATATTAAATCTTGATGGTCTTCAGGAGCCCCCTTACCATCATACCAAACCCATTTGAAGTCATTCGTTGTATATTTTGTTCCTGGAAATTCATAAGTCACGATGTTGGTTTCAGGATATCCAAATCCATTTGGTTTCCGACATTTATTTGTAATAGTCTTAGGTACATCTAATTCAAGGGCGTTATATGGCGTATCAAAAATATGGACACCCATATCCCCTAAAGTGCCGCATCCATAATCTACTAGTTTTCTCCAGTTTCCAGGATGGTAGATATCTTTTTTGTATGGTCTTTCTGCAGATGTCCCCAACCAAAGGTTCCAATCTAGTGTTTCAGGAACCGGATCATTTCCTAAAGGTGCGGTTCCGTCATACCCCCAGTTTTTAGGTGACCACGCCCTTACTGTATTTACTTTTCCGATGATCCCTGATTGAATGAGTAAGGTCGCTAATTTATAATCATAAAAGGAATGCACCTGTATACCCATTTGAGTAATCAAATTTTTCTCTTCTGCCAATTTCCGCATCGCTCTCGCTTCTGATACATGATGAGTTAATGGTTTTTGACAATAAACAGATTTCCCCATATTCATAGCCTTCAAAGAGGCTGGTGCATGTGTGTGGTCTGGTGTAGAAACAATAACCGCATCAATAGAATCTCCAATCTTATCTAACATCTTTCTATAATCAGAATATGCTTTTGCGTTTGGATGCAGTTTTTTAGCCGCAGCTAAATTATTAGCATCAACATCGCATAAAGCGGTAACATCTACTAAAGCATGAGATGAAATATCTCTTAAATCTTCACCCCCCATTCCGCCTACGCCGATATGCGCCGTTCTTAGACGACCTTTTTTTTCAAATTTACAATTCGAAAAAGGAGGAAGGATTGCTATTGCTGATAACGCAGACGTATTTTTTATAAAGTCTCTTCTTTTCATTATTGAATGATTTTAGTTAACCTATTTAAACATTAAATAAACTTCTTTTATTAGACTAAAAATGCTCCATAAAGAACTCTTTTTAGATGATCTTTTGGCTATACCTACATCTTCTTAATTTTAATATTTCTAAACCACAGATCACTACCATGATCTTGAAATCCTATATAGCCTGTTTTGAACTTACCATAGTCAGGTGCATTTTTCCATTTACCTGAATCTCTTTTTTTGTACCAGTCTCCTGACCAAGGAACAAAATAGAGGACTTTTTCCCCATTGAGCCAGTGCTCTACTCTTTCAGTACTGAATACAATTTTTGTTGAATTCCATTGCCCAGCGGGATGCAATACTTTTTCGGCAGTATCCGGTGTATGCATGGCATAATCGGCTGCCGTCGACTGCCAATCTTGTAATTTTTCTGGTTCTAAGGCTCCAAAACTTTCATTATAAGCCTTAAGATCATGAATTTTTGCATAGTTCTGATCGTCTATCAACTGGTATTCAGGAGCAATCATGTGAGGCCCTTCATAGCCTTCTTTTATATGATAAAAAATACCGCTATTTCCTCCCTCAGGAATTTTCCATTCTACATATAATTCAAAATTTTCGAATTCTTCGACGCCGTAAATAATATCCCTGCTCCCCTTATAATCATAGTCTTCTTCTAAGATTTGTTCGGTATGAAAGGTTAAAATGCTGTCCTTTATTGCCCATCCCGGAGGTAAAGCATCTCCATTGTAAGCTCTCCAACCTTCTGTGCTAGTCCCATCAAAAAGGTGAATCCATTCACTGTAAGGTGTTTCTTTACATGATGAGAAGGTGCACATCACTAGAGCACTCAGCATTAAGCATTTATTTATGTTTTTCATTTTATTTTTTTATTTGTTCACTTATCAATCTAATTCAAACTCATAATTTTTTACGGTCATTCTCTGACAGTAATATTGTTATCAATGGATAAATTCCATCGACTCTGGCCGTTGTGCCAAATAGGTAGAGTGTCCAGTCTTACACATCCCACTCGCTTTCTTTGACTTCAGAATTGTAATTGATCAGACCGAAAAAGTCTCTTCCAATAAATCAGAAGTTTATTTACTCCTTTAAACGACCTTCAATAATGCTCATAGCATAACCTCCTCCTTCAACACTTGTAAGAGTTAATTTTGACTTACTATTAACTTTTAAATTTTTAATACTGTAAGACTGTGGATTTGTTTTATAATTTGTGTCCTTTGTGTCTGCATAAATGGTTGCGATATAAGATTTTCCTTTTTCAAGAAAATCAAATGAAATACTAGAAGTCCTTTTTGATTTACCGTTAACATTACCAACAAACCAATTTTTTGTTCCTTTTTCCTGACGAGCAATTGTGATATATGCTCCAGGTTCTGCTTCTAAATATACACTCTTTTCCCAATCAAGACCTACATCTTTTATAAATTGAAAGGCATCTAAAAATCGATTGTAGTGTTCTGGTAAATCAGCAGCCATTTGTAAAGGACTAAACAAAGTAACATAAAGAGCCAATTGATTGGTAATTGTACTATTTACGTAAGATGTATTAGCAGGATTAAAGTTACTAATATCCATTTCGAAAATACCAGGAGTGTAATCCATTGGACCACCTATTAATCGGGTAAATGGCAATACGGTAACATGATTTGGTTTGGAACCTCCAAAGGCTTGATATTCGTTTCCTCTTGCTGATTCATTTCCAATTAAATTTGGATATGTTCTCGCTATTCCTGTTGGTCTCACTGCTTCATGAGCATTAACCATAATTTTGTAATCAGCAGCTTTTTCAAGTGCATATTGATAATGGTTGACCATCCACTGACTGTAATGATTTTCTCCCCTTGGAATAATGTCTCCTACATAACCACTCTTTACAGCATTATACCCATGATCTTTCATAAATTTATATGCCTTGTCTAAATGTCTTTCGTAGTTTCTTACTGACGAAGAAGTTTCATGATGCATCATCATTTCGATATTTTTAGATTTCGCATATTTTTGAATTTCTTCCAAATGAAAATCAGGGTAGGGTGTTACAAAATCAAACACATAATCTTTTGAGTGTCCAAACCAATCTTCCCAACCAACATTCCATCCTTCAACCAAAACGGCATCAAAACCATGTTTGGACCCAAAATCTATTAATTCTTTTACATGCGCTGTATTTGCTCCATGTTTTCCGTTTGGGGTCACTTTATTATAATTGGTTATCCCTAATTTGACCGCCTTAAGATCATCTGTATATGCCCAAGAACTTTTTCCAGAAATCATTTCCCACCAGACACCAACATACTTAACAGGTTTAATCCAAGAAGTATCTTCTATTTTACAAGGCTCGTTTAGATTATATGTCATTCTAGAACTTAAAATTTCACGTGCATCATCACTTACTATAATAGTACGCCAAGGTGTATTTGTTGGCGCAAACATATATGGTCTGTCTCCGTTGGCATCTGGAGTTAACCATGCTTCAAAAATCATGTTTTCATCATCTAAATCTAAATGCATTGCGGAATAATCAATGAGTGCTGCTTCATGTAAATTTATATACAACCCACCATCGGTTTTTAACATCAATGAGGTTTGAACTCCTGTTAATGAAAATGAAGTTTGAGATAGATTATTGGTTACAGAATTAGACATTAAATCTCTTATTTCAGAAAGACGCGACTCCGTATAATCATACTCTTGCGTATCATAATCTCCAGGTATCCAAAAAGCAGTATGATCTCCAGTCATTACAAATTGTGTCTTTTCATCTTCTATTACAAAATGTCCCATATTTGTTTGCTCAGGAAATTCATATCTAAAACCCAAGCCATCATTAAACACACGAAATCTAATATTTAAAATTCGTTGTGTTGGTTTTTGCAATAGACTTACAAATAATTCATTGTAATGGTTTCTTATTTCACTTTCTTCACCCCAAACAGGTTTCCATATTTCATCAAAAGTTAGATTTTCCGTATTAACAATCATAAATCCATTTTTTAAATCGATGGAATCATTCTTTAACTCAAAACCAAGTTTACTGATTTTTACAACTTCATTATTTTTATAATCTAATTGATATGT
>CAJXAT010000017.1 GCA_913050055.1 uncultured Flammeovirgaceae bacterium | reverse complement strand
CTGAACCAGAAAAGAAGATGGGTTGGAAGGCAAGTGACACAAGACAATTATTTTTCAATAATATGGTTATAGATCAATCAAGTATGATTGCTACACCAGGGGAGGGTTTTAAAATATTTCTCAAAATATTAACTGGGGGTAGGATTTCAATAGCAGCGTTAGCGGTAGGGACTGCTCAGGGAGCATATGATCGTGCATTAAAATATTCTACTGAACGTATAGCCTTTGGTAAAGAAATTAACAAATTTCAATCTATTGGATTTAAACTTTCAGATATGGCCACTCAAATTGAAGCTGCAAAATTGTTAACTTTTCATGCAGCGTGGAAAAAAGATAATGGACAGGATATTATTAAAGAGGCTGCTATGGCAAAATTATTTGCAAGTGAAGCTGCTATGAAAATCACAACAGACGCAATTCAAATACATGGTGGAATGGGTTACGCGGCAGAGTTAGGTTTAGAAATGGCTTACAGAGATTCTAGAATCACTAAAATATACGAGGGTACCAATGACATCAATGGTATGCTTTCGGTCGCCGAACTGATTAAAAAAGGATTAAAAACAAAAGAACTTGATCTCAATGGTGCGGGTAAAAAAATACCCTTCATGGTTCTTTCTGAACATTTCCGTTGGGGCAAGAGTGGCCGTTGGAAACGGGAACAAAGATTGATCAAAGGTATAAAAAATACGTTTTTACTAATCTTAGGGGCTGCTGGTAAAAAGCTAAAACAAGACCTAATCAAAGAACAGGAAATTATCCTAAACCTCGCTTCGATATTAGCAGAAGCTTATATGGCTGAAAGCGTCTATTTAAAAGTTCGAAAGTTGGCTTCGGCTAATCAGAACATTACTGATTTATCTGTTCAAGAAAAAATAGCTCAACTCTATCTCTATAAATCACTGAATAAAGTACAAAATGAAGCCAAAGAAGCCATCGACAGCTTTGCTTCAGGATTTGAAAAGCGTATCTTGAACTACTTTGCGGACAAACTTCTGCCACCCTATCTACAGAATCCAAAAGCTTTAAGTAGAGAAATTACCGATCATGCTTTAATGCAAAGAAAATATCCCTTCTGATATGTTTAAAAAGTTGAATTATTTTAAATTAATTAAAAAATTAGCGTCATGAATCCACTGCAAAAGGTAGTTATTATCGAAGGTTGCCGAACACCCTTTCTCCGTTCAGGGACTGATTATATGGATTTACTCTCCTATCAATTGGGTGGTTTTGCCATCAAGGGTTTATTGAAAAAAACAGGCATCGATCCTCAATTAATAGACGGAGTTGTTTTAGGTAATGTCATTGCCAATGTAAAAACTCCCAATGTCGCTAGAGAAGCTGCATTGGTAGCTGGAATACCCCAAAAAGTGCCTTGTAGAACCGTTTCTCAAGCCTGTATTTCTGCCAATAGAGCGATTGCAGACGCCTGTCAAGAAATCATGACCGGGCAAGCGAATATTATGATTGCAGGAGGTATTGATCATACCTCGGATGCGCCCATACAGTTCCCGAGGAAAATGCGTAAAAAATTATTCCTTACTCAAAAACTCAAAGGATTGGGCGATGGTCTCAAATTTCTAACCGGCCTGCGTTTCTCAGACTTTATACCTGAAAGACCAGCCATAGCTGAATATACCACCAACAAAGCCATGGGTGCCGATTGTGATATCATGGCAGCAAGGTTTGAAATTCCAAGAGCCGAGCAAGATGCTTATGCAGTAAGATCCCATCAAATGGCTGCTCAAGCCCAAGAAAAAGGATTTTTGACTGAGGAAATGGTAAGCGTAAAGCTTCCACCAAAATTCAAAGAGATTCAGACCGATAATGGAATAAGAGCAGATAGTAAAATTGAAAAATTGGCTCGTTTACGTCCTGCTTTCGATAAAAAATTCGGAACACTCACTGCGGCAAATTCTTCATTTCTCACAGATGGTGCCAGCGCCGTACTCTTAATGTCGGAGGAAAAGGCCAAAGCCTTAGGATTTATTCCAAAAGCAGAAGTGGTGGATTATGTATTTACAGGACAACGTTTAGAGGACGAACTCCTTTTGGGACCCGCTTATGCGGTTTCAAAATTATTGGACCGTCAAAAAATGACCTTTAACGACCTAGATGTGATCGAATTTCATGAAGCTTTTGCCGGTCAAATATTATCTAATTTAAAGGCTTTAGCGTCTGAGGATTTTGCCGTTAATGAACTTGGACTAAAAAAAGCTTTGGGTGAAGTCCCCATGGAAAAGTTCAACCTATGGGGAGGTTCGCTATCCATTGGACATCCTTTTGGTGCTACAGGCGCTAGATTATTAACGACCACATGTAATAGGTTAAAACATGAAAAAGGAACTTATGGCCTCCTAGCGGCTTGCGCTGCCGGTGCTCATGGTCATGCCATGCTCATAAAAACCTTATCATAAATTTCAAACGTTCTCATTAAAAATATCATGACTATGAAGTTAGAAGATTTTGTTACCGTTGACGTTCAAGAAAACATCGCGGTATGTACCCTCGATCATCAACATGAAAAAATGAATGTTGTTTCTCCAGATGTCATTGGCATTTTTGAAATCTTGGGGAATCAACTGATCGAAGATGATCAAATACACGCCGTCATCTTTATCAGTGGCAAAAAAGATTTTATGGCAGGGGCTGATATTAAATCTTTTCAAATTGAAAAAGAAGGAGATTTCAGACCTTTTCAAGCCAAAGGTCATGCCTCATTAAACCGTATTGAACATTCGAAAAAGCCTTTTATCGCTGCCATTAATGGGGCTTGTGTCGGTTTAGGTACCGAAATCGCCCTGGCTTGTCAAGGACGGATTGCTACTCTTGCTACGCATACTAAAATGGGCTTACCTGAAGTCCAAATAGGACTACTCCCGGGTGGTGGTGGTACCCAGCGCTTGCCCCGCCTGATAGGTATTCAAAAAGCATTAGACATGATGCTGACTGGCAAAACTTTGAATGCTTTCAGAGCTAAAAAAATAGGTCTAATTGATGAGATCACTGATGAGGGCAAGCTACTTCAAGCCGCCTTGGTGATGGCAAAAAAACTCATCCAGCAACCTATCGTACGTAAATCCAAACTACCATTAAGTTCCAAACTATTGGAAAGTGCCCTAGGAAGAGGTCTATTATTCAAGCAGGCGCGAAAAATGGCCTTAAAGCAGTCTCAAGGAAATTATCCTGCTATTCCTGCCATTATAGATTGCGTAGAAACAAGTTATAAAAAAGGGCTCAAGGCTGGATATGAAAAAGAACTCGAAGGATTTGAACGTTTAATGTTGACTCCTGAAAGCGCGGCTTTACGTGCCCTCTTTTTTGGTATGTCCAACAATAAAAAAAATCCTTACACGGGTGCTAAACCCCTGAAGAAATTAGGGATGATAGGTGCTGGTTTCATGGGTGCTGGTATTGCTGAAATCAGTGCCACGCGAGGAATTGATGTCTTGCTCAAAGATATCAATGCCGATATGCTGAGCAATGCCTCTCGCCAGATTTGGAAAAGCATCAGTAAAAAGTTGGGTTTTAAAAGCATCACTAAACTCCAAGCCGAACAACAAATAGGTCTGGTCCAGGGACAATTAACTTATGACAACTTTGATAAAGTTGATGTAGTCATCGAAGCAGTACTTGAACGGATGGATGTCAAGAAGCAAGTCATTGAAGATATTCAAAAACATTGCAAAGAAGATGTAATCATCGCCTCCAATACCTCTTCGCTCTCTGTCACTGAAATGTCCCAATATGCAAAAAAACCTGCACAAGTGATTGGCATGCATTATTTTTCACCTGTGCCTAAAATGCCCCTATTGGAAATTGTCAAAACGGAGACAACCGCAGATTGGGTCATTGCCTCTTGCTATGATATGGGCATTCAACAAGGGAAAACCTGTATTGTGGTCAAGGATGGTTCTGGATTTTATGTCAACCGAATATTGGCACCCTATACTAACGAATGCCTCCTCATGTTAGACGAGGGTCTGGAAATCGAAATGGTAGATCGATCATTAAAGAAAAAAGGATTCCCCGTTGGCCCCATTTCGCTACTCGATGAAGTGGGTTTAGATATTGCTGCACATGTTACGGAAAGTTCGAAGAAAAATGTAGCTGGAAGAGTAGGTTTTGAAGTTTCTGAAGCGGTTATTGAAATGAATACAGCAGGTAGAAAAGGCCGTAAAAATAAGAAAGGATTTTTTTGCTATGATGTCAAAGGAAAAAAGACAGGAGTCGATGAAACTGCCTACGACTTCTTTAAAGGAAAAGGGAATCAATCCCTGCCTATAGTAGACATTCAAGATCGGGCGGTCTTCCTTATGTTAAATGAGGCCGTACTTTGCTTAGAAGAAGGGATCATTGCGAATCCCACAGATGGCGATTTAGGTGCTGTATTTGGCATTGGATTTTTGCCTTTTACAGGAGGACCCTTTCGAGCATTAGATACCTGGGGCATGGCTCCTGTTGTAGCGCGTATGGAAGA
Organism: uncultured Flammeovirgaceae bacterium; assembly: GCA_913050055.1. Taxonomy (GTDB): domain Bacteria; phylum Bacteroidota; class Bacteroidia; order Cytophagales; family Cyclobacteriaceae; genus UBA4465. The sequence continues at coordinate 28,343 of CAJXAT010000017.1, read as the reverse complement.
CTTCAGAAGCACCTATGGTGAACGCTTCGCTCCTGCCAAGACTTTGATTAAAATGGCTAAAGATGGGAGTACTTTTCATTAATCGGTATCGTCATTGATTTGAAATATTTATGGATTAGTATGCCGTAAGGACCGTTTAGGCTTTTTATTTCTGCCAAAGGTTTTAAAAATCACTCATTAAGGATTTTTTAAAATGAAATCTGCCAATTCCTCTACCATTTTACGGCTCCCACAATAAAAAGCGACCCGCTGATGTAATGATATTGGTTTTATACTCATAATTCGCTTTTCTCCATTAATGGCTTTCCCTCCTGCCTGCTCCGCAATAAAAGCCATCAGATTACATTCATAAAGTAAACGAAGTTTTCCACTCGGATTCTTAGCCGTTTCCGGATACAAATAAATACCTCCCTTAATCATATTACGATGGTAATCTGATACCAGAGAACCAATGTATCTCGAGGTATAAGGACGATCTCCTGATTCCATTTGACAGTACTTAATATAATTTTTTACACCCAATGGAAAATGAATATAATTTCCTTCATTGATAGAATAAATAGATCCATTTTTCGGATAAATCTTATTGGGATGCGAAAAATAAAATGTGCCTAACGCTGGATTTAAGGTAAAGCCATTCACTCCATTTCCAGTAGTATAAACCAACATGGTTGAGGTACCATAGATCACATATCCCGCCGCCACCTGCTGATCTCCTGCTTGCAAAAAGTCTGCTGTAATGACAGAGGTTCCCAAAGCAGTCATACGTCGGTAAATTGAAAAGATTGTCCCTACAGAGACGTTCACATCAATATTACAAAAACCATCAAGGGGATCAATCAAAACAACATGTTTGTTTTGATTTTTTTATCCATACTATTTACTCGGATGAAATGCTCTTCTTCTTCACTGGCAATGCCACAAACAATATTCCTATTTGTTAAAGTTTGTAAAAATATTTTATGTGCGTAAATGTCAAGCTTTTGCTGCTCCTCCCCTTGGGTATTGATATGGTTTATGTCTCCTAAAATATCTACCAAGCCCGCTTTGTTTACTTCATGATTGACCACCTTTGCAGCTAAAGTTATGGCATTAATCAATCTTGATAACTCTCCAGAGGAATATTTGAAAGCGCTTTGGTTTTCAATAATGAATTCTCCAAGGGTTTTATTTGGATCAGACATAGTTAAAATATTCCCTGGTGCTCAAGTTGGCAGACCTGCTTTCATCAAAGCTATAAAAGGTCCTATACCATGGTCAAACATCATGCCAACAGGCGGTATTGAACCTTCCCAATCTAATCTCAAAGAATGGTTTGAGGCAGGTGCTTATTGCGTAGGAATGGGTTCAAAGCTCTTCACAAAAAATAAAGATGGTACTTTCGCCTATGAAAAAATAGCTGAAAATATTCAAATATCATTACGCATTCTTGAGGAGATAAGGCCAAAAAATGATTAATTACATCTTAAAACCCAATTAGTTAAATAACATCATTTCATATTCATATTCTCTTCAATCTAAAGCTAAGTACTAATCTTTGTTCTTGACGTATTTTTCCAACCATTGATCTTGTTCCCAAAGCAAATGGAGAATATTCTCTTTAGCACGGTATCCATGACTTTCCTTGGGCAGAAGGACCAAACGAACTTCTGCACCCAGCCCTTTAAGGGCATTGAAATATCTAATACTTTGCATAGGATAAGTGCCCGAATTATTGTCTGCCTCACCATGTGTCAACAATAAGGGTGTTTTCATTTTATCCGCATGCATAAAAGGTGACATATCGTAATAAATTTCAGGTGCTTCCCAATAACTACGTTGCTCACTTTGAAAGCCAAAAGGCGTCAATGTTCGGTTATAAGCTCCACTTCTAGCGATTCCGGCAGCAAATAGGTCAGAATGGGAAAGTAAATTAGCGACCATAAAGGCTCCGTAACTGTGCCCCCCAACCGCAACACGATTTCTATCGATATAGCCCAGTAAGTCAGCAGCATCTATAGCGGCTTGGGCATTACTTACCAATTGGTTGATGAATGTATCGTTGGGCTCGGTGTCCCCCACTCCTAAAATAGGAAAAGAAGCCCTATCCAAAATCACATATCCTTTGGTCACCCAATAAATCGGTGAACCATAATAGGGAAATGTAAAGGTATTGGGATTACTCGTTTTTTGTGCAGCACTTGATGGGTCTTTGAATTCTCTTGGGTAGGCCCAAAGTATCATGGGCATTTTTTCTTTTTTCGCCTTGTCGTAGCCCACCGGTAGATATAATGTAGCTGATAACTCTAATCCATCGGCTCTCTTATATGAGATCACTTCTTTATGAATATCCTTTATACTGAGAAATGGATTTTCAAATTGGGTCATTTGTTTAAGATCGCCTTGATCAAAATTTCTAATAAAATAATTGGGATAGTCGTTGGGTGATTCTAAACGCACTAAAAGTTGATTTTTCACAATATCATAATCAATGAATCGTTCAAATTTATTTTTATAGTCAGATTGATACAGTCTATTTTTTATTTTTGATTTAAGATTTATTTCATCTAAAAAAGGGAATTGGCCCTCGTCAGAAAAGCCATCACCTTTTAAATAAGCTCGACTCCCTTTCAGGGCTAAAACTTTCCGACCTAGTTTATTTTTTCTCGTAATAAAGCTCCCTGGATCATTGTATACATCCTGATAATTTTGGTCAAAAAGCAGATCAACCCCGTCATCTGGAAGCGCAGGGTTAAATAAATAGGTTTTTTTATTTCGTGTATTCCACCAGTAATCATAAGCTATGGCCAAATTTTTATTTCCCCATATAATGCTAGAAAATCTGTTTTGAGTCTTTAACATACTCCTAGGCCTTTCATCGAACGGTGCTTCTAACTGAAAAACTTCATCTCGAAACGCCACGAGACTATCAGGATTACCCCCATCAAGTGCTTTCACAAAAACTAAACTGGCCGATTGATCATTTCTCCATCTAAAACTCCTCTTTCCCGAGGGTACAGCCATGAAGCCCTTGGGTAAATTTTCCATCAAAGGTGTCTCCGCTACGGTACTCACCAATTCTCCTTCTTTTGTATAAATGATACGCATAGAGGGAAATCTACTGTTAGGAACTAAATAAGAAAATGGTCTTTTAATAGCAGAAATCATGATGTATTCACCATCGGGTGAAAAACTTATGTCCTGATACATAGCGCTTGCAAGCCATGGTAACGAAGACCCTTTCAAAGACACTTTATGCAGCACTGAGAGCGCCAATTGTTCAAAATTATGTTCATCGTTTTTATTTTTCAACAAATCTTGATAGGTTCTGTTTGGTGCTTCTTGGCCATCACTAACTGAAACAGTAGGTCCAGAAGGAATGGCAAACTTAGGGTTGATCAATGCTGCTCTATCTTTAGGAATCATTTTGACCAATAACCTCTCACTGTCTTTGAACCAGTGAATGACTTGTCCTAAATTGGCATTGGCATTAGCTTCTGTAAGCCTCTTAGCTAAAAAGGTTGAGAGGTCAACATACCAGACTTCTACTCCCTGGGAAGTAGTATGGGTCATAGCGATTTTACTTTGATCTGGTGAAAATTTTATATTGGTCAGTTTGGGTTTCTTCGGCAGACCTATGACCTGAATCAATCTCACTGGATCATTCCTTAAATCTTGTATTTTAAGATTATTATAATAGGTAATCCTACTCCCAATATTGGTCTTAGGGTCAATTCTTAATCCTGCTAATCTCAGTTCTTCACTCGATAAATCTTCGATACTTTTATAGGTGTCTCGATACAAAAAGATCATGAAATCTTTAGCATCATCCATCACAACGGAAGGCGCCAAGGAGACGTCAACAAGATCATAAATTTCTTTTGATGGTATTTGATAATTGAGAGATTCTTGTCCTAAGGTTTTCAACACTCCAATGAACATCAAACTAAATATGATTTTTTTCATAGCTAAATTTTATAAATTATAAATTGAAAGGGTTCTGACGAGTATAAAAATCAACCCATGAACCACTCATTTTAATCATTCAAACTAGAGTAATTTAAACATAATTTTCTATCACTACTTCCTAAAAAAATAAGCCCTTATCTTATTTTTTAAACTGCCCTAAATAAGCTGACAACCGCTCCACAGCTACCTTCAAATAATCAAAAGAAACTGCAGTATAAACCATCCTAAAAAGTCCTTTTTTAGAATGCTTAAATTCTAGGCCTGGGGTCAAAAGTACACCCGTTTGTTTATAGATATTCATCCAAAGTACTATTTCAGCCTCATCTTTATCTGCATCCAAGTAACTAGAAAGGTCGATCCAGACAAATATCCCCCCTCTAATCGTAATGAAGGGGACATCTAATAATTTCAAAGCAACTACTACCCATTGATAACTTCGGGTAATCTACTTTTTATTCTGCTCAATATAGTTTTTTATAAATTCATCATCACTGAGCATTTCTTCGATCATCCATTGAGACATATTTGATACCATGTGTGGCACATTGATGTTTTCGAGCCCGGCTATGAAGCCCTTGTTTAATGAATGTACTACCCCACAACGAAGCCCTGACATTCCAAAATCTTTGGAAAATGCATATCAGAGATGTAGGTAGTCCGAGGCAAATTCTTCCATTATTTTGGCAAAAGATACATATTCATCTTGACCATGCGCACTCAATGTATGGTCAATAGGAGTCGTATCAATCAATGAAAGTCCATAGATTTCATTGACAATCATATGCACCTGATGCTCGATACACCAACGTGCCAGCGCACGCAATTGATCTTCCCTATACCTGCAGCCCTTTGGATTATCAGGTGAAGAAATCAATAATATTTTAAAGCACCGACCTTCGGCCTTCAATATTGCCCAAGCACGCTCCAATAAATCAGTCGTTGCGGGTGCCTTTGTGCCTATTTCTTGCAGGTTATCATGGGTTTGAAGATCATAGCGGCTGATCCCCGCCTTGATACCAAAATCATTGGTATACATTGGATAACCAGGTGCTGGGATGACCACTATATCTCCTGGATTGGCCAATAAAAAAGCAGTCACCTCCACAATGGCTGTTGCCCCGGCGGATAGCCCCAAGGTATCAGGATGAATGGTGCAATCGCATAAGTGTTGCTCCATAAATCGTGCAATCATCATTCTTACCTCAGGATGCCCCAAATAATGCGTATAACCCATAACCCAATCCGGCATCTCATTGTTTTTGAGAAGGGTCATCAATTTCGCCTTTATGACGGGTACCATCACTTGATTTTCGGCTACATTCAACGGAAATGAGCCTGACGGATTATCTTCAGGATCATAAAGGTTTTGTTTCGCCTCAATGAATAAAGCATGGTCTATCCGACTCAGTGTAGTTGCCAAATGATGTCCTCTTGTTGATAGACTGAGCAATTTTTTAATCCGCTTTTCATCCATTTTTATTACTGATTAAGCCTTAAATATTGGACTAAGTCTTCAATGGTCAATCTCACTCTCTTCACTGACCCAAAATCATATCCGCTGCCTTCTCCCCAATCATAATGGCCGCGGCGTTGGTATTTCCACAAACAATGGTAGGCATGATGGAAGCATCTACCACTCGCAGTCCCTTTATACCGTGTACCTGCAAGGTATCACTCACTACTGCCAAATCATCATGACCCATTTTACAGGTCCCCACAGGATGATAGACCGTTTCTAATCCCTTTTTGATGTGCTCAATTATACCTGTATCTGATTCATCTTTGGGTACGATAATAGTTTTCCTAAAAGTGTTAAAAGCGGCCGCTTTCGAAACTTCTAATGCCCTCTTAACGCCTAAAATAAGCATTTTTAAATCGTCTGCAGCTGATAAGAAATTAGGTTGAATCAATGGGACATCCATTGGATCACTTGAATTCAATCCTACATAACCCCTACTTTCCGGTTTCAGTAAGGTGGGTGCAATGGTATATCCATCGTAAGTAGGGTAAGTTTTGGTATTGTAAAGGTCAGGAACATAATCATTCCCTATATGTAAGGGCGTAAAATGAAATTGGAGATCGGGTTGCTTCCCTGTATTCGAAGAAAAAAATGCCGTTGCTTCCAGGGCACTGCATGCCAAGGGGCCTTTATGGGTAATCAAGTACTTCATCAGGGCTTTTACTTGATTTAAAGGCTTGAAATGATGGTTAAACCCTTCTTGCTGAAGTGCTAAGCTGGAAACATTAATAAAAAGATGATCTTGTAAGTTTTGTCCCACCCCAGGCAAGTCTTTTTTCACCGAGATTTGATGGCACTTCAGTACCTCTCGAGGGCCTATACCTGATAACATGAGTAACTGAGGGGATTGGAAAGCCCCTGCTGACAAGATAACTTCCTTCGAAGCGTAGGCTTTTTGGATACTTTCAGACTTGAGATAAGCTACGCCCACTGCGCGATCGGATTCTATGATGATTTCACTAGCCCGAGCCTCGGTAATCACCGTTAAATTAGGTCGATACATCACCGGTTTTAAAAATGCTACTGCCGTACTCTGGCGCTTTCCTTCCTTGATGGTAAATTGAAATAAACTTGCCCCCAATTGAGTGGCCCCATTATAATCCTTATTTTTGGGTATGCCTGATTGCTGGCAAGCCTCGAGAAAAGCCTGTGCATAGGGCGTTTGAAAATCCTTACCAAGGGTTACATTTAATGGACCTTCATCACCATGATGGGAATCGTTATAATCTTCGTTATGCTCTGATTTTTTAAAATAGGGAAGCACCTCATCAAATGACCATCCTTTATTTCCCAGATCAGACCAGTCATCATAATCAGCCTTATTCCCACGAACATAGGCCATGGCATTGGTCGAACTGGAACCCCCCAAGGTTTTGCCACGGGGCAAATAGATGCTTCGATTGTTTACATATTGTTGCGGAACCGTAGAAAAGCCCCAATCGACACTTGATCGATGTAAATTACCATAGCCTCCCGGGATACCTATTTCTGGTTTTTTGTCTGGCTTACCCGCTTCAATAAGTAATATTTGATGCGATGGATTTTTGGAAAGGCGATTGGCTAAAACGCAACCTGCTGAGCCTGCCCCTATGATAATATAATCGTATTTATTCATCTGAATGCTTGAATTCGCTCTCGCCACATTGCTTTATCTCATCAAGTTACATCATCTATCATTTTATTGTGACACTACTCGATAATATATACGCCTCCTACAATCTATTTTCTTAACTCCTCTTTACTTTTAATCTCAGCTGTGATAAGTCACCAATGACCCTTTATTTATGAGTACAGAGACCTATTTTTATCCGAGTGAATGTCTCACTCTTTATTGAATGACTGCTATTACCACCCTATGGAATATCTATTCCCAGCAAGCCGCTCTCTGCTTACCATTGGTTGTTTCTTATTAAATTTTATTTGGAGCTAGGACGATCTCAATCAAAGTCTTTCTCAACTGATTTTTTGAATTAATTTAGAAAGAATTTGATTTTTCTTTGAATATTAATCAAAAATAAAAAGACTCCCCACTCTTTCATATCTATTCTATTGATAAAATTGAACCCAGTTTTTTTTAATCTAAAACATAAATGCTGTTTTTGGGCTCTTGTTCTCTTAATAAACTTGTATCCAAGTTTTATAAGGTCAATATTATCTTCAGACTCAATAAAAATTATTTTAGGGAATAATGCCCCAAGGGCATTTTGAAAAAAAAGATTTAAAGCGAGGGGTTCTGCATCTTCATCTTCAAGAAAGAAAATTGATATGATCTAATTATCTCGACCTCATTTAGATTCATTTTGAATTAAGACAAAAAAAGCACAGGTGACTTGCTTTAGACTAATGAGCCTTAACTTTAGATAAATTTGGTTGAAATTAAAAATCTGCTTAACAAGAGTGATTTTTTATATTTAATCACTCATTTCATTTCGGAAGTCAAATGAGACCTATTTATTCATTATTCGAGAGGATCAATTATCTGATCATTGCTTCATTTATATCTCCCAAATCTCTTTTCTACGTTTTATGTACGAGCTATTATTTAGGTTTCAATAAGAGTAAATCAAAGTTATGTTCCGCTATTTTTGCAATTCTACCTCAATCAAACACCTTTTTTCACGCAATTATATCTATTAGATGATTCTACTCATATTGATCAATTGCGTTTAATGACAGGTATCAGATTATAACTCGCAACCATTGAATATTAGTTCGTCAGTATTATTAAGTTATTTTGGCCTTAAGACCTATTTTTCGTTTCATAAAAGATATTTTATTGATCCTCATAATACTACTCAATATGCGTCAATCAGCCGCGCCAAAACTCAACTTCTTCTTTCGTGTTTTACCCAATCCACTTCCATCACCCAAATGCCTGTCATAGGCTGGTCAGTAATTTTCGCAAAGTTTAAGATAGCAAACATCGCCTCTGGATATTTATCTCCCTCCCCTATATTACGGTAGACTTCAAGGCCATCAAGTCGATAAACCAAGTCACTCCCTTGCCATTCAACTGAATATTCATGGAATTCGTTTAGCGTTGCCTCCACTCCTTTACGTCCACTCCACCAATCCCCTTTATCACACTCCTCTTGACTTATAATGGCTCCCGTAGTGAACTCATTTTTTTGATGATCTCCGTGATGTTCGAAGATATCAATTTCTCCAGATCCCGTTAATGGCCAACAAATAATCTCATCTGACTGCTGAACAGGTAATTCATTGTTTTGTGCTCCGAGGATCCACCAGGCAGGAAACATACTAGGCGCCCCATTACTGGCTAATTTCAATCTTGCAGTCCATTTACCTTTTACAAATTCTTTTAGATTTTTTGATGCGATTCGACCAGCTACATACTCAGTGTCCGGATGTTGTTTACCCTGTTTATCCAAATTATCACAAGGACGCTTTGCTCCGATATTAATCACCTTAATCTTTAAAGTCCCATTACTTACCTCTCTAGTATCAAATTCATTATTGGGCACGTAACAATGCGTTTCATTATTTACCCAAATGCGTTGATCCTGCCAATTTTCAGGATTAAAACGCTCAAAATTATCCAAAAAATCTATTTCCCATTCTTTGGTTATTTGTTCATTTCTACTGCGTAACTGAATACAACTGACGGTTATGAGCACGCACAAAACGGTGATAAGTTTAGGGCTGTATTTCATCTTGTTCATATATTTCATTGACTAAGTTATATGGGACGATTATTTTCTATAAAAAATGTGCATTAATTGTTTTAAGGTCAAAGTACAGACAATAATAATCTTTTTTGAGACCTGCAAGCATTAATATGACTACACAAATACTCATTTTTACATCGACTTACTTTCACAATAACTCACAACTACTTATAATATAGGATCTTATTTAATTTTTAATCTAAATAGCGGTCATTAGAATAAGTACCCACGTGATCCTGAAAATACTTAATTTGAGCTCAAGCATAAATCTATTTTAGGATCTATGAATTTCAACTTTAATTTATTAACTCCCAAAAATGAATATCCACTCCCAAATAAGGTATCTAAAGCACAGCCTCACTTAAATACATGTGAATAACTCTAATGAGTCACAGATTTCTCTATCATTTGCTCACTATGCCTCGATTCAATATCAAAGGTTAATCCGAGGTTCTTCTCGTTATTCATCAAAGGTATTATTACTTAGTGTATCTTACCTTCATAAATTATCTGTTGATATTAATCTTACACTGTACCTTTTTACAGTGAACTAAAGGTCTCTTTTCATTCTGCCTTCCTGATTATTGATACACTAGAGGTCAACTTAATGCGTGATCCCTAAGCAGTCATCTATTTACAAAAAAAATCACAGGGCCACGCTCATTTCAGTAGCGATGTTTGGCTTCAACTAAAAAGGAAATTACATGGATTTATCAAAGATAGGTATTATTGGAACTTCCAAAAAAGAAGATGAAAGACACGTACCTATTCATCCTGAGCATTTACGTAGACTTCCTAAACATATCCGCAAAAAGCTCATTTTTGAAAAAGGATATAGCAAACCCTTCCATATTGAAGATGATGAAATTGCAAAGCAAACGGGAAGAATGGTTACAAGGTCAGAGATATTATCAGATATAGGAAAGGCGATCATCGCCAAACCGATATTATCAGATTTCAATGAATTAAGAGAAGGGGGCATACTTTAGGGTTATCACCATTGCGCACAACAAATGCAAGTCACACAAGCAGCCATAGATCGAAAGCTCACTCTCATCGCATTTGAAGATATGTTTGTTTGGAGTACCAATAAACAGATCGGAAGACATACGTTCTATAAGAACAATGAAATGGCTGGTTATTGTGCGGTCATTCATGCCTTACAACTGAAAGGGAAAGATGTACATTATGGCAATCAGCGAAAAGTAATCATATTTAGTTTTGGTGCCGTCAGTAGAGGTGCCATTTATGCATTAAAAGCCCATGGCTTTAGAAATATTACCATTTGTATCCAGCGAGCTGATCATGAAGTCCGAGAAGAGGTCTTAGGTGTAAACTATGTCCGTATCAAGAATGGAGCTCTTAATGAACCTAGATTAAAAATTGTAGAACATGATGGAACCGAGTGACCCTTATTGGATTTAATCAGCAAATCGGAAATCATCATTAACGGTACCTAGCAAGACACTAATGATCCTGTTAATTTTGTCATTGAGGAGGAAAAATCTAGTCTGAGGGCAGGCACATTGATCATTGATGTGAGTTGCGATGAAGGCATGGGATTTTATTTTGCCCAACCCACTACTTTTAACAAACCCATACTGGAAATCGATCATATTGATTATTATGCCGTAGACCACACCCCCAGTTATTTTTGGGAAAGTGCTTCCCGATCCCTTTCTGCAGCATTGATTGTACATTTACCCTCTGTCTTTAGAGGTCGATCAAATTGGGACCAAAGTCTGACCATCAAAAATGCCATTAATGTAGAGCAAGGCAGTGTAGTCAAAGAAGCCATTCTTAAATTTCAATGCCGCCAAAGAGACTATCCTCATAGGGTGAGTCCACTCATAAATTGATGCCTTTTATCAATAGTCTCCTGCTCATCCTATATCCTTTAAATAAATTAAACTCACAACTTCTCATCAATACATAAGAACAGGCTCAGAACTCTGAGAGATCTCATTTTAAGTCTCTTTTATTGAATCTAAAAATGGACAGAAATAAAATAAAGAAAGATTTCATATTACTGATAGATAGATATCCATATTATTCAAGTACTATTTTATCTATCAAGAGCTTAAATTTTTCGTTTTTTTTGTTCCCAATCAAAAAGGTGAGCTCTTCAATAGAATCATTAGAAAAATTAGGTTGATTTAATCTTCTCCCGCGAAAAGAGGGATACATATCTTCTAAAGGAATGACGATTTCTTGCCATTCACCTGAGGTCAAAAATGGAGCTATATAGGAATAATAATCACCTGCATTGGACTTTACCCTAAATTGATATTTTTTTCCATCCCCACATAAGGTAATTTTAACATGAGTGTATTCTTTTACCGTTATTTTTAAAAACCTATATCGCAAAGATGCAAATCCACCATTATTTTCCAAAGATATATTGCCTTCAAAAACACCTAAGCCGTCTTCATCTAATTTAAAAGTACTTGACGAACGACCCCCCATGACTACATCGTTTACAATAATCCAATCTTGAAGATCTGACTTCTTATTAAAATCGAAAATTACTTGCGCTTGCATCGAGTTACATAAAATGGTAAAAAAAAGGAATAAATTCATACTAATTTAAAATAACTTGAACAGAGGATAATAGTAAAATTTAATTGTTTTCTCTGTTTAAAACACTCTCTTATCATTTAACCCTTATTAGTTAACTTTTTGCTGACGGTATACACAATAAGGACAAAAGGCAAGTTTCTAGACATTTTAGGATATTAATCATATTTGGTGCTTACAGCGAGATTAGGACATCCTAAAGCCCTGTCCAGATATTATTTATTAAATAATAAATAGCTAACTGACTAAAAAATATATCGATTTCCCCTATATAATAGTATCAATACTTAATATCAACCTCCATTTTATTTTAAGTATCTCATTGAAACGATGATTACAGGTATTCCATGATAAACCGGTTATTGAAAACAATAGAACTAATTTTAATAGGTTGAATCTCAATTTTTGTCAAATTGTATACACTTTATTTATATTTCTTGTGTTTTGGCTCTTATTAATGAAACTGTGAATGCAAGAGGCGTCCTTTCCTTCATTTGACATCATAATCTTGTATAAATCATTGCATAGAACTAATTTTCATCCGATAATGCCGCAGAATATTCAAAGTAAGTTGAGGGAATATGCGATACATCAATTGGACTGCTTTTGCAGAAAAAGAACAATACATTCTAAACTTACGTTTTTGCAACTGCTCGATGATTTTTTCTGCAATTCTTTCTCGGCTAAGGGCTTTTATACCCATTCGCTTTTGTAGCAGTACTTCTTCCCCCTTTGCGTTGATCATGGTTTTCTGCTCTTCGTTTTCGGTGAAGCCCGGGTAATTTATACCTACAAACACTCCGTCATCAGTCAATTCACTTCGTAGGCTTTCGGCCAAACTTACTATGGCCCGCTTGGTGGCTGCATAAGCCGAATAGTTGGGCAGTCCTACTATTCCTGCCAGAGATGCGATAAATAGTATAGAACCTTTTCGTTGACGAATCTCGTCAATGCAAGCTAAAGTTGGATATATACTCCCCAGTAAGTTAATATTAACTACCTTTTCGAACGCATTAGGCACAATATCCTTCATCAGTCCACTGGCGGCTACACCTGCATTATTGATAAGAATATCAATTCGCCCAAAGCTTCTTATCGCAGACTTGCGTAACTCTAAACAGAATTCGTAATTGCTCACATCCCCCGCTATACCAATTACGTATGGCGTAATTTCTTTAAGGTAACAAAGTGTAGCTTCTACTTTTTGCTGGGACCGCGAATTAATAACAAGACGAGCGCCCATACGTACCAGCAGTTCTGCTGTTTTCAGACCTATTCCTTGGGTTGAGCCTGTGATGATAATCACTTTGTTACTGAACATATAATTTTGATTAGATGGTGTATCTGTTTTGTTGGAACCACTCAAAACACTCCTTCACGGCAATACGCATATCCGTGCAGGGCATATCGAGTTTTTGGCGTGTTTTTTCTCCCGAATAGCAATGATGTTCACAGGAAAGCAATGCTAATTCTTTCGTGACAGATGGTACTCTGCCACTAGTTTTAGCGTACCATGAATTACAAATACCATAAAATTTAACCATTTGCGCAGGCGGTGAAAATATTGGAGCTTTAACACCAATGGTTTCGGCAATAAGATCAAAGATCTCTTTATAGCTCAGGCTGTGGTTGCCTAGTATATAACATTCGCCTACTTCTCCTAATGTTAAAGAATTAGCTATTGCAAATACAGCGTCTTTAACTGCTACATAAGTTTTTGACCCTTTTGTATAAATGGGTATTTTTTTGTGATAAAGGGCTAAAATGAGCGCACCTGAGCTAGGCTTGGTGTCGTAAGGACCTATCATAAAAGTGGGGTTTACAATTACAGCATTTAGCCCCTTTTCGGTTACGGCATTAACTACTAATTTTTGAGCTTCATATTTAGAGTCAAAATAATCAAGGCCATATTTGTAGCCAATGTAGCTGCCGTTTTCATCACCAGGCTTTTGCTTGCTACCGGGTGTAAATGAATTGGCCGTTCCAATGTGTATCAACCTTTTAACGTCATACTCCAAACAGGCCGCTACCACATTGCGCGTACCGGTAACGTTCACCTCATGAATGATTGAATCACGAGTTGGATAGACTTGTGTAGCGGCAGCTGCATGTATTACCATATCATGGCCTGATATAGCATCAGCTACAGCTGACCTGTCAAGAATATTGCCAAAATACCTTTGGAGAGGTAAGCCATTAAGTCCCAAAGTAGGGAGTTGCTCGTTGAGTAGCATTACACTTACTTCATAGTTTCTCCTTAATAATTCACGGGCGAGGTTATTACCTAACAAGCCATCCGCGCCAGTGAGTAATATTTTCATATAGTTAAGGCCCTTTGTATTTTTATTAGAAACGTCTATTTCCCTTATGTGCAAAGATAGAAAAAATTAAATCGTCAGAAGGATTCTTTATGTTTTCAAATGGACCGAAGTTACGTACGTAAAAATTTGAGTGGTCTTGATATCACTATGTCCTAAAATGAATTGTATATATCTAATATCTGTTCCATTTTCAAGTAGGTGTGTGGCAAAGCTATGTCTCAGTACGTGGTGTGATGGACTTATATATTTTAGCTTTAAGTGCAGTCCGCTTGATGATTTTCTGAATACTTGAGGCCGAATATGGACCGCCCTTTTGCCCCATAATCAGCTCATTGACTGGAAGATATTTTTTATAATATCTTCTGAGTAATGCTAATATTTAGTTTGTTAATTGAACTTATCTATCTTTATTTCCTTTGGCTTTTCTGATATTGATCACCATTCTTTGACTATCAATGTCCTTGATTTTCAAATGGATGATTTCAGAAACCCTTAACCCATCTGAGTAGATCACCGCCAATTTAGTAAAGTGTTTTAAATTGTGAATGGCCTGAAACAATGATTGTATTTCATGTTTACTCAGGACTACCGGTAGTTTTTTATCTTGTCTAGGCCTTTCAATGTGGTAATATTCTTTTTTTCTGCCCAAGCATTTTTCAAAATAGAATTTAATAGCATTAATGTGTTGATTTTGCGTGCTTTTAGAATAATCTTCTTGGATTAAAGAAACAAATAAGCCAATATATCATCTTCGGTGAGCTGATCTATTTCAAACCCCTTAAATTAATTTTTAAAATAATGATTACAAGCTAAATTAGTACGGATGGTATTATTACTTTGGCCCCGTACGACAAGTAGTCTGTTAATTTTTTTTCGTTTATCATTGCTATACATTTTACCTGCTCGATTCAAATGACTCATTTGAAAGCATTAAAAGAATATAAAAAGCCACCTACCAATTCGGCAGATGTCTTGAGGATTAAAGAACCCTTGATCAATCTTTCTTACCGAGCATCAATAGCTCATTCAAACTGATCTCACTGACATAGCGTTTTTCACCTGTAGGCGTCTCATAAGATCGATTGGCGAGCTTACCTTGTACGGCCACTTCACTTCCCTTTTTGAGGTAACTCTCTGTGATCTCGACCTTCTTGCCCCAGGCTACCACCTAATGCCATTGGGTTTCCTCCACCTTCTCCCCTTTATTATTATAATAATTCTCGTTGGTGGCAAGCGAAAAGCTGGCTTTTTTGGTCCCAGTATCAAAAGTCTTGATTTCAGGCTCGTTTCCTAATCTTCCGATGAGTTGTACACTATTTCTTAAAGTAATCATGCTTATAAAATTTAAATGAAAAATAATTTTGTTTGTCAACTGTGATTTTCAATTGACGAATACAAATTTGAAAGGTAGCGGTAGCAGGACTCGGTAATTACCCATTTGTAGTCATTTATGATTCGTTTGTAAACGTTTATACTTGTTTTTAAAACTGGAAATCAATACTTTAGATCCTAAGAACTAATAAGATGAAAGTACAAAAAAAATGCCTGGAATGTGAGAGACCTGCCTTTGCTCGGGTAAATAAAAAGTTTTGCTCAGATGGTTGTCGCAATGCCTACAACAATAAAAACAAAGCGGCGCCACCAATTACATTCGAAATGTCAATAATTTATTGGCTAAAAACAGGCGTATTTTGCTAGCCTTCAATCCAAGTGGTAAAGCCAAAAAACATCGAGATCAGTTATTAAAAAAAGGGTTTGATTTCGAGTATTTTACGCATATCTACACTACTAAAAATGGAGACCAATACAGGTTTTGCTATGAACAAGGCTACAAAGATATTGGCAATGATTTTTATTTAACCGTCACACGGGATGCGTCTTAACTATCTTTGATCATCTCATTCCCATAAAATACGTGCCCATAAGTAAGAAAGATATCCACGGAAAAGCCATTCTCGCCTATTATCTCGGTGACAGAACGACGCGATTAAAGCTCCATAATTCCTATGGACCCATCGACATCATGCCCCTAGATGTTTTTTTTAAGGAGGCCGAAGACTTCAGTGATCTCGAAAATATGGCCTTAAGCCATTGCCGGGGTGCCATACTAGACATAGGTGCCGCTGCGGGTACCCATGCCCTCTTTTTACAAAGTTTTGGTGCCAATGTCACCGCCCTAGATAGCTCTTCGGGTTGCGTGGAGACCATGAAGCGCTCAGGTGTACAACACGTGGTCCAGCAGGACTATCGTCAACATCAAGCCACCTATGACACCCTACTGCTCCTGATGAACGGCATTGGTATTGCCGGTAGCCTGAATCAGCTTCCTGATTTTTTTAATAAATGTAAATCACTACTCAACCCGGGAGGTCAGTTCCTACTCGACTCCTCGGACATTGCCTACCTCTATGCCGATGGACTTGCGAAGCCTGAGCATTATTATGGAGAAATTCGATACCGCTATGAATACGACAAGGAGCAAGGCGATTGGTTTAATTGGCTCTACGTAGATGCCACTCATTTAAATAAAGCGGCCCAAGAAGCTGGATTTGAACTAGAGATATTACATACCGATGCGCATGATCAGTACCTGGCCAAACTCCAATTGATCTAAGGATATTCAGCCCCTTTTAGCCTAGCTTTAAAGGATTTCAGAGGTACTTATTTCCCTAATATTGATGAAATCCTTGAGAGACAAAAGTAAGTACGGAAGGCAAGGCTTCGCGCCAATAAGTCCAGTTATGTGCGCCATCTCGCACCCTATATTCATGGGGTATGTCGCGGTTTCTCATCGCGATATGTACCCTTGAACTCCCCTCAAATAAATAATCATCATCTCCACAATCTATGTACCACCTCACTGATTGAATATCGGCCTTGGGTAAAGAATTTATGAGGTGTACCACACTGTATTTGTTATAGAAATCTTCGTAGTACTTCTCACTGACTTCACTCAGGCCATTCCACTCGTAATGCTTATGTGCTTCTTCAATCGTCAAAGGACCGCAATAAGCACTGAGTGGACAGGCAGATTGAAACAAATCAGGGCGATGCAGTGCATAATAAAAACTACCTCCACCACCCATCGACAAGCCTGCTATGGCACGATAACGCTTGTGTTTTTTGATGCGATAATTGGCTTCCACGTAGGGCATAAATTCTTCGAAAAAAAATTGCTCATAACTCCATTCTCCATTGGGCCGATCTACATAGCCAATCACTTCCGTGTCTGCGTCTGGCATGATGATGATCATGGGAGTAACTGTTCCTGCACGAATGGCGGCATCTGTAATCTGTAATACCTCACCAAATTGGATCCATCCCGTCTGATTATCTGATATACCGTGGAGGAGGTACAAGACGGGATAATCTCGCTGAGAAGTCTCATAGTCCGGCGGTAGATATACAGCATACTTTCGCTCCATTTTAAGTATTTTGCTCGGTAGTGTCAATTGATCAAATACCCTTCCTGATTGTGCGTTCAGCAACGTGGGCATAAAAAAAATGGCCCATATCATATTTATCTTCATTTCGCTATTCTTTTTTATTCTAATGGTCAAATATAGGCACTTTTGGTAACGCATTAGGGATATTGGGTACCCCTACCAACGCCAACTGCTCATGTAATGCCTTTAAATCATTATTAACGAGCATTTCTATTTCAGCTAATAATGGTTTAAATGAAGCCAGCACAATGGCGCATACCCATCAAGACTCGTTTGTGTCGGTTCTGAAGTGGATGAAAACATCATATAAACCAACCTACCAATCCTACTTCCCAAGCTCGGAGGTTGATCTAAATCTAAGGTACACGCTACGGCATCTCGCCCCAATGCCGTATTTAACTCCACTACTTTTTGGCCCATTTGATTGGCTAACTGATAGGAATATGATCTGATGGAATCTCTGCCTTTAGCAAAGCAGCGTCAATATACTTTAATTGATTTTCTACTTCCCGCAAGGTTTGAATAGCAGCGCTTACAGTACCTGATAACTTGAGTAACTTGCGATTGAAGCCATCTAATATCATTCGGTCAGTACAGGTAGGGATCTGTTATCGAGCGCTTTTATCATAAAATCTATGCGATCTCCAGAAGCGATCACCTCACCTATAACTATTTTTGACATACTTACATGATAGGCTCCGGGAGCCACTCAAATAACTTTACCACTGTCTGACCAAGGGTTATAAAAGCACTGGTCTTCAAATTAATAGGGTCTGTATCCGCATAACGCATATCCCAGTACATCCGATGAATGCCTTTCTTGGGAGCCGTCATTATTTTTCTAACTACATTTCCTTGGGCATTGGTCACCGTAAAAACAATTTGAGGTGCCTTTTCGGCACGTTCAGCTTTGAGTACTTCATAACTCGGGTAAATTGCATTCAGACCTTCTTTTTGTTGTTTTTTTTCTCGTTCACGGCGCTGCTCCTGTATCGATTGAATGTCGTCTTTGATATAGTAAGTAAACATCGCCACAGACGGTAGGTTTTCCCCACGGTAATAACTGTCCAGTTGAAACGATTGTCCGGGCAAACCCATGGGATAACTGGGCTTATAAAGCAAAGGGAACCCTTTCGAAATCACTCACTCCTCTGTACCTATACAAGGTGCTTAATGGTGACCTTATATATCTCCTTAATCAACTTCACTCTTTTCAATTAGTTGGTTAATTGCATGTCCCTTTTTGATGCTTCATAAATGATTAAACTATGTTGACATTTCAGGAAATAGTTAACTCTTAAAATAAATGTACATATAAAAACAAAAAAAATTTTTTTTTTGTTCATTCTTTTATATTTTTACTTGCCTTATTGTTGAACAAACACCTCAAAAGTTAGACAAAAGTTGTTACCCACTCATCAAATCAGATTAAAAAATCTACTCAAAGAAAAATATTTCGAAGCACAATTAATTGAAGAAATTCTTGTTTGCGGGCGATTAAAAAAAGCTGAAAAAGGCTCATATCTGCTTAGTGCAGGTATGATGATAGAATATTTCCCTCTCATTCTTTCCGGAAGACTCAGGGCGTATCGCAGTGACGATGAAGGTCATGAAATCACCCTTTTTTATACAGGAAGTGGAGAAACTTGTTCCTTTGCTATCAATTCCATTATCAATCAGAAACCATCAGGTATCGGCTCTATTGTTGAAAAATCTGCAGAAATTTGGATGATTCCTGGTACTAAAGTCGATCAATGGATTGTCAAGTACCCCAATTTCAGGAAATTTATTTTCCTAAATACGAATGATAAAATTGAGGATCTTTTATCCACATTTGATAGCATCTCATTTATGAAGATGGGCGATAGATTGTATAAGTATTTAGTCGATTTAAAGCGTGCCTCAGGTTCTTCGACCATCACTAAAAGTCATCAGCAAATAGCCATTGAGTTGAATACCTCTCGTGTGGTCATTTCAAGACTCATGAAACATTTATCTGGCAATCGACAAATTCATCAACAACGGAATCAAGTAGAATTACTATAATTCTTGTCCCTTAGTATTGCCCCTCCTAGACATGAATGAGAGTTGCATCGGTATCCTTAGCCTAACTCCGACGGGTCACTCAGCCAACCTTGCAGTTGTTGCCAGCCCCCCGCATTCACACATTTTATTTCCATAGATTGAAAATACTCGGTAGCTTGCGCACTGCGTCCCCCACTCAAACAGCATACTAAAAAAGGTTGTTTAATACTTTTAAACTCATCAATTCTCGCCACTACTTCATTGAGTGGAATATTTAAGGAAGAGGTCACATGACCTTGCTCAAACTCTTCCCTGGAACGTACATCTATAATAGTTGCGCCCGATTTAATTAAATCTTGAATCTCGTTCATAGGTTAATTTAAATATGAATATAGGATTTTCTTGACAATTAATAATTATAATGGAAGCTATGTTTATCGATTCGGAATCATAATCATCGGTAAGTCTAGCGCTTTGTACAATTGATTGAATTTCTCCATCTCCTCATTGATGATTTGATTTTTTGTTTGCTGAAACAAAGCCCATTGCTCTTCAAGATCATTGAATCGCTCTTTGGCACCAGCTGTCAATATGGGATCTGCACTGTCTACATAATCCTTCAAATTCATCCATTGCGCATTTAACTGATTGTGAAAATTAATAACATCTTGGAACGTCTTTTGATCCGATTGGATCAATGCAACTTCCCATGCCCCAATCTGAGCGATAATGTCTCTTCCCAATTCGATAATTTCTGGGGCGACGGCGCTTTCCTCAAACATCGACTGATAATGCTCGATTTGAGATTTCACTGAACGCATGTCATTGACCGCTTCATGGATCTCTTTGATGGCCTGTTCAATTGAAATCATCATCTCTTGTTGTGAAACATAATCATTGAGGGTGGCTTGAACTCGCGGATCTGCCAATATTTCAACGGTGGTCTCTACCGAATCTTGATCCAATATCAATCTCAAGGTATAGGTTCCGGGAGCTACATGACCGCCAGAATAATTTCCATAAACAAAGACTTTATCAATGGATGGAAGCGGTGTCCTTGTGAAGTCCCATACAACTCTATTTATACCCCGATCGGCAGTTAATAATACAGGCTTTTTCGGTCCTCCAGGCCAACTTTCGAATGTGTCTGTGCGCTCATTTGAAAGACTTCTTATCGTTTTTCCATCACTATTGATCACTTTTAACCGCAAAAAAGCGCTGTCCTTTTTTTCTGAAAGATAATAATCTATCAGAACCCCTGATTTTGGGTTTTGACCTAGACCGGGTCTTGGTTCATCTGTCGACCCTCCGAATAGTCGATATGTTTTTTTTGGTTGAAATAGCATTAGTTCCTGTTCAAACTTCCCTTTTGAGCCCTGAAAAGCTCCTAAATCATCTAAAATCCAAAAAGACCGACCCGCCGTCGCTGCAACCAAATCATTGTCTTGGATGGTCAAATCGTTGATAGGTACAATGGGTAAGTTGAGCTGTATTTTTTGCCAAAATACGCCTCCATTGAACGAGATATATAATCCTGCCTCGGTTCCTGCATAAAGTAATCCCTTTACTTTCTTATCTTCCCTTACTACCCTTACAATTATTTGGTCATCAATGCCAGAAATCCGTTTCACCCAGCTCACACCATAATCCATAGTTTTGTAAACCATTGGCTTCAAATTATTGAATTTATATGCCATAACTGTTATGTAAGCTGTTGCAGGATCATGGGGAGATACCTCAATCGAATTTATAATAGCCTCGGGCAAGTCTTTAGGTGTAACATTCGCCCAATTCATACCTCCGTCACGCGTAAGATGAACCAATCCATCATCAGAACCTGCCCATAAAACGCCTTTATCATGTGGTGATTCTGTCAAATACATAATTGTATTGTAATTTTCTCCACCCGCAGCCTCATTGGTGTAAGGACCCCCACCAGGCCCTTGATGTGCTTTATCATTCCTTGTTAAATCAGGACTGATTACCTCCCAATTAATACCCCCATCAAGGGTTTTAAATACTACATTTCCTGCATGGTAAATGACCGACCGATCATGGGGAGAACTTATAATGGGTGCGTTCCAATTGAACCTATATTTAAAATCTTTAGGTACATTCCCCAAGCTCAGTTCTGGATATTCCTTTATTGATTTTGATACCGCCGTTGATCTTGACCAACGATCGATAATCCCTTGATAACAGCCTCCAAAAATAGTTTTGGGATCATCCGGATCAAAAGCCAAATAAGCGCTTTCACATCCAGCAACCGAATACCAATCTTTCCATGTGATTCCCCGACCATTCGTTCTACTTGCAATTCCAATAGCAGAATTATCTTGTTGCCCACCGTACACATGATAGGGTACCTTATTGTCCGTAATGACCCGATAGAATTGAGCGGTGGGCTGTTGGTCTTGCCGCGTCCAACTCTCACCTCCGTTGAAGGTAATATTGGTCCCGCCATCATTGGAGTTAATCATATTTTTAGAGTCCATAGGGTTGATCCATAAATGATGATTATCTCCGTGAGGAACAGATATCTGTTGAAATGTCTTTCCTTTATCAATGGATTTGAGAACGGGAGCGTTCAAGACATAAACGACGTTCTCATTGGAAGGATCTGCAAATATTTCCATATAATACCAAGATCTTGCTATGGTCACCCGGTCTGTACTGGTTTGTTTCCAGCTTTTACCTGCATTGTCCGATCGATAAACCCCTCCTTTAGTTCCCTTGGCTTCAATTATGGCAAAGACCAGATTACCATTGGCTCTTGAAACAGAGATCCCTGATTTTCCAAATTCTTCTGGGAGTCCTTCACTCATGGGGTCCCAAGTCTCCCCCATATCTGTCGACTTATACAAACCGGATCCAGCACCTCCCGATTTCATCGTCCAAGGATACCTCGTATGCTGCCACATACTGGCATAGAGTATGCGGGGATTATTCATATCCATAGTCAGAGATGACGCTCCAACGTCCTCAGCAACAAAAAGTTTTTTCACCCAATTTTTCCCACCATCTATGGATTTATAAATACCCCTTTCCTTTGTAGGTCCATGCTGAGCCCCTTGCGCGGCAATGAATACAATGTCTGGATTGGTAGGATGAATGATGACATCTGAAATTGTCATGGTTCCCACTAATCCCATATGATCCCAATTTTTCCCGGCATCGTTAGACTTGTATACGCCATTGCCATGAGAAGTCATGACTCCTCTGACCGCGTGCTCACCCATGCCTACATAAATCACATTTGGATCTGACTCTGACACACCTATGGCTCCCACAGAACCCAATTCAAAAAAACCGTCCGAAATATTCTTCCATGTTTGGCCGGCATCAGAGGTTTTCCAAACCCCTCCTCCAGTGTTGCCCATGTAATAAGTCATGGGGTCTCCAACTACGCCGGAAGAAGTGACACTCCTTCCTCCTCGAAAAGGACCTATATTTCTCCATTTTAAACCCGAAAATAATTCAGCCTCAACAAGACTTTCAGCAACCTGAGAAGCTTTTTTATTTTTTTGAGCAAAAACCATGAGCGGCAGCACAAGACACGTTAAAAAAATTAATCGAAGGTTGTTCATTGTAATATTACTTTTTTTTAAAAAATGGTTTCAATAGCCGGGTATTTGCATGACTGCATTTTGCATCATTCTGGAAGGACCCATCCAAAACATACGATATTGTGTATTATCAATCAAATACACCACTTTTCCCCTACCCAGACTCACCACTCCAGCAAAAGTATTCTCAGCCAAATGGCTGAGATTGTCCGGGGAAGCATAACCGGCTGCATTAAGTTGATTCAACTTCTCATAACTACCTACGGTTTCCAATCCTACATTTGGCACCAATGCGTCGGTACCAAATTTCAAAGTATAGAGCTCGGCCTTAAGGCCAAAGGCAAGGGGATGGGTAATGTCTATTTTAGCATTCAAAGCCGTCCCAGGTATCCTTTTTTTACCTTCGTAAGCGGTTCGCTGATCATAGGGCAGCGATCGTGCCATTAGACTCGAATCTTTTGGATATTCTTTAAGTAATATCTCCGTGAAGTCGGACAACTCCCTGGTGAAAAATGATGCAGCTCCCTCTGTGGCGATGAGCGTTCCCCCTTCATTTACCCAATCCTTGATCTGGCCCAATGCTTCTTCTTTGAACAGCTCAGGTAAACCATTTCCTCCATCAGGTAAAATGAGCACATCATAATCTTTCAAATCAACGCTTCTTGATCTACCTCCAAATTTTGGGCTGCTGCTTTGCTGCAGTGCCGTCGCTTTAATGCGATCGATAGGCAGACCCGTTTGCCAATCAAATAAAAAATAAATTTGCCCAGCAGTATAAGTGCTAAAGGGAGGTTCTACCAGTAAGGCCACCTTCGGTTGCTTAATGGGGACATTTCTACCATTGGCCAAATCCATGCCTTTCATCACACGACCACTGTTCAATCCAATAATCTCAACTCCTAGGTTTTGAGCTATTGCTTTGATCTCCTGATTCATTACATCTTTGTGCTCCAAATTTCTACCTCGCAGCACAATAAGGGTACCTGCAGGAAATGATTGATCACCTACATAAAAAGGTTCAAATGCAGAACGTACATTGTATTTTTTAGCCCATAACTGTGCCAATGCTTGGGGCGCATTCCGCTGACTCCAGTCTATCACGTAAGCATATTGAGCCTCGTTGTTGATCACTGATCCGTTGAACGCAACTTCTTGACTCAACTGTTTGGTCTTGACCGTATACCCTCCCGTTGTGGAATATGCATCTAAATTATAAGCCAAAGGAGCTGACCAAGTGGCCATATCATACATCACCGAATCTTCAATCTCCAAATTACGGGCCATAATCGTATTGATTAACAAATGTTTCGGCTGTTGAGTGGTTACAATATAAATCCCTTGATTAAAGTTTTTTTTTAGGGTGCGTCCTGAACGATAGTCTTGGGCAGCTGTGATCTGAAAATCATCAAGGGCCTGTTCTACTTTGATCCCATTTCGGATCAATATATTGACCAGGTCATTACTGTAAACTTCATGATCACTAAAAAAATAAGCTTTGATCTTAGATTTACTATTGTCGGGGTTCAATGCTCTCTTGCTGTAATCAAGCAATCGTTCACGGTGCAAAACCGAGGTTTTGATGGTTGCAACAGAGGTCGTGTAGTGATCAAATATCCTTTGTCTAAGGGTGAGATTCACCCCGTCTTCAGTCTTTACAATTCGCCCCCCTGCAGATCCACCACCCTGTTCGGTTAACATCCCGATCGCGCCCATAACACTCGGATAACTTGAACCATATCCTGGATAAAAGAAATCAAACCGATCCCTTGTAAAATAATTGATCTGATACTTATCAAATTGTGCGATGTTTGCATCTCCAAAAACTTTGGCCCATCCTTCATAAGTATCTGGAAGCAATTGATTTCTCGGCGTGGTGCCGGGTGCCGTGAAATAATTGTTATTATAACCTTGCTCATGATAATCAACATGTACTTGTGGCAGCCATTTTTGATACTCTTCGGATAGTCCCCTTGCCTCTGGGTGTACTTGCCAGACCCAATCTCTATTGACATCAAACCAATAATGATTAGTTCTCCCACCTGGCCAACCTTCCATATGCTCGATGTCCTGCGGCTCGTTACTTGGCCTTTTTAATCTTTTCATAGATTTATACCAATACACGTATCGATCACGACCATCAGGATTAATACAGATATACATGATGATTACTGAGTTTTTGAGTACTACCTCCGTTTCATCGTCTTGAGCTGCCGCCATGCGGTAGGCTACCTGCATCGCCGCTTCAGTCGATGATGCTTCATTACCATGAATGTTGTAACTAAAAGAAGTAAAAGTAGGTTGACCTTTCAAAACTGCTTTGTCCGCCTCAGCTCCTTGCAAGAATTGCATGTGCTTTGATTTAATTTCATCTATGTTTTTTATGTTCTCTTCGGAGGAGATAACTAAATTAATCAAAGGTCGACCCTCGTAAGTCTGTCCATACTCATGGTATAAAACACGTCCAGAAGAGGCTGAAAGGGCCTTAAAGTAAGCTTCTACGTCGGCATATAGCGTAAAAGAAGCACCTAAATCATAGTTTAAATATGTTTTCGGACTGGGTATTTTTTCATTGATTTCTAGCTCTGGCTCAAATGAAAACCGTTGCTTATCCACAACATCTGGTTGTGCATTGGACAGGAAAAATACCAAAAGTCCAAATATTGAAAATGTGTTTTTTAGCATGCTGATTATTTAAAAGTATGAGAAGTTAACGCCACTATGTAAAGTCTAATTTAATGAGCGCCCATTGAAATCCCTTTTTAACTTATATAAACGGTAAGGCATACCAGCTTAAGTGGGTAAGATCCTGATAAGATACACACATTGCGTGGCACTTTATGATGAATTACATAAATAAAAATAGGTGGTAAGGGCTATAACTTCCTCGCCCAAATATTGCGGAATCTCACTGGGTTTCCATGATCTTGTAATAGAATAGGTAATTCTTCGGGATGTTTAATATAATGCGCTTGACCGATATAACAGGTGGGGCCCAATAACGAAACGTTATTTTGAATCAATACCCCGTTATGAAAGACGGTCATTCTTGCTGAACTAAGCAAATCTCCCTTTTCAGAAAACTTCGGTGTGCTGAAAATAATATCATACCGCTGCCAGTTACCCGGCGGTTTTGTGGTGTTTACTAAGGGGGTATGTTGCTTATAAATGGCGCCCGCTTGACCATTACTGTAAGTTTCATTATCAAAGGAATTCAGTATTTGAACTTCGTAAAGTCCCATAAAAAAAATTCCACTGTTGCTGTAATCCTGACCTTTTTTAGTGGTATTCTCTGGAGCCAACCATTCAATATGAAATTGAACATCTCCAAAAAGTTCTTTGGTCACCAAGTGGCCCGCCCCGGGTACAGCCACCATTTCACCTTTTTCCAATTGCCAATCTGCTGGACGTGTATTATAGGGGCCTCTTTTTAGCGCAGGTAACCACTCAGCGTACTCCGCCATACTTCCACTGTACTCAAAAAATGGCTTTTGCCATGGATCCAACGAAGACCCGTCAAACAGAACGAAGGCATCTGAAGGTGGTGCGCTCCCCTCCCCGGGTGTCACACGATCTAACGCTTGATACAATTCTGTTGCCTTGGCTTTTATTTGTTTAAGCTGTTCTGAGGTTAGGGTCACAGTTTCATTTTTTTGGGCGTTAAGATCAATCAAAAAAAAGATTGAAAAGATTATTAATCCTATTTTTTCCATTGTGTCAGTCATGAATTAATACTAGAGATATTCGCATGGTGATGGAAAGATCAATAAAAAATATTTTCTATTCAAATGTTGACCTTAATTATTTTTCGTTATTTCTGTTTAGTGTTTCAGTAGGACTTTGATAAATTAGTAGGTCCTTTTTGGTCTATCTTATGAATCATGGATCGAAAAGTCAATTCCTTAATGTGCGAATTGCTTGCGCCAGTTGATGTACCGCCATCGCGTAAAGTGGGCTGTGATTGTAGCGAGTAATCACATAAAAATTATGGAAGCCCATCCAATATTCTTTTGAAATCTCATTATCCAGTTCGATGAGTGAAACCAAGTCTGTCTGAATTTGGCCCTCTACTTGATAGCCCTTGGCTCTATAGTACTCAATGGTATTTTTAGGCTTGGTGTATAGCTGACTTGAGCTGATATCTTTAGTCATTTTATTAACTGGAAGGGCCACTTTTTGACCCTTTTTCCATTTGTGCATCTTTAAATAATTTGCGGCACTCGCTATCGCATCGTCTACGTTATTGACCAGGTCGCAATCTTTAGATCCATCAAAACTTTTGGCATAGGCCCGGTAGCTACTCGGCATGAATTGACAATACCCAATGGCGCCTGCATAGGAACCTTCGGCGTTATATAAATCTAAATTTTGCGTAATGGACAAGGTAATGAATTCATCCAATTCTTTGGTAAAAAAATTCGCTCTTTTGGGATATGCGAACGCCAAGGTATACAAAGCATCCAATACCTTATAAGCTCCTTTTTTCTCACCATAATAGGTTTCAACCCCTAGAATGGCAATC
Source organism: uncultured Flammeovirgaceae bacterium (assembly GCA_913050055.1). Classification (GTDB taxonomy): domain Bacteria; phylum Bacteroidota; class Bacteroidia; order Cytophagales; family Cyclobacteriaceae; genus UBA4465. Next base: position 733 of record CAJXAT010000017.1, on the reverse strand, counting down.
AAATATTCGATTTCGACACCCGTATCCTTACTGACCGCATTCAAAGCGCTTTCATGATCATTCCAAAAATTTACGCCTTTAGTTATTCTTTCGTTGGTAAGAAATATCTTTCTATACCTTTTCCAAGAAATGCCCTCTGCTGGTCGGCTGATGCGTTCAATAATTTCTGGAATATACTGCGCACTGTCTAAGATCGATCTTACGGCTTCCGCTCTCACGTCCTGAGTTTTTGAGTAATTTAAAACAAAACGGGTAACCTTATTTTCGTCTATCTGACCAAGAGTTTTAAAAAATAGGACCCAAAGACAAATCATAAAACAACTAATTCTTTCCATGGTGTTTTTAATGTTATTTTTGCAAATAAAATGATTTTTTAATCATCATTAAAGAAATGATCAGTGTAAATTAAACAATATGAAAAAAGCAGAAATCCATACCCAAAAGGGTATAATGAAAATTGAGTTTTACGAGCAAGATGCACCAAAAACGGTACAAAATTTTATCGATCTAGCCGAGAAAGGGTTTTATGATGGTCTTACTTTTCATCGTGTCATTCCCAATTTTGTCATTCAGGGTGGATGTCCAGACGGAACTGGTGCCGGAGGACCAGGATATGTCATTAATTGTGAGTTGTTAGGAAATAATCAATATCATGATAAAGGTGTTCTTTCGATGGCTCATGCTGGAAAAAACACCGGGGGCTCACAATTTTTTATCTGCCACGGCCGAACCA
>CAJXAT010000016.1 GCA_913050055.1 uncultured Flammeovirgaceae bacterium | reverse complement strand
ACTAAGGTTCCGTGGCCGAGTGGATAGGCAGAGGTCTGCAAAACCTTTTACGGCGGTTCGAATCCGTTCGGAACCTCAAAAAACCCGTCTAATGATGGGTTTTTTGTTTTAATCTCTTGTGTTATCTTCTACTTAAAAATAGAACCCCGCTAAGGGATTTACATGCAAATCATTATTTTCATCCTAGACAAACCAGAACGCACAAATGACTTAGGTATCTAAATATGTGCAGTATCCAAACCTTCGATGGCATGCAAGGTTTGAATCAGTAAAGAATAGTTTAGTTATAGCCAGTAAATTTAAGTTTTTTCTGTGATCACAACACTTAAAAAAAAACTTCTTTTAATAATTTAAAAGGAGCTTTTTTTAAGTATAGTATGAAAAGGAAATACATCCCGAATTTAAACCATCTCTACTCAGTAGGATGATTTTCTCTTCAAATAAAATATTAAAATAGTGCATCAATTATTAGTATTGAGTTCTTCCAAAGAAGACATGTTTTCTGGTGAGCTCATTTCTGGTTGAAAAGACATACTGTAACTACTTCTTCCATATATTTCGAGTGACACCTCAAAAGTCTGAATATCTTCTTCATAAGCATCCTCTCCAAACATTTCATTTTATTTTTCTACAACTTTCACCCATTCCTCGCTATTGTCTGTAGCTTGTTCTTCATAATCTTTATGCCCAAAAACAACGTTAACTGTATTTCCATTACAACCCGAACCGCACCACCATACTTGCATAAATATATCTGCATCTGCATAGTTCCTTTGTAGTTGTAGGTTAAAATACGTCTCAATTGCTTTGCAAATGGACTAACCGTAACGTGCGATGCATTTTCACATAGCCCTAGCGTTGTGCATCATAGGAAGTATGTAAGTCCCCAAACAGATCGTTCCAATAGTCATTTCCCTTGGGGTGATTGCTATCAAAACCTGACAGCTCCTCCTCGTATCTTACTCGAAAGTATTCTCCCGAATACGGGCACTATTCACTAAAAAGGTAAAATAACTTATTTGTCCTTCCTTCGAATTGTAATTACCCGTTTTCTTTTTAGCACCCTCTTTAAATTAGGTTTCCATACCCCTATCGACTTTTAGGTATCTTATAATGACGACCTGTGTATGACCGGTCATCATTATGAAGCAGCTTATTAATGTAATTATTGACTTTTTCATGATTTTTTGATTATTTGATTGATAAGGATAAAACATCATACTATTAAAATATAATATGCCAACTTCGTTGATTCACATCTCTCCTTCAAATCGATAGAGTCATTAAATAATATGGAAATTATCTATCAAAATTTTAACAAAAAGCAGAAGGTCCGTGAGATTAATTGTTCATCTTCATTTTTTAGTATTATTTTTGATTTTGTTATTTAGCTGCATGAATAAAATCATTTTCTCTTTAGGATTGGTACTTTGTTCCCTCCAGGTCAAAAGTCAAAGCTTTTTGACTTGGAAGCTCAATGATCGCTATTTCAGTGTGGCTGTAGGGTCTGGACAAACCAAGTACATCGGGGAACTCAATGCTGAAAACAAGCGTCAAACTGATTTCTCTCATGGCACCTTGGCCATTGAAGCAAGATTATGGAGCCACCTCAGTGCTCGACTTTCTGCAGGATTTTACCAATTGCGTGGGGATGATGAAAAAGCTCCCGACGGTAGTTTTGAAAAAGAGCGAAACCTCTCCTTCACTTCAAATAACTGGGAGCTCAACATGCAGAGCATTTTTTTTATTCGACCTTATGCAGGTAACTATGATCAAAGATGGAAAATTGACCCCTATCTCAGTTTTGGTTTTGGAATGACCACCTTAGACCCATTTACCTATCTTCAGATCCAAGAAAATGGAGAAGAGATCAATGCTAAATTTTCCCTTAGGGATTATCAAACCGAACATGTCGCTTACGATCCCCTTACTTTCATTATCCCAGCCGGCGTAGGGGTTAAGATGAAAATTACGCCTTTCCTTAACTTTAATTTTGAACTTGCCTATCGATATACATTCACAGATTATCTTGATGATGTTTCGGGGAGCTTTCCTTCATTTACGGATAACAGCTCTATCCAATCTAAGTTATCAAATCGAAGAAGAGAACAATTCCTAGAAAATGAAGAAGCCTGGGAAAGCTTGGATGCAGGATTCAGTAGAGGAAATTCAAATAATAACGATCAATATCTGTTTTTTTCTATCCAAATAGAAGCTTTTCTGCCCGTTGGTAAAGGAGAAATGTTTAAAAGATCTTAAAAAAAGAACATCGCTTTCCTTTTAAACTTGCAAGAAGTTATTTGTTAAAAAAAAATAAGGTAGAATAAATAATAAAACATACATTTGAACCTAGACAATAACTTTGTGAAATTTATAAGTTTTTTTCTTTCTTTCTTGGTCACTACTTCCTTTATCGCCTTACTCAATAGGCCTTTTGATAATATCCCTCCAATTGGGAAATTATTAAGTCCGCATCAAGGTTTTTGGAAAAATAGTGAAAAAGAAGCGATCAGTCTGGATCAATCCATTAAATTGATCGAGCTTAAAGAGGCAGTGACCGTCCAGTTTGATGAGTTGCTCATTCCCCACATCAACGCAAAAAATATTGAAGATTTGTACATGACTCAAGGTTATGTAACCGCTTATCATCGACTTTGGCAAATGGATTTTTATGCCCGCGTAGTGATGGGCAGGTTGTCAGAAGTAGTGGGTATAAAAGCACTTGGATACGACCGACTGCAAAGGCGATTGGGTCTCAAGGATATGACCTTAAAACTTCATGATGGGCTCATGAAAGATGCTTACTATGCCAGCATTATTTCAGCCTACACCAATGGAGTGAATGCCTATATAGCATCTTTATCTCGAGGTGATTACCCTATTGAATTCAAACTACTCAACTATGAACCTGAAAAATGGACCTCCGTAAAAACATGTATGGCTTATGCCCTATTGGCAAGTACACTTTCCAGGAGTGAAGCAGATATAGAGCATACCAACTTTCGTAAAATGTTTGGTGAGGATCTTTTTAATGTTTTGTTTCCTGAGCCTGACGGAACGTCAGCCCCCGTAATACCGAGAGATACTCATTTTGATTTCGAACCCATGAGCCAACCACAAAAACCTGAAAAATTCGAAGCACAATATATTGTCAATGAATCTATTAGTAAACAAAATCCCTTAAACGGAAGTAATAACTTTGCCATAGACAGTACCAAAAGTAAATCAGGTCATGCAATATTGGCCAATGAACCGGACCTTGAGCTCACGGCTCCCTCGATTTGGTATGCCAGCCATTTGACCAGTCCTGATATCAATGTCATGGGGGTAACCGTGCCGGGTACACCGGTCATATTGATTGGTTTTAATGACTCTATTTCATGGGGGGTAACGAACTCTCCACGAGATCAAGTAGATTGGTTTTCAGTAACCTTCAAAGATGCCTCACGCAAAGAATATTTGTACAACAACCAATGGTTCAAAACAGAACAAATTCTTGAGGAAATTGTAATTAAAAATGCAGAGAACTTTATCGATACCATCATTAGGGTGCATCATGGACCTATTGTATATGATCGAGATTATTTGAGCAATCATGAAAAAGTAAATTTAGCCATGCGCTGGATCGCCCATGACGAATCAACCACATTTAAAGCCCTATTTCATTTTAATAAAGCAAATAATTATTTTGAATTTGTTGAGGGACTCCGTTTCTTCTCAGGCCCTCCTCAAAACATAATATATAGTGATACAAAAGGTAATATAGCTCTCAATCTACCCGGCAAGTTTCCCATAAAATTTTCGGGTCAAGGAAAGTTTATTTTAGATGGATCCGATCCAGATTCAGAATGGAAAAAATATATTCCCTTTGATCATAGACTCGAAAGATATAATCATCCTCAAGGATTTTTGAGCTCGGCCAATCAATTCCCTGTAGACCGCACCACCTATCCTTATTATGTTTATTCACATCAATTTGAAAATTATAGGAATAGAAGGGTGAATGACCGACTCATAACCATGCAAAATATTGAACCTGAAGACCTAATGAGTTTACAAAATGATAATTTCAATTACACAGCTTCTGAGATTTTACCTTATCTGTTGTCACAATTAGATACGCTCTCACTCAATAAGGATCAAAATAAATTCTTTGATGAGTTACAAAATTGGGATTATTTTAATCAGCCTAATTTAAAGGCGCCTACTAATTTTGAATTATGGTCAGATATCTTGTGGGATCAATTGTGGGATGAATTTGATACAATGTCATTTGCTGTCAATAAACCTGATATCTACACCACCTCTCAATTAATTATTTCAGATAGTCTCGTTGGATTTTCGGATCGCCTGAGTACGCCTGAAAAAGAAACTACTTCCGATTTAATTAATTATGCTTTTAACACCGCAGTAGATTCTCTTAATGCGTGGTCAAGTATTAATGGCAAGAATCACTCTTGGAATGAGTTTAAGGGAACTGAGGTCAATCATCTGATCAGTCACTTCACCTCATTTCATTCAAAAAATATTTCTGTTGGGGGCAATCATAATATTGTAAATGCGGCAAGCAAGAATCATGGTCCCTCTTGGCGTATGGTCGTTGAAATGGATCCGCAAGGCATCAATGCTTACGGGGTTTATCCAGGTAGCCAAACGGGTAATCCAGGCAATCCGACGTATGGACATATGATCACACCCTGGGCTGAAGGGAAATACTATAATTTGAAATTTGGTCAAAATAAATTGCTGGCAGGAGATATTCTCTATGAAATTCAATTAACACCCTAAGAATGAAATTTATCATCAAAATTTTCCTGATGGGTATCCTATCCTATCTACTCCCTCTTTATTTTTCATGGTGGAGCGTAGCCTTGGGAGCTGGACTGATTAGCTTATTGATTCGGGGAAGTAATTTTAATAGTTTCAATGGCGGAGTCATCGCGGGTGGCCTCGTATGGTTTTATCTCTCCTTTACAATAGATAATGCTACCAACTCCCTTCTATCAGAAAAAATTGCACTGCTCGTGAATTTGAAGGACTCAATTTGGTTGATTTATGCCAGTACACTTATTGGAGCCCTAGTCACTGGGTTTGGTTCCTTGACTGGTAGTTTATTACGATCTATTCTTTCTCCAAAGAAGACATCAAGAAACGACTATGTCTCTTAATCTTAGACTGATCACTGTAAATATTCTGGCTGGATTAGCTGTTTTTTAATTGTTTTAATCCATTTCACAAATGACATATCATTTATCTTAATTCTAAATCAATCCTGATCATCAGTTAAGTTTAAGAGTGATATTAAATGGAATACCACTCAAAATTGATGTATCACCAATAACTGGTTTATTTTTTAATAAATTCCGTTATTATAGATTTCATATACTAATTATTTAACTAGATTTACACCCGATTAAAACAAATTTAAGCGTGCGATTTTCGGGGTGTAGCACAGTCCGGTAGTGTACCTGGTTTGGGACCAGGGGGTCGTAGGTTCGAATCCTGCCACCCCGACAGAAGTAGAGTAAAATCGCAAAAGTCTTTCATTTTAAAACAATGGAAGGCTTTTTTTATGTTCTTGTTTTTTTTGGACCCATCCGACTCTAGCAAGATCTTCGATCAATAATACTATTGACCATTTCATCTCAAACAATATTAGAGCTTCCGATCATTTGACCTATTTGAATCAACAACATTTCACATACAATAAAAGCCAAGCTTGACTGACATTGATAGGTTCTTAGAAGAGATCATTGAAAAGAAAAAGCACCAAGATAAGAGGCCAACCCCAATCCTTACTTATCCCTATAAAATTTCTCGCCTCCTTAGGTTTTCTCTGATACAGGAAACTTCGTATAGGAATTAAAAATTCTGTTCAATCAAATCCAAATAAAGAGCCTTACCTACAAAAAGATTCTTTTCCATCCATCTTTTACTACTCACATTCTGATGTCTATGAGTGAGCGCATTGTTAATCACAATCCTAATCATCCTCGAACAAATGTCTATCCTTCATTGAAAATTTCAGATCAAAAATAACATCCTATAAACAGCTGAAAATTATTATTGGCCAGGCCCACTGTTAAAAAATAAATATACATCCAACAAGCTATTTTACTCCCTTTTTATCATTAACTTTCTCATGTAAAATTACGGTCAATTTCTTTGAAGTCAAAAAATCATGAACCTTATCACAGGCTCCTCTTTAATCTTCTTCTGCTTCTCTTTTATAGTCCCACAAGTAAAACTATCTGCACAGACTCAACGGAAAATAGAATTTCCTGATCTACCTAATTATCAAACCCTTATTTCGGATTTACATCAGCATACCGTATTTTCTGATGGCAGTGTATGGCCAGATATTAGGGTAAAAGAAGCCCTCTTTGATGGTGTCGATGTTATCGCTCTTACCGAACATCTCGAATACCAACCCCATTGGGAGGATTTACCCCACAAGGATCGAAATCGTTCTTACGAATTAGCAAAAGAATATGCCAAGAACTATGACCTCATTGTCATTCATGGGGCAGAAATAACTCGTGATCTACCCCCTGGGCACAGCAATGCCTTATTTATCGAAGATGCCAATCAGCTGGTTCATGATGATTATATAGAAACCTTTCGAGAGGCCAAAAAACAAGGTGCTTTCATCTTTTGGAACCATCCCAATTGGATAGGTCAGAATACACAGGGCATTACCGAGTTATCACCCATTCATGAAGCATTAATGAAAGAAGGGTTACTTCATGGGGTTGAGGTAACTAACGAAAATACCTTCGCCGATCAAGCACTAATCATAGCCAATGAACATGAATTAACCATTTTAGGGACTTCAGATATTCATGAATTGATTGATTGGCTATTTGATATTCCAGGAGGAGGCCATAGACCTGTAACCTTAGTTTTCGCAAAAGAACGTTCAGAGTTGGGTGTCAAAGAAGCCTTGTTTGAGGGCAGGACGGTCGCCTGGTATCAGAATAGTCTCATTGGTCAAGAAAAATACCTCATTCCTTTAATTGAGTCTTCTTTAGTTGTCGATACCGCTTATTATCAAATGTATGGAAATAAGGAAACTCAAATTGCTAATGTCGTCATTTTCAATCATTCGGACGCGACCTATTTACTCAATAACGAATCTGATTTTTCTTTTTATCACGCAACGGAAATAATCGAATTAAATCCCCAAACCAGCACCACCTTGTCGGTCAAAACAATTGAATCATTAAGCTCATTTGAGTTAAATTTTGAAGTTTTAAATGCTATTTATGCCAAAAAAATGCATCCTAAAATCAGGCTTGACATTAATATTAAACCTTAATCTGAACCAACTTTTAAAAACCCATCGCCGTTAATGTAAAAGAACATTGTTTTTGTACAATCCATAATAGTTTTGCGCTGAATGAAAAAAATTACGCTTCAGTTCTTTCTCAGCTTATTTCTGGTCCAATCGATTAGTTCCCAAAATTTCGCTTCCCAAACAAATACCCTTAACATTAAAAAAACCTCAGAAAAAATAATTTTAGATGGAATACTCGATGAAATGGCATGGAAGCAAAGTGATTCTGCCTATAATTTTACGCAAAATTTTCCTTCAGATACCTCTTTGGCCCTAGCTCAAACGGTAGTGTATATCCGCTATGATGACCAGAACATCTATATAGGGGCCAAATTATACAATGCATCGGGGCCCAGGAAATATGTCACTACTTCCTTAAGAAGGGATTTTCGCGGTGAAGGAAATGATAGCTTTTCTGTAATATTTGATCCTTTTCAAGACAAAACCAATGGCACCATATTTGGAATTAATCCTTTTGGGGTCAGAAGGGAAGGTTTCATCTCAAATGGAGGTTCTGGCAGAGATACTTATAATTTTGATTGGGATAATAAGTGGGATGGCGCTTCAAAAGTTTATGATGGATACTGGACGGTCGAAATGGCTATTCCTTTCAGCACGTTACGTTACAATGAAAATCAAAAGGAATGGAATATCAATTTTTATAGGATAGATAGCAAAACTACTGAGAAGTCCTCATGGTCATATATACCGAGAAATTTATCCATTGGAAATATGGCAAGTAATCAAAAACTTATTTGGGATGTCCCCACCAAGAAAACGGGAGCCAACATATCTGTAATTCCGTTTATCACCTCAGGAGTTAGTAAAGATTTTTTTAATAATAAAGAAGTTAACTATTCAAGAAACATTGGATTTGATATGAAATATGGTATCAGCTCTGGCCTGAATCTAGATCTCACTGTAAATCCAGATTTTTCTCAAGTTGAAGTAGATGACCAGGTGACCAACCTTGATCGGTTCGAAATTTTTTTTCCAGAAAAAAGACAATTTTTTCTGGAAAACGCTGACCTTTTCGCCAATAATGGTAACCGAAATACCCGACCTTTCTTTTCAAGAAGAATTGGCATTGCCACTGATACCGCTACCGGCCTAGCCCTACAAAATCCCATCCCTTATGGACTCAGATTGAGTGGGAAGGTTTCCCAAAACACCCGTGTCGGTTTATTGAATATGCAGGGGGCAAGTGATGCCTCTATTCAGCAGCCGGGCATCAATTATACTGTAGCCACCGTACAACAAAAAGTACTCACGAGATCTAACCTAGACTTTATTTTTGTCAATAAGCAACCATTCAAACTTAACCTTAATGATAGCAGTTATAAAGTAGCTTCCAATCAAACCGCAGGACTTGACTTTAATTTACTTTCCTCAGACAATAAATGGAGCGGTAATCTTTTTTTTCATCACTCCTTTGATCAAGTTCAAGTTGATAAAGCCCATGCCATGGGGATTTACTTATCCTATAATACACTCAACTGGACATGGTATATTTTCTCTCAGCAAATAGGTACCGGCTATAATCCAGAAGTAGGCTATGTAAAAAGAACAGATATACGACAGTTATCCAGTACGATCCGATATAGTTATTTCCCAAAATCAAGTAAAGTTCAAAGTCATGGTCCAGGTATTGATTTTGATGTTTTAGGAAGACAATCGGTAGGTTTATTAGATTGGGATATGAATCTCCTCTATCGCATCAAATTTAATAATACCTCGTCATTAGATTTTAGATTACGAAAACAATTTACCCGACTCACCTCTGATTTTGATCCTAGCGGTAGTGAGGGACAAGAACTCCTAGAAAATGACTCCTATTATTACAACTTCATCATAGCGTCCTGGACTTCCAATGAAAGAAGAAAGCTTAATGTTAGATTAAAAACCAATTCCGGTCAATATTTCAATGGACATAGACTCAACTTCAGTGGCACCCTGGGATATAGGTATCAGCCTTTTGGAACAACCTCCATAGACATCACATATAATAATATTAAGCTACCTAGTCCATACAACTCCAGTCAGCTCTATCTTATCGGTCCTAAATTTGATTTCACATTCACTAAAAAATTATTTTGGACTACCTATGTGCAATACAACAGCCAGATTGAAAACCTAAACATCAATTCGAGACTTCAATGGAGGTTCAAACCTGTATCAGATATCTATTTGGTTTATACCGATAATTATTTTGCATACAACCAAATCGACGGCTTTTTTCAAATTGGGGCTGTGAATTATCGGGCCCTTTCTTTTAAAATAACTTATTGGTTAAATCTATAAGAAGGTAATTTACATCACCTCAATTGGCTTCAATCATAAGGTTTTATAAGACTTTAAATAAAGAGGCCGCTAAAATAGCCCCTAAGAAGGGTCCCAAAACAGGAATCCAAGCATATTTCCAATCACTGTTCTTATCTATCATCAGTGCGTGAAAAATCCGAGGCCCCAAATCTCGAGCAGGATTGATGGCATAACTCGTAGAACCTCCCAATGACAATCCTATAACAGCCACAAGCAATCCAACGGGCAAGGCATTTAGAGAACCTATACCGTCTCCATCGATGAGATAAAAAACTCCAAAAACCAGCAGTCCTGTACTTAATATCTCAGATAATAAATTATTAAAATTATTTTTAATAGCTGGTGCGGTAGCAAATACACCTAGTTTGGTACCAGAGTCAATGGTCGCCTTAAAATGATCTTTGTATTGAATAAAAACTAAAAAGGCGCCCATCATAGCCCCTAACATTTGAGCTAAAATATATCCTGGGACAGCGCTCCAGCTGAATTTTCCTGCGATGGCTAAACCCACAGATACTGCGGGATTTAAATGACCTCCACTAAATGAGCCAGCAATGACAACACCTACAAACACAGCTAATCCCCATGCCAAGGAGATCACAAGCCATCCACTTTCATTTCCATAGGTCTTTTTAAGGGATACATTGGCATTGACACCATTTCCCAAATAGATTAGAGCGGTAGTTCCAATAAATTCTGCTAAATAAGGACTCATTTAATATTCATTTAACTCTAAAATTAATTCAAAATTTCTTAATTTCAAGTTTAACCTTTTTTTTGAACATTCCACTAATAAAAGCATATATGTCCAAATATATTTTAACTATTGACGCAGGCACAACTAGTGAAAGAGCTATTATTTTTGATAAATCTGGACAAATTGTGGGTGTTAGTCAACAAGAATTTCAGCAATTTTTTCCAAAGCCAGGATGGGTGGAGCATGATGCTAAAGAAATTTGGACTACCCAAAAAAATACCATAATTAATGTATTAAAAAATCATGAAATTAAGGCCTCAGACATCGAAGCCATAGGGATTACTAACCAAAGGGAAACAACTATTGTATGGAATAAAAAAACCGGGGAACCTATTCACAAAGCCATCGTTTGGCAAGATCGAAGAACTGCAGACTACTGCGAAACCTTAAAATTAGAAGGCCTAGAATCTTTAATTCAACAAAAAACGGGGTTACTTCTCGATGCTTATTTTTCAGCCTCCAAAATAAAATGGATTTTAGATCACGTAGAGGGGGCTCGGGCTCTTGCTGAGGCTGGCGATTTAGCTTTCGGTACCGTAGACAGCTGGCTGCTCTGGAATTTAACCTATGGTGAAGTTCACGCTACTGATGTAAGCAATGCCAGTCGTACCATGCTTTATAACATTCATGACATGCAATGGGATGAGGAGTTATTGGCCCTTTTTGAGATTCCAAAAATGATGCTTCCGCAAGTCAAACCGAGTAGTCATAATTACGGATCCTCGCATACAGATCATTTTGACTATCCCATAACCATCAGTGGTATTGCAGGTGATCAGCAATCTGCTTTGTTTGGTCAAATGTGTATCGAATCAGGTATGGTCAAAAGTACTTATGGAACGGGTTGTTTTCTTATCATGAATACGGGCTCTCGCATCATTACCTCAAAAAACAAATTATTAAGTACGGTAGCTTGGCAAATTGGAAATGAGGTTACCTATGCCCTTGAGGGCAGTATATTTATCGGTGGGGCCCTCATCCAATGGTTAAGAGACAATCTAAAGATTATTGAATCCGTAAATGAAATTGAAATATTGGCAGCAACCGTAACCGACTCGGGAGGAGTCGTTTTTATTCCTGGTTTTGTAGGCTTGGGTGCACCCCATTGGGATCCCTATGGTACAGGAATTATGATCGGAATTACTCGAGGTACCACGCAAGGCCACATTGCAAGGGCAGCCCTGGAAGCCATCACCCTTCAAAACTTAGACGTTTTGGATACTATGGAAAAGGATTCGGGTATTAAAACCACAGAATTAAGAGTAGATGGAGGTGCTACGGCCAATAACTTACTCCTACAAATTCAAGCCAATGTAGCCAACTTAGATATCATGAGACCCAAAATTACCGAAACTACCGCCCAAGGTGCAGCATTTCTTGCTGGTTTGGCGACAGGTTACTGGAAGGATCTCGAAGAAATTAAAAAGATTTGGGAACCAGAGAAAATTTTCAGACCTCTATCTGATCCCAGTGCTACCAAAATGCGTAAAAATTGGAAGAAAGCCATTGAACGAAGTAAAAACTGGATCTCAGAGTGAATCGCGATACTATGATCCAAAAACTCCAAAGCCATAAGGGTATTTGGGATATTTTAGTCATCGGAGGCGGCGCCACTGGATTGGGTATTGCCGTAGATGCGGCTGCTCGAGGTTATAAAACCTTACTGCTCGAGCAACATGATTTTGCAAAAGGAACTTCAAGCAGATCTACTAAACTTGTACATGGAGGGGTACGATATCTTCAACAAGGTGATATCTCCTTGGTCTTAGAGGCTCTGAAAGAACGAGGTTTAATGATTCAAAATGCACCCCATCTTGTTTTAAATCAGGCTTTTGTAATTCCCAACTACAGTTGGTGGGACGGTCCTTTCTATCAATTAGGACTTAAAGTATACGATTTTATGTCGGGTGATTTGGGCATTGGCACTTCAAAAAGACTTTCGGTAAAGGAAACCATTCGTCACATACCAACCATTGATCAAAAAGAATTGACAGGTGGTGTCATCTATTTTGATGGTCAGTTCGATGATGCTCGCATGGCCATCAGCTTAGCCAAAACCGCCGCTCATTCTGATGGAGTGCTTCTCAATTATATGAAAGTTGAGAAAATTATAAAAAATAAAGAAGGTATTACCGAAGGGGTTGTGGCCTTGGATCTAGAAACACAAGAAAAATATCAAGTTCACTCTAAAGTCGTCATCAATGCGACTGGTGTTTTTGCTGATGCCGTGAAAAAAATGGATGATCCTAGTGCAAAGGAAATGATACAACCCAGTCAGGGAACCCATATTGTCCTTGATGCTTCATTTCTTCCTGATAAATATGCTATTATGGTGCCCCATACAAAAGATGGTAGGGTACTATTTGCTGTGCCATGGCATAATAAAGTGATTATCGGCACTACAGATACGGTAATTGACAAGCCCTTACTTGAACCTCGTTTTCAGTTAGAAGAAGTAGAATTCATTTTAGAAACAGCCAGTCAGTATTTGACCAAAAAACCGAGAAAAAAAGATATTTTAAGTGTTTTTTCAGGCTTAAGACCTTTGGCAAAACCAGAAGGCGACAAACAGTCAACCAAAGAAATTTCACGACATCATAAAGTCATGATTTCCTCCAGTGGATTGATCACAGTCATTGGTGGCAAATGGACCACTTATAGAAAGATGGCAGAAGATACAGTTGACCAAGCCATGCTTATAGGTCAACTTAAAGCGAGTCCATGCACTACACACAATCTACCCATTTTTGGATATGATGAAAGTCTCAACCTCAGAGAAGATACGCTAGCGGTTTACGGTATTGAGAAGCAAGCCTTACTTGATCTTGAAGATGAAGTTCCAGTTTATGGGGAACTAATAAGCGAAAGCTTACCTCTGACGGCCTCACAGGTTATCTGGGCGGTCCGCCATGAAATGGCCAGAACTTTGGAGGATACGCTCGCTCGAAGGGTCAGGGGCCTCTTTCTTGATGTTAATGAATCTTTAAGGATTGCACCACAAGTAGCTCAAATCATGGCCAGCGAACTCAATGAATCCCCTGATTGGATTATTAATCAATTGACCGAATTTAAGGCTACAGCCGAACATTACCAGTTGATTGATCATTAAATATATAGCTATGACTGGCTGGTATTTGAAGTCGATATCTTTAACTTTACGACCATATTTAAACATAACAAACATGAAAAATATTTTAGTCCTCATCTTTATCGCGTTAACTACCTCCCTTCAACCCATCAAAGCTCAAGAATTTAAAGGTATAGACAAGAGCCCTATGGATATGGCGTATTTGCCTGATAACTTTGCTCATGATCAGTCGCCCGGAGAAAAAGCGGTAGCACGTATTACCTATGGCAGACCTCAAAAAAAAAATAGGCCTGTTTTTGGTAAGATGGTTCCTTACGGAAAAATTTGGAGAACCGGAGCCAATGAAGCTACTGAATTCATTGCTTACCAGCCACTTACATTTGGCTCAAAAACATTACCCGCTGGTACTTACACTTTGTTTACCATTCCAGAAAAAGATGAATGGACCCTGATTTTCAATACAGATGTTGATATCTGGGGCGCTTATCGATACGATAGTAAAAAAGATGTATTCAGACTTAACGTGAAGGTAAAGTCCACGACTGAGGTTGTTGAGGCATTTGCCATAAAGTTTGAAACTCTAAATGAAAATGAGGCCGCATTGAAACTTGCTTGGGATCAGACTAAAATTGAAGTCCCTTTCAGTTATTAGATTCCCTCAATTTTTTTCATGGCGTTATGTGATGAGCTCTCTTTAATGAGGTCGTTTGTTGTATCGCAGAGCCCCCCTTTTTAATTATAATGATGGAGTCAAACAAATCGTATTATTTAAAAATTTGACATTTTGAAGTGCTAGGAAAAATTGAAAAAATCATTTAACATCGATATTGTCGAAGGAATCAATAATACTAGGGTTCACTGTGAATTTATGAGAGATTAATACGGACTTTTTTGAGAAGTTCAATCATGATTGCAAAAAAAAATACCCTACTAATTTTTTTTATAACGAGATATTTTTTTTAAAAAATAATTAATTTATGCGACCTAAAAGATGTTTTAACATCGTTAATAATTACTTTTGCTCACTTTATCATGACCAAGATACTCACCGACCGATTCAATAAATTAATGGCACCTGAACTGTTACGAAAACAAGACTTGTATCCTTTTTTTCGTGTGATTGAATCCGAGCAAGGCACTTCGGTTATGGTAAATGGAAAGAAAGTGTTAATGTTTGGATCCAATAGTTATTTGGGGCTTACTACACATCCTAAGGTTAAAATAGCCAGTGAGAACGCTATAAAAAAATATGGCAGCAGTGTCGCTGGCTCTCGATTGTTAAACGGGACAACCGATCTACATATAGAATTGGAACATCGATTGGCATGTTTTTTAAATAAAGAAGCTGCTCTTTTATTTACTACTGGTTTTCAGGTAAATTTAGGAGTAATTCCTTCGATTACCCAGCCTAATGATACCATTATTTTAGACCGTCTTGACCATGCTTCCATTATCGAAGGGGCGCGCCTTTCTAAGGCTCCTTATGTAATGTTCAAGCATAACGACATGATTTCCTTAGAGCAAAAGCTCCAGCAATCTGCAGATGCCGAAATGAGATTAATAGTAGTAGATGGTGTTTTTAGCATGGAAGGTGATTTGGCTGATCTCAAAGGAATCACCCAACTCGCAAAACAATACAACGCAGTGGTCATGTCAGATTGTGCCCATGCTATAGGAGTCATTGGAGAACACGGTGCAGGAGCTGCTTCTCATTTTGATGTTGAAAAACAAGTGGATCTTATCGGCGGGACATTCAGTAAATCATTGGCTTCAATAGGTGGATTCATCGCAAGTGACTCACATACGGTCGAATATATTAAACATAACTCACGTTCGTTGGTCTTCAGTGCAAGTCCAACGCCTGCTGCGGTAGCAGCGGCACTTGCGTCTTTAGATATTATTGAATCTGATGATTCCTTGAGACTTCAACTTCTAAAGAATACCGAATACGCCATTGACGCATTTAATTCACTGGGATTCGATACAGGAAAAACTGAAACCCCTATCATCCCCTTGTTCATTAAGGATGATAAAAAAACACATTTAATGGCCATGCTATTGCTGGAAAAAGGCATTTTCGTTAACTCGATTGCAGCACCAGCGGTTTCCCGAAACAATTCTATGATTAGGTTTTCTTTAATGGCCACACATACCCGTGAGCAAATAGATTTAGCTATTGACACCATCTATCAATGTGCGAAAAAATTAAAGGTTCCTTTATCTATTGAAGCCCATCAATAATGACTGCTTTTTTCATTCTATGACCTCATCTTCTTAGGTAAATAGAGTACCCTTTTTAAGAAGTTCAAATATTTTAATGTACAAAATCGTTTAAGAGTAAAGGTTCATGCCCCTACTCTTTGATAACCTATGTTTGCTCGATAAAAAGCACTGAACAAAGAACATAAAAAGTACAATTATTGAAAATTCAATTAGCTTTGAATAATATTTATTCTCGCTTTTAGAAATAAGAATCGAGACATTGTATAAAAAATTAATGAGAGTGAAATGCTGGCTATTAGGTAGAATGAAAAATTTACTTGATTACAGAAGCCTGAGCTTTAGCATGAAATCAACGAACTCATTTATATAAAAGAGAAGTCGAATGATCATTTATAAAGAAAAGCATTTTACATGAGTCTATTATTAGTAGAAGTAAAAGACCGACCCACACTTCTGAAATTCATTAAATTCCCTTTCAATTTATACAAAAATTGCCCCTCCTACGTCCCCCCACTTATTGATTTTGAACTCAGCGCCCTGACTCCAAAAAATCCAGCCTTTGAAATCAGTCAGGTGAAATTATTGTTGGCCTTAAAAGAGGGTGTGATTGTGGGTAGAATCGCTGGAATCATATTGGATGCCGAAAAAGAAGATAGAAACCTCGTTCGATTTGGCTGGATTGATTTCATTGATGATAAAAAAGTATCTACTGCCCTGATCCAAGGTATCATTGATTGGGCCAAACCGTTTGGTATTACCGGTATTCATGGACCCCTGGGGTTTACGGATTTTGACTTTGAAGGTACTTTAATCGAGGGTTTTGATGAATTAGCTACGCAAGCAACTATTTATAATTTCCCTTATTATGCTTCTCATTTTGAAAGTCTTGGATTTTCAAAAGCTTGTGATTGGCTAGAAGGGCGTGGCGAAGTCCCCAAAGAATTACCCAAAAGAATGGTGAGAGGTACCTCTTTAATCAAAACCAGATTCAAACTTGAGGCAAAGAAAATTAAAAGTAAATCTCAAATAAAAACCTATTCAAAAGGCATCTTTCAAACATTGAATAGTTCTTTTACAAATCTTTATGGATTTTATACTTTAACCGATAAACAAATTGATTATTACGTCGATGCCTATTTAGGTTTCGTTAGAAAAGAATTTGTAACCATCATCGTCAATGAAAAAGATGAAGTTGTAGCTTGCGCAATTACTTTACCTTCCATCTCGAAAGCACTTCAAAAAGCCAGAGGAAAACTTTATCCTTTTGGCTTTATCCATTTACTTCGGGCTTTTCAGAAGAACGAAACTTTGGACATGCTGCTTATCGGTGTAAATCCTGAATATCAAAAGTTAGGGGCCAGTCAGTTAATATTTATTGAACTTTTATCTAATTTTATTAAAAAAAAGGTGAGTACAGTAAACACCGCTATTATGCTTGAGGATAATCACAATGTCATTAATCTTTGGAATGAGTTTAGAGGAAACGTAACTACTGTTATCCGTAGAAGATGTTTTATAAAATCTATATAATATGGAAAAATGGGCTTTAATTATCGGTGGATCAAGTGGTATGGGCCTTGCCACATCCCAAAAATTAAGTGAAAATGGTTTCAATCTGATCATCATCCATAGAGATAGACGATCTTTGATGCCTGCCTTCAATGAACATCTTGATGAAATGAAAAATACGGGGCAAAAAGTAATTAATTTTAATGTAGATGGTACCAATAAAGAAAGGATCAATGAAACCCTTGCTTTGATTACTGATCAGGTCCCATATCTTTCCTTTGATTTGATTATGCATGCCCTTTCAAGAGGAAATCTAAAGCCTTTTGTATCTAAAGAGGAGCAACCCACCCTCACGGCGCAAGACATAGCACTTACCATAGATGCCATGGCGACTAACGTATTAACTTGGGTACAAACTTTAAAAGATCATTCCCTCTTGAAGTCCGGTAGCAGGCTTATCACCCTGACCTCTGCAGGTAGTACCCGTTATTGGAAAGGTTATGGCGCGGTAGCTATGGCCAAATCATCCTTAGAAATACTCTCGACATACTTAGCAGTAGAACTTGCTCCCTTTGGCATACGGGTCAATTGCATCAATGCCGGAATTACGGATACCCCTTCATTGCGATTCATCCCTAATTACGAAGAACTCATTGAGGAAGCCTCAAAAAGAAACCCACTGGGTCGTATGACACTACCCGAAGATATTGCCAACGCCATTTATCTATTGACCCTACCTGAATCAAATTGGATCAATGGTAATGTTATGTTTGTCGATGGTGGAGAACATTTAATGGGATGAGTGAATCACTAAAAGAAATTATAGAGGCACTGCCCTATAGGCCGCCCTTTTTATTTGTGGATGTGTTAAAAGAAGTTACTGAAAATGGGTCAAAAGGTTATTATCAACTTAAAAAAGATGAATATTTTTATCAAGGACATTTTCCTAATAATCCCATAACACCCGGAGTAATCTTAATTGAAATCATGGCTCAAATTGGATTAGTTTGTTACGGGATTTATCTTGCTAAAGAAAAATTAAAGGGTCAAGAAGCATTACTTGTACCCATATTCACCTCTACTGCAGTAGATTTTTTAGGTCCCGTATATCCTGAAGATCAGCTTGAAATAACTTCCAAAAAAATATATTATCGATTCAATAAAATAAAATGTTTAGTAACCTGTAAAAATGTTATCACGAATCAAGTAGTTTGCAAAGGTGAATTTTCAGGTATGATTGTAAATAAAGATAAAATTGATCAATAATAGAGTTGTCATTACAGGTATTGGTGTCGTGGCGCCCAACGCAGTAGGCGCAGCAGATTTTGAAAAAGCATTAAAGGAAGGACGCTCAGGTATTCGCTTTTTTGAAGAATCTCAGGCATTAAATTTCAGATGCCAAATTGCAGGTAAGCCGCTGATTACTGAGAATTATAAAGCTCTCTATTTTAATGATTATTATCAAAATAAGCTAGATAATAATGCTATTATATATGCCTGTCTCGCGGGATTTGAAGCTTGGGAAAACGCTGGCTTAACCCATAATCAAGATCAAATAGATTTCGATTCTGGTATGATTATCGGTTCTGGGGCTTTGGGTCTCGACGGATCTAATCATGCTGTGTTTTCTAAAATTTTAGCGGGTAATAATAAGCGACTCGGTTCAAGGGCGATCCCTGAAAGTATGAGCAGTGGAGCAGCAGCCTATCTAAACAAAATTTTAGGCCTAGGCAATAGGATATTATCGAACTCCTCCGCATGCATTACAGGTACTGAATCGATATTACTAGGCTATGAATACCTCAAATTAGGAAAGGCCAAAAGAATGCTCTGTGGAAGTACCGAAGGTGATGGGATTTTTATTTGGGGTGCCTTTGATGCGATGCGGATACTCGCCAGTGATTCCAACAAAGATCCGACCAATGGTTCGCGGCCCATGTGCGTCAGTAGCGTTGGATTTGTTCCGGGAAGTGGATCAGGGGCCATGGTGTTGGAGACACTTGAAAGTGCTCAAAGTCGTGGGGCTAAGATCTATGCCGAAATCTTGGGTGCTGATGTCAATTCTGGCGGTTTAAGAGATGGGGGAAGTATGACGGCTCCTAATTCAAATGCTGTAGTTCATTGTATGAAAAATAGCTTACGTGAAGCAAAGGTAGCTAGTAATGAAATAGATCTTATCAATGGACATCTGACCGGTACAAAAGGTGATTCCACTGAAATAAAGAATTGGAAAAAAGCGCTCGGAGGCGCTCAAGATAAATTTCCACTCATCAACACACCTAAATCAATGATAGGACATTGTATTGCAGGGGCCGGATCCATCGAATTGGTGGCTACCCTAATTCAAATGGAAAAATCATTTGTTCATGGGAACTACAATATCAAAAAAGTAAATCCTGATATTACTGCAGAAATTCCATTGGAGCGTATTCCTATGAAGACCCTTCAAAAAGAAATTAATACCGCTATTAAAGCCAATTTTGGTTTTGGTGATTTAAATTGCAGCATAGTACTTAGAAAATGGAAAGATGGATAAGAATACAATTCAAGAACAATTAAAAGAAATCATTGCCGTTTATGTTCCTGAGAAAGAGATTCTAGATAATTTGACACTTGAATATGATCTCATCAATGACCTAAAAATAAATTCTGCCCACATTGTAGACATTGTATTGGATGTTGAAGAAAAATATGATATTATGATAGAGGATGATGCCATCATGCAAATGGGTACCATCGGCCAAGCCATTGATATCATTCATGGTAAGGTGCTAGAAAAATAGATATGCTTGCCCTAAGTCTATATTTAAGATTCATTTAAATGAAATTGATAAGTTTTTTTTGGCTCATTTGTGCTTTGTTCCCAATCACCAAAACTCCAGATTATAATATTATCTTTTCCAAAATAGACAACAGAGTTTATGCCTTTGTCAATGATGAACTTGTTTTTGATAGCCAATTCATCAACGGAAATCCTGAATTAAATTTATCCCTTGATTTAAATCCCTTCTTAAAAAAAGGAACTAATAACATAAAGATTCAGCTTGAGAATGGATCAACATTGAATGCTTTTATTGTCGACACCCATTGGATGATCCGATATGAAATTTTCGAAAATGGCGAAAGCTATGATTATGTCTATGAATCTAGTAAAAATGGCCAAACTGGTTTAATCGTATACGAAAAAAAACATAATATCTATCTTGAGTGATTGGAATTGATATCGTTGATATAAAAGATCCCCTGTTACATCTGCGTACTGCGGATCATCTACGGTTCATAAAAGCCAAAGGTGATCAATACCCTGAAAATATAGATCCCATCCTACTCTATTGGATCGTTTGGAGTGCTAAAGAGGCTGTTTTCAAGAGTAAACGGCAATTAAAATCATTCGATCCAAAACTCATTACAGTCATTTTTTCAAATGATTTACATTTCTCTTCCAAAGAGCTATTGGGCACTGTTGAGACCGCACCCAACTATGTAGTGGCTACGGCCACTCCAACAAGGATAGAACTTATATATCAAATTTGGATTTGTCATCAAAATGCGCCTTCCCAAAAAATCATTCGTGAAAGAATCATTGCCTATTTCAAGCCTTTGAATATCAGTTTTACTCTAGATGAAAATCAACTACCCTTGCTCTGTGTAAACGAAAAAAAAGAATTTCCCATTTCATTAAGTCATCATGGTAATTATATAGCTTTTTGTATTGAAAAGCATGAGGTTTTAAAATCCTGACTATTAATTATTTTTGATTTGAAAGGAATGCACCCAACGAATGCGTAAAATTATACATATTGACATGGATGCCTTTTATGCATCTGTTGAGCAAAATGACGACCCTGATTTACGAGGAAAGCCCGTTGCGGTGGGCGGTCATAAGGAAGGTGGTGTTGTCGCAGCAGCGAGTTATGAGGCCCGAAAATTTGGGGTGAAATCTGCCTTATCTTCCAGAATTGCTGCAAGATTATGTCCTCAACTTATTTTTGTCAAACCCCGATTTGATCGGTATAAAGAAATCTCCAGTGAAATTAGGGCCATATTTCATGAATATACAGACTTGATTGAACCCTTATCGCTTGATGAAGCTTATTTGGACATCACTCATCCCAAAATCGGTTTAAAATCAGCTACCCTCATTGCCATAGATATTAAGAAAAAAATCAAAGACAAAACAGGGTTAATTGCTTCTGCAGGTATTTCCTTCAATAAGTTTTTGGCCAAGATCGCCTCTGATATAGAAAAGCCCAATGGACTTTACGTAGTTTTACCCGAAAACGCAGCGGTTTTTATTGAAAAACTCCCAATCAAAAAATTTCATGGTATAGGCAGGGTCACTGCTGAAAAAATGAAGCATGCAGGTATTTTTACAGGCAAAGACCTAAAAGCGAAAACATTGGATGATTTATGTCTGAGATACGGCAAACAAGGGAATTATTATTATCATGTGGCCCGTGGTATTGACCACAGACCCATCCTGCCCACTCGCAAAAGGAAATCCATCAGCGCCGAAAATACCTTTTCACATCACCTGATGACCCTTGCAGATATTCTATCACACCTCAAACCCATAACTGAAGAAGTTTTTAGAAGATATCAGCTTCAATCTGCACAAGGCAGAACTATAAGTCTTAAAATAAAGTATGGCAATTTTAAGCAAATCACGAGAAGCAAATCACAAAAAGAAGTCATTCTAAATCTTTCAGAAATTCAAGTGCTCATTAGATCTTTACTTAACGAAGACTTATTACATGAAGCAGGTATTCGACTGCTGGGAATAGGCATCTCAAATTTGCAATTTAAAAAAGTAGTTGATCCTCAGATGAGTATTGAGTTTTAAAGCTTTTAATCCAGCCATCCCGTCCTAAGGTAGCTCCCATCATCCATATTTATTTTTATTGAAAAAATGATTCAAATTGTAGGCTTTAATGTCTAATTTAGCCAAAAAAGATAAAATGAGTATCTATAAAATATTGCTACATGCACATTCAGGATTTAGATGGTTGGCACTCCTGCTTCCTCTGATCATCTTGGTCAAGTCAATAATTGGATTTTATGGTAAAAAAGAATATCAAAAAGTAGATCGTATTCTTGCTTCTTCTTTTGCGGGAACGGTTCACCTGATGCTATTTCTTGGGATCTCATTGTACTTCTTTTTCAGTCCTATCACCCAAGCGGCTTTTGCCGATTTCGGTGCCGCCATGAAAGATCCCTCTCTCCGTTTTTGGGCCGTTGAGCACATTTCAATCATGATCTTAGTCACCATCATCGTGACCATTGGAAGTGCCAAAACAAAGAAAGCCCTTTCAAGCGAAAGTAAATTCAAAAAGCAATTGATTTTTTTCGGTATTTCCTTGGCGCTCATGCTTATTTCAATACCTTGGGATCGTATATAGCACTAGAGCACTCCTTTAGTTGAGGGGAGATTGTCTAATGCTTCTGGATCCTTTTTTATGGCCATTTTGATGGCTTTTGCAAAAGCTTTGAAAATACCTTCAATCATATGGTGCTCATTTTCACCAATTACTTTAATATTGAGATTGCATTTGGAGGCATCTGAGAAGGATTTGAAAAAATGATGAATCATTTCTGTGGGTACATCTCCTACCCTTTCTCTTTTAAAAATACCTTCCCATTGCATCCAAGGTCGACCACCAAAGTCCACTGCTACTTGTGCCAATACGTCGTCCATAGGTAATAAAAATCCATACCTATTGATTCCTTTTTTAGATCCCAATGCTTTCACCATTGCTTCGCCCAAGGCCAAGCCTGTATCTTCTATAGTATGATGCTCGTCTATCTGCAAATCACCCGTTACTTGAATTTTCAAGTCCATGCCCCCATGCTTGCCCAATTGGTCCAGCATATGATCAAAAAAATGCAAACCGGTACTTATGTCCGTTTGACCCGCTCCATCTAAGTTTAATTCAATGCTGATATCGGTTTCATTAGTCTTTCTGATGACCTTAGATCTCCGTGATTTGACCACCAAGAATTCATAAATATCTTTCCAAGACATAGTCGCAAGGGCTACTCTTTGATTTTTTTCTTTACTTATATGAATCCCCTCGCAACCCAAATTGTCAGCCAACTCCATATCTGTTTTGCGGTCACCAATGACATAAGATTTAGCTATGTCGTAATTTCCCCTCAAATAAGCAGATAACATGCCGGTCTCTGGTTTTCGGTTTTCATGATCAAAACTTTCATAATGTTCATCAATATGTACCCTATCAAAATGAATACCTTGAGAGGTTAAAGTACGCATGATCAGATTGTGGATGGGATAAAATCTCTTTTCTTGATGGCCCTCAGTACCCAAACCATCTTGATTAGAAACCAACACTAACAAAAATTGAGATTCTTGTTGGATTTTTCTTAAATAATAGAGCACATCAGGTAAAAAATGCAACTTCTCAATCTGATCTACAAACTCATCCTCCGTCTCTGAGACAATGGTTCCATCTCGGTCTATAAATAAAATAGGTCTCATATCTTTAGATAATTTTTCAGCGTAAGAATCAGTTGCTTATTTTCAAATGCTGTGCCCACAGTAATTCGAATGCAATCTTCGCATAAAACTAGGCCTGATCTATCTCTTAGAATGATCTCATTACGAATCAAATACTGAAAAATTTCTTGTACGTTCTTGAATTTAACTAAGAAAAAATTAGCTTCACTGGGATAGACTTTCAAAACAATGGGCAATTGATTAAGTGCTGACTCCAATTCCTTTTTCAATTCTTTTATTTCTTCAACAAATGATCGCATTTGATCCTCCTCCTTTAATGCCTTAAGCACTTGATTTTGGACCGGACCACTGATATTATAGGACGGTTTGATCAAATTGAGTACATCAACGATCTTTGGATGACAAAATGCCATTCCCAATCGTAAAGAAGCCAAGCCCCAAGCTTTACTCAGGGTTTGTAAAACCACTAGATGGGGAAACTTGGATAATACCTCAATCCATGAAGGGGTATCTGTAAAATCAATATACGCCTCATCTATCACGATGATTCCTTTGAACACCGTCGCGAGATCCCAAATATCTTTCACCTGTATCAAATTTCCTGTTGGGTTATTGGGAGAACAGATGAATATGATCTTAACATGATTATTGAGTGCTGATTTTATCAAGGTCATGTCCAATTGAAAATCCTGGGTCAATAAAACCTCGTTGACGCTGACATTATTAATATTTGCCACCACTTTATACATTCCGTAGGTAGGAGGAAATATCATCACCTCATCAATACCCGGTTCACAAAAGCCCCTGATCAATAAATCAATGGGTTCATCACTTCCGTTACCCATAAAAATACATTCTTGGGCAATGCCTTTGATCTTACCCATGGCCTCCTTCAAGTGGCTTTGTCGAGGATCTGGATATCGATTCCAATTTTCAGAAGTTACCGAACCTAAAGCATTTTCATTGGCATCTAAGAAAATACCCCTATCTCCTTTAAAATCATCTCTTGCCGTCGAATAGGGCGTAAAATTTTTTAAATGTCTCCTTATTAAATCCCCAATTTTACTCATTTCTAAAAAGATTCCAAGCGTACCGTCACCGCTCTTTTATGTCCCTCAAGTTGTTCGGCAGCGGCCATTACCTCTAGGGTAGGTCCTAAGGTTTTTAATCCTTTTTTTGTTATTTCTTGAAAAGTAATTTTTTTAACAAAACTATCCACTGAAACACCAGAATAAGATTTTGCCCATCCATTGGTCGGTAACGCATGATTTGTTCCTGAAGCATAATCCCCTGCTGATTCAGGAGTATAAGGTCCTATAAATACCGAACCAGCATTGTAAATTTTATCAATATACTTTTCTGGATTACTTATGTTTAGTATCAGATGCTCAGGTCCATAATAATTAATGGTTTTAATGACCTCTTTTTTTGAATTCACGATCATCACTACACTATTTTTCAGCGACTCTTCAGCCAAGTCTTTTCTCGGCAATTGGATCAATTGTTCTCTTATCTCTAAAACAACCGCATCCGCAACCGACTGACTTTTAGTTACTAAAACCACTTGACTGTCATTCCCGTGTTCGGCTTGTGAGATTAAATCTGCAGCCACAAAACTCACATTACTTTCGTCATCTGCGATTACCATAACCTCAGAGGGTCCTGCAGGCATATCAATAGAAACCACTTTAGATAATAATTGCTTGGCAGTGGTTACATATTGATTACCCGGTCCGAAAATTTTATCAACTTTAAGGATGGTCTCAGTACCATAGGCCATGGCCGCGATGGCTTGTGCCCCTCCTAATTTTAAGACGGAGCGAATACCCAATAAATGAGCCGTATACAAAACGACAGGATTAATTTTACCCATTTTGTTTGTGGGGGAAGCTATGGTGATATTTTTACACCCAGCGATTAAAGCGGGAATACCCAACATCAAAACGGTCGAGAACAAGGGTGCAGTTCCCCCTGGTACATAGAGCCCAACATTTCGAATAGGAACTGATTTACGTTTGCATATAACTCCTGGCATCGTCTCCACGGTAATTGAGGATTGCTGTTGTGCTTCATGGAATTTCCAAATATTTTTTTTAGCTACTTCTATGGCAATTTTAAGATTTGCATTGACATGATTTTCAGCATCCTTTAATTCATCCTCAGAGACCCATAACTCATCTAAATCTATATGATCATATTCGAGCACCAATTTTTTTAAAGCTCTATCCCCTCCTCTTCTTACCTTCTCTAGGATAGGCAGAACGATTTTTTCGATCTTATTTGTATCCATCACAGGCCTTTTTAAAACCTCCCGTAATTGACTTTGATTGACATAATTATAGACGTTCATCAGCGAATCATTTTTTCTATGGGAACCACCAATACTCCTTCTGCTCCAGCCTGTCTCAACTTTTCAATACTATTCCAAAAATCGTCTTCATTAAGTACAGAATGTATACTACTCCAACCTTCAGCGGCCAACGGCAATACGGTTGGGCTTCTCATACCTGGGATTAAAGCCAATATATCTTTTAACTTTTCATTAGGTGCATTCATCAAAACATATTTATTATTTTTACCAGCTAAAACTGCCTCAATTCTAAACAATAACTGCTCAATCAATTTGTTTTTTTCTTGATCCAGATCCTTATTCCCAACCAGTATAGCCTCTGAATGAAGTACTGTTTCGACTTCCTTGAGACCATTACTTATCAAGGTACTTCCAGTACTTACAATATCAAAAATTCCTACCGAAAGACCAATTCCTGGGGCTATTTCTACAGAACCACTGATTTTATGTACATCAGCTGATATATCTTGCTCATCTAAAAAATTTTTCAGAATAATCGGATATGAGGTAGCAATACATTGACCTTTAAAATAGTCTAGCCCACGATATTCGGCTTCTCTAGGTACCGCCAAAGACATCCTACATTTTGAAAATCCCAGTGCTTTAATCTCTATAATTTCCTTTCTTTCTTCCAAGAATATATTACGTCCAACAATGCCTAAATCTGCAATACCATCAGCCACATAGCCCGGGATATCATTGTTTCGAAGAAATAAAAACTCTACGGAAAAATTTGAGGCCAATGTTCTTAGCTTTCTCTGTCCATTACTGAATTTAATACCACTTTCTTTAAACAAGGCAATCGAATCTTCACTCAGTCTTCCAGACTTTTGAATGGCAATTTTTAATTTAGGTTGTGGCATGGATAACAAAAAATATTAGCTTGCAAAGCTTTAATAAAAAAATTAGTTTTTGCATTACTCATTAAGTATTTAAATGGAAGTCCGTTCTTAATTTGAGAAGAAAAAGGTGGTAACAATGAATTATTATTAATCCAACTGCACCGTAATGACAGGACACTTGGAATTATTTGCCACATCTTCAGCAACACTTCGGTTGAAAAAATGGCTCATCCCTTTTCTTTGGTGGGTGCCTAACATGATCATATCAGCTTCTATAAAGTCAGCGAAATCAACAATACCATCTTCTTCATTATTGAAATTGTGAATATCAATGGTATAATTACTGATGATATTAGTTTCTACAAATGCTGACATTTGTTTGATATCATGACGCGTATTTGTAAAACTCGCAGGTGTATTGATTTTTACGATACGCAATTTGGCTTGCATTAAATTTTGCACAAAACTGACTCTTTCAACGAGAGGTGGATTCACCTCCTCAAAATTTGACGCGAATACTATATTGTTAATTTTTTCAATATGAATTTTATTCTTGATGGTAATTACAGGACATTGTGCATTACGAACTATTTTTTCTGCATTGGAACTCAAAAATAAATTCTCTAAGTCACCCAAGCTCGAGGTTCCCATAATGACTAAGTTTACATCTTGATTGGCTACCTCGGTGGCCAAAGAAACATAAGGATTTCCTATCACTATTTTGAAATTAACTGTCACTTTTGACATCACATTGGTTACGACTGTCCTTAACTTCAACTCAGTTTGTTGAATAAGTTTAGTCATGTACAGATTTTCCATAGGATCTATACTTGAGGCTCCCATGATTTTTAATCTACTCTCGGAAGGATGCTCAATTACATGAAACAATACAATTTCAGATGAAGCATGCCTTTCTGCAAGTTGTGTTGCAAAATCAAGCGCATTATCAGATGGCAAAGTAAAATCGAAAGGAACAAGAATTTTTTTCATGTGGTAGTGATCAAAAGTGATTAAATCAATTTAAACAAAAAGGCGCCTATTAATTATCAAATAAGCGAAAAAGTATAATTGTTAGTAATTTATGCCAAATCCCAAAAGTAATACAAAAAATAGGGTTGCAAAAGCTAATCTTTTTAACTCTGCATCTAAGCTACTATTTTCTTTTGTCTGGACAGCTTTAAAATGAAAGAAAAAAACAGGGATCAACGCTAAAAAAGTATATCCAAAAAAGCTCGGCATTAAAATACTCACAAAAAAAATCGCGCTTATAAAGCTACCTACAATCAAAAATCCATGATAAATAATGGCCTTTTCTTTGCCTATCATGACAGGAATAGACCGCTTCCCTGCTTTTCGATCACTCGAAATATCTCTAATATTGTTTACATTAAGGACACCTACAGACAGTAAACCACAACTTACGGCTGGTAACAAAAATATAATTTCTAGTTCTCTATTGAACAGGTAATATCCTCCAAAAACGCCTATCAATCCAAAAAAAATAAAAACAAATACGTCACCAAAACCAGAATATCCATAAGGATTTGAACCCATAGTGTATTTAATGGCTGCTGCTATCGCACCAAGGCCTAAAGTTAGAAAAAGGAGCAGATTCAGCCAATGATCTTTAAAAACATAAACAATCAAGATGCCCCCTGAAATAAAGGACAAACATGCGTAAAGAATGATTGCTATTTTCATTTGTTCACGTGTAATGGCTCCAGATTGTACTGACCTTTGGGGACCTCTTCTATCAGGACCATCTACCCCTGAAAGAGCATCTCCATAGTCATTGGCTAAATTGGATAATACCTGAAGGAACAAGGTAGTAAACAAACTCAAAACAAGAATTAATACTTGGAAATGTCCAGAATAATAGGCCAAAAAAGCAGCCATGAGTATCGATGAAAAAGCCAACGGTAAGGTACGCAAGCGAAAGGCTTTTATCCATGTATTCATCTCGATCATTACATGCGATTAGGTACCTCTATTCCCAATAAATTCATGGAACGACGAATGACCTTTGCAGTCAATCTTGAAAGGCTTATTCTGAAAGTCACAAGAGGATCATCAGGCTCATTGAATATAGAAAGCTCCTGATAAAAGCCATTATAGTCCTTGGCCAAATCATACACGTATTGCGCCAGCAAGGCCGGTGAGTAATCTCTTGCGGCCTGTACAATAACCTCTTCAAACCTCACTAAGTGAGCCAGAAGTATTTGTTCTCTAGGATGTATTTTCTGGATCGGAGACAATGCTTCGTTGATACCATCTGCAGAAGCCCTTCTCAGTATCGCTGAAATACGTGCATGGGTATACTGAACAAATGGACCCGTATGACCTTGGAATTCAATAGATTCCTTAGGATCGAATAACATCCTTTTTTTAGGGTCTACCTTGAGTAAAAAAAACTTCAGTGCCCCCAATCCTACCATCCTAAATAAGTTTTTCGATTCATTCTCTGTGAGTCCTTCAATTTTTCCTAACTCAAGGGTATGTTTAGCCGCTGTTGTAAACATTTCATCCATCAACTCGTCCGCATCTACAACGGTTCCTTCTCTTGACTTCATCTTGCCACTAGGGAGGTCTACCATTCCATAAGATAGATGGTACAACCCTTCTGCATATGGCCGACCCATTTTTTTCATAATGGCAAAAAGAACATTAAAATGATAATCCTGCTCGTTTCCGACAACGTATACAGATTGATCCATGGGAAAGTCCTCATACTTAAAATCACAGGTCCCGATATCCTGGGTAATGTATACCGAAGTACCATCCGACCTCATTACCAGCTTCTCGTCAAGTCCTTCCTCCTTAAGATTTATCCACACCGATCCATCTTCGCGCTCATAGAAGACCTGCTTCTTAAGCCCTTCTTCAATCACGTCTTTGCCTAGGAGATAGGTTTCTGACTCTTTATAAATAGCATCAAACTCAATACCCATGGTTTGGTAGGTCGTCTCAAAGCCTGCATAAACCCAAGCATTCATGTTGTTCCACAGGATCATGACTTCAGCCTCTTTTTGCTCCCATTTTTGAAGCATCTCTTGCGCTTCAATCAAAATCGGAGCTTTTTTTTTAGCCTCCTCTTCAGAAACTCCTTGCCTAACTAAAGTCGCTATTTCCTCCTTATAATATTTATCAAAGAGTACATAATATTTTCCGGCTAAATGATCTCCTTTAAGTTGAGCCATCTCTGGAGTTTCTCCCTTACCCCATCTTTGATATGCAAGCATAGATTTGCAAATGTGAATACCACGATCGTTGACCAGATTTGTTCTTTTAACTTGATATCCTGCAGCTTCAATAATCCTCGATATCGCATCGCCGAGAAAATTATTTCTCAAGTGGCCTAGATGCAAGGGTTTATTGGTGTTTGGAGAAGAAAATTCAACCATCACTTTCTTACCATTGGTATCCAGTTGTCCCCAATGTTGTTTTTTCAGCATGTCATCAAGGCAGGAGATCCAAACAGCTGTACCAATTTCTAAATTCAAAAATCCTTTGACGACATTGTAATCCTTAATCATACCACTGCGGGATTTCAAAAAATCACCAATCGCAATCGCTGTAGCTTCGGGGGACTTTTTACTTATTTTTAAAAAGGGAAAAACAACAAAGGTATGAGTACCCTCAAATTCTTTACGAGTAGGTTGCAAAAATAGTTGTACTGAATCTAGCTCTAATTCAAAAATTGACTTAAATGCGTTTTTGATATGTATCTTTATATTCTCTTCTAATTTCATGATTCTTTAGTAGGTAAGAAAATTTCAGCCATCATACATCGGGCACTGCCACCGCCAAGCATCTCAATAGTGGTTAAATTACTGTGCAATAGGCTTCCATATTTTTCAAGTTGTTGCTTTTGCTGAGCATTCAAGGATTGAAAAGCACGGGTTGACATAACTAAAAAACATACACCGCTTTTATTTTTTACTTGAAGCATGTTTCCTACATAATTATTTAGTTGATCCTCAGAAATCAGTATAATTTCTTTAGACTGATTTATAAATGAGGCTAGCACTCGTTCGCGTTCGATCAGGTTATCAATGGCTTCGGCACAAATCAATACAAAACGATCCCCTATCGACATCATCACGTTGGTATGATAGATAGGTAGTCTTTGGCCATCCACATTTTGATAAGCGGTAAAACTAATAACTGAATAAGCGGTTAATTTTTCAAAAGCAAGGATAACCTCGCGTTTCGTTCTATCCGAATAAGAAGCATAGGCGATATGGTTTACCCGATCTAATACCAAACTTCCGGTTCCTTCGAGGAATTTATGGTGCGATTCAAAAGATAATAAATCTTCAAATACCTCTGTGATTTTGAAATCACTGCCCAGCGCATCAATGAGATCAGATCTTCTTTCTAGCCTTCTATTATTGGCAAACATAGGATATAATATTAGTGATCCATTTTGATGAAAAGAAACCCAATTATTAGGAAAGATACTATCAGGTGTGGAAGGATCTTGGGTATCCTCAAAAACATAAACTTCAATGGAGACCTTACGTAATTTTTGAACAAAATCATCAAACTCTTGGAGGGCTTTTGTTTGAATCAATGCGGTCGTCAATTCGGTATCGAACTGAAAATAATTATTTATAGAGGTCTCCTTATTTTTGGAGAAAGCCACCGGACGGATCATCATGAGATGCTGAGTAATCTGATCAGGCATAGCTTCTTCTCAAGGGCAATGTAGCACATCTTAATAGGCCCTCCATCTTGGCCGTTTCCGAAAAAGGAATTTCCTCAACAATGAAATTCCAATCTCTTAATTGTTGATTCAATCGCTCAAATTTTAATTCACTCACAATTACCTCAGGAGAGATACTAAATACATTAGAGTTCATATCATACATTTCTTCCTGATTGATCTCTAAAATATTTTCGGGCTTAAAAAAATTAATGATCCAGTCGGCGTCACTTTGATTTTTAAATCCTGCTTTATAAATGATGGCTTTATTTTTACCTATCGGTTGAAAACAACAATCCAAGTGAAGGGCATTGTTATAAGGATTGTAATCTGATTTTTTTAGTTCAAATGGTTTAATCTTCCATGATTTAAAATATTCAATTAAAAAATCGACCCCTGCTTCATTGGTCCTGCTCACTATGTACTTATCAAAATCTTCTTTTTTTGAATAACCCACAAACAAATAATCTCTATAGGGCATTACATCTCCACCTTCTATTCTTGCGCTTCCCCCCACTTTAAGTAGTTTGTTTACATCTATTTGATTTATGATGAAATGGATACCTTTCTGTTCTTCTGAACGTTTATCTAGGATTTGTGGAAATAAAAACTGATCCCCAATAACTATTCCGATGTCTCGAGCAAATATTTGATTCACGGACTTAAATACTTCAGGACGATGTACCTTCACACCGTATCCCATTAAAACATGATAAAAAGCGTCTAATTCTGTCTTGATGGCTTCCTCTGAGGGGAACGACCCATTTTTTACATTTAGCAATGTTTTTGGATCAAAAATATTGTCTTTTTTGGGTATCCCTCCAAAACTTTCGGGCGATCCCAAAATCACCTCCAAAAGAGGAGAACATTCATCAAGAACTTCTAATGTTATCATATCTGTCTTAGCAAGCTCAAATCTAATCAGATGATACTTACAAAAAGAAAGTCATTTGGAATTAATTAGTTCATTTTATCAAGAAGAGATCATATATATCTCAATTATTTTTATTAATTATGCAAACATTTTGAATAAACTACGGTGAAAAATTACGCTGATTTAATCGATCAAAGTTTTGAATTTCCTTCTTCAGAATTTGAGGTAAAAGATAAAAAACTCTATTTCCATGGGGTAAACCTTATGGAAATCGTTGAAAAGTATGGAACTCCTCTAAAGCTCTCATACATTCCAAAAATTGGTCAAAACATAAGATATGCTAAGGAAATTTTTAACGGAGCCATGGCCAAGCATAATTATGAAGGGAATTATACATATTGTTATTGTACCAAATCCTCTCATTTCCAATTTGTTTTAGAAGAAGTACTATCTAATGGTGCCCACATAGAAACTTCATCGGCCTTCGACATTCCTATTATTCATCATTTGTATGATAAGAAATTAATAAATAAACAGCTTCTAATCATTTGTAATGGTTTTAAAAGGCCTAAATATATTGAAAATATTATTGGCTTAATCAATGCCGGTTTTACTCAGTGCATACCGGTTTTAGACAATCTAAATGAACTTGAACAGTATACTGAAAAAATTGGCAAAAAGTTGAAAATTGGTATAAGAGTCGCCTCAGATGAGGAACCTAACTTTTCATTTTATACCTCTAGATTGGGATTTAGGTACCGAGACATCATCGGTTATTACAAAGAGAGAATTCAAGGAAATGCGAAGGTAGAATTTAAGTTACTCCATTTCTTCATCAATACGGGCATCAAGGATAGCGCCTACTATTGGAGTGAATTAAGTCGGTTTATTCATATGTATTGTGAGCTGAAGAAGATTTGTCCCACCTTGGACACTATTGACATAGGAGGTGGTTTTCCTGTAAAAAATAAGTTGAATTTTGAATTTGATTACAGCTATATGGTCGATCAAATTATAGAAAATATCAAATGGATTTGTGCAAAAAATCATATCCCGACACCTCATATTATTACTGAATTTGGAAATTATACAGTAGGTGAAAGTGGGGCTACCATATATTCTGTACTCGACCAAAAACTCCAAAATGATAAGGAACTCTGGTATATGATGGACGGTTCCTTTATTACGCACATGCCAGACGTTTGGGGAGTTAATCAGAAATACATTCTCCTTCCGCTAAACCTATGGAATAATATGTATCACAGGGTGAATATCGGAGGTCTCACCTGTGACAGCATGGATTATTATGATTCTGAAGCCCACATAGCTGAAGTCTTTTTACCCAAATACAATAAAGCAGAAACCTTATATTTTGGCTTTTTTAATACCGGTGCTTACCAAGAAGCATTAGCCGGTTATGGGGGTATTCAGCATTGTCTCATTCCTGCCCCTAGGCATGTCATTATCAATAAAGACCTAGAAGGTGACTTCATTTCTAAACTGTTCGCAGAAGAACAAAAAAATGAGGACATGCTCAAAATATTAGGCTATACCTAAACGCCTATGGATTTTAATACTTGAGAAATGTCTTTTATACTGTAATCAGCATATTTAGAAATGACTGTATTACCCAAAATAATTGTGGCAATGCCCAGCTTTCTTGCAGGAATTAAATCCCTTTCTTTATCCCCAATCATATAACTCTCACTTACCACGATGTCGTGTTTGGCAATCGCTCGCTCAAACATAAGTGAATCCGGCTTTCTACTCAAGGACTCAGATATTTCTGGGTGTAAAGGGGCGTAATAAAAATCGTCAATGATATTTTGACACTTAATTTGTAAAAAGTCATGACATAGGTTCATTTGCTTTTTGGTATACAAGCCCCTTGAAATTCCTGCTTGATTGGTGATGACAATGAGTTTGAAGCCCAAATCCTTTAAACTTATGAGTACCTCTAAAACATGGGGTAGAATGATGAAATCTTGAAGCTGGTAAGTGTACGTCCCTCGCTCTTCATTAATAATCCCGTCCCTATCCAAAAAAAATGCCCTCATTGTTTCAAAATAATCAAAATAATATTTATATTATCAAACAAATATATTTAACCCTAGTCATAAAAATTAATGACAAATCGAAATTTAATAATTATCCCCACTTATCAAGAAAGTGAAAATATTTCAGATCTCATTGAAGCGATCTTTAGACT
>CAJXAT010000015.1 GCA_913050055.1 uncultured Flammeovirgaceae bacterium | reverse complement strand
TGGTAATTATGCTTATATAGCCGATGGAAATTCAGGTCTTGCTATCATAGATATTACAGATCCTACGAATCTTGTAGGTCCGGGAGGGGGTGGTACGCCTGTGTATGAACCGACCAATGGAACCGCATATGGAATAGATGTTGTTGGTAGTTACGCTTATGTGGCTGATGGTCCTGCAGGTCTTGCTATCATAAACATTTCAGATCCGACAGATCCCGGAACCCCTGTATATAGAGATACCAATGGAAATGCTCGTGAGGTAAAAATCAATGGCAGTCATGCTTATATAGCCGATGGAAATGTCACTGGTCTTGCTATCATAGATATTTCGGATCCGGCAAATCCTGGTGCCCCTAGTTACACAGCTACCGGTGGATGGGCAAACGAAATAGACATCAATGGCAGTCATGCATATGTAGGTAATGGCACGCCGGACGGTCTTGCTATCATAGATATTTCAAATCCGGCAAGTCCTGGAACTCCTGTGAAACAAAATACCAATGGTTACGGATATGGAGTTTCTGTTGTTGGTAATTATGCTTATATAGCCGATGGAAATTCAGGTCTTGCTATCATAGATATTTCAAATCCGGCAAGTCCTAGCATTGCTGGTTTGAGGAATATTACTGGCGGAAGTGCAAAGGATGTCGATGTCAAAGGTAATTATGCTTATTTTGCGGCAACTGGAAAATTTGTTATCATAGATATTTCAGACCCAAGTAATCCTGGTACTCCTGTGGAAGAATCTACTTCTAATGCAAATGGAATAGAGGTCAAAGGGAATTATGCTTATTTGGGAAGCGAATTCAATGGTCTTGAGGTTTGGTCTCTCAACGGTGGAGGGACTATCCAAGATGCGGCAGGAAATGATGCTACGGTTACTTTGGCGACTCCCGGAGCGGCTAATTCTTTAGGCAATAGTAAAGCTTTGATAGTTGACACTAGTGTCCCCACAATTAGTAGTGTGAGTTTGAATGCTGCGAACTCACAGCTTACTGTAACTTTTGCAGAAGATGTGTATACTAATGATGGTTCGGGAAATTTAGTTGCCGCTGACTTTGCTTTAAGTATTACGGGGGGCGCTGCCACTGTTGCTGCCACTCCTACAGGAATAACCAAAACATCTCAGAGTATTTGGATATTAGATTTGAATATATCGGGTACTGCTAACGGCTCTGAAACCCTTGATGTTGTTCCTGCTGCGGGCAATGCAATATATGATAAGGCGGGCAATGCGGCATCAACCTCTCAGTCAAACAATACAGCAACTTTAACAGAGAAGATATTACCTACGATCACCAATCTAGCGATTTATGATACAGATTTTAATGGATTGATCGATAAGATCATCGTGACTTTTAGTGAGAATGTGGATACTGATGATGGAAATGCTCCTGTAGCTGGAGATTTCGGCACAATTAAATTACCAGATGGACAAACAGCAGATTTAACAGGAGCAAGTTTTACAGATCCTGCGGGTTCATCAAATACGGTAACAATCACGGGAATTGCAGGTCAATCTACAAAAAACACCGCTGTAGGAGCTACTGCGATAGATGGAATTACCAATCAATGGAAGGATGGCGCTGCCAATGCGACTTCTAATCCCGATGATGCTGAGACAATCACCGATGTGGCAGCACCTCAGGTTTCAGATTTAGCTATATATGATACAGATTTTAATGGATTGATCGATAAGATCATTGTGACTTTCAGTGAGAATGTGGATACTGATGATGGAAATGCTCCTGTAGCTGGTGATTTTGGTACAATTGTATTACCCGATGGACAGAACGCAACTTTTGGAGGAGCAAGTTTCACAGATCCTGCTGGGTCATCAAGTACGGTAACAATCACGGGAATTGCAGGCCAATCTACAAAAAATACCGCCGTAGGAGCTACTGCAGTAGATGAAATTACCAATCAATGGAAGGATGGCGCTGCCAATGCGACTTCCAATCCTGATGATTTTGAGACAATCACCGATGCGGCAGCACCCAACATCGTTGCAGCCAACATATTAGATGATGATGACGATGGGCAGATAGATCAGATACTAGTAACCTTATCTGAGAATATTAATGATGGTAGCTCAACCTTAAATAATACTACATTTACCGTTGCCGGATACACGGTTAGTAATACGACTACGGGAGACCTTGCTAATGATAACAAAGTACTTATTACACTTAACGAAAGCGGCTCAGCGGATACCGATGCCACTCCTGATGTGGTGCTAGTTGCTGCTAAGCTTTCTGATGGGGCCAATGCTTTGGCCGCTAATCAACCCGTCTTTAATGGAGCAAATAACGCAGCGCCACCTGCTATAAGTGCAGCAGAAACATTTGATAGTGATAAGGATGGCCAGATAGATCAGATACTGGTAACCTTATCTGAGAATATTAATGATGGAAGTTCAATCTTGGACAATACAACATTTACTGTTGCCGGATACACAGTAAGTAATACTACAACGGGAACGGGTGATGATAACAAAGTACTTATTACCCTTACAGAAAGCGGCTCAGCGGATACCGATGCTACTCCGAACGTGGTACTCGTTGCTACTAAAATCTCTGATGGTAGTAATGCTTTAGCATCCGATCAAACCTTTAATGGAACAACTGATGGAGCGGCACCGGCCATAATTGCGGCAAAAACATTAGATGATGATAAGGATGGACAAATAGATCAGATACTGGTAACCTTATCTGAGGCGATTACTGATGGAAGCTCAACTTTGGATAATACTACATTTACCGTTGCTGGATACACGGTAAGTAATACCACAACGGGAACGGGTAATGACAATAAAGTACTTATTACCCTTACTGAAAGTGGCGCTCCGGATACTGATGCTACTCCGAATGTGGTACTAGTTGCGGCTAAAATTTCTGATGGGGCGAATGCTTTGGCATCTAATCAAACTTTTAGTGGAACAGTGGATACTGCGTTACCTGTTCTATTATCGGCCTCCTATAAAGATATCAATCCTATTGCGGAACCTGATGGCACAGTAGACCGTGTAGATGTGATTTACAGTGAGGACGTATCAAATTCTACTTTTGAGGCAGGAGATTGGACTTTCCCCACCAATGGGGCAAATTTCTCAGCGGCCAGTGCTAATTTTAATGGAAATACTATCGAGATAACAGTTACCGGAGCAGCTGCCAATACCACTGTATTTGGTGCTACCACTGTATTATACACTGCTAACGCAGGTTTTGCCAATAGTATTAAAGACGTTGCCCCAACACCAAATAATGCATTAACAAGCAGCGCAACTACTTTAAGCGATGCTGCTCGCCCTATTATGGTTACTGCAATCACTAAAGATTCCAACATAGACGGCTCCGCAGATCAGATAGTAGTCACTTTCAGTGAACCTGTAGATTTATCCAATGTAGACAATAACAATTTTACCTTAACAGAAAGTGCCGGAGGATCTCCCACCATAAATGGCAGCTACACCTCTAATGATGCTTCCTCTATAACTTTTAATTTAAATGGAGTTACGGCTAATAATACCTCTTTAACCATTGATTTAGATTACAATGATGCAGCTGGAACAATCATAGATAATAGCAGTAATGAAATGAGTTTTAATGAAGACACTACAGGATCCGATGGAGTCGGGCCTACTGTAGTCATCACAGCTACTAATGGTACACTAGCTTCCCCCGGCGCTGTTGTTAACAGTGGATCGACGACAACAGATGTTGGTATCATTTTGACTTTCACCTTAAGTGAACCTTCGTCAGATTTTGACATTAACGATATAGATCTAAGCTCAGCAAACGGCACCATCAGCTCCGCTCTTACTGTTGTTTCCAGTACAGTTTATACGGCCCATTTCGCCGCAACCCGAGAAGGCCTTCTCACAACAGTTGGAGTTACCCTAGGAGGTTTTAGTGACAACTTCGGTAACGTTAACATTAAGCCGATAACAAATTTTCTTTGGACTATGAACGTCCCAATGGATTTCGCCTCCGGCTCATGGCGACATCTTACTTGTAAGGATGCTGATGATGGTCAAATTACCGTTAATATCCCTACTGGGGGAAGTGGGAATTATGAATATGATATTGCAACGGCTACAGGAGATTTATTTGATGGTGGCTATGTAACTAAAACAAGTAATGTGTTCAGCGGCCTAGCTGCGGGGAC
Organism: uncultured Flammeovirgaceae bacterium; assembly: GCA_913050055.1. Classification (GTDB taxonomy): domain Bacteria; phylum Bacteroidota; class Bacteroidia; order Cytophagales; family Cyclobacteriaceae; genus UBA4465. The sequence goes on along the minus strand of CAJXAT010000015.1, from coordinate 30,664 downwards.
CTATTACCCTGCCTTTCGAGATGCAGCGGATGATCCTACGCATATTAGCTATGGTGATGCAATAATAATAAGAGAACCCTCGGTAGATTTAGATGCTCTTATTAGTACCACTCAAAACAATATATTGTGTTTTGGTGAAGAGGTTAACTCAGGAAGCATAACGATAACTGGAGGAGTCCGTGATATCACCACCGTAAACCCGGATGAATTTGGTATTATGGAATATGATATTGATACATCTCCCGGAAATTTATTTGACGGTGGCTATGTTGTTAATCTAAATAATACTTTTAATTATCTTCCTGCCGGTACTTATTATGTGGGAGCAAGACGAATTATCAATTATGATGTTAATGGAAATGGAAATGATGATGGTGTTGGAGCGGGAGATGAAACGGGTCTTTATTGCGAATCTCGGGAAATAGAAATTACCATAACTTCACCCAATGCGCTTACCTTAACTGTTGATTCAAATCCTCTCAATACATTTGGCCCCCTTTGCTATGGTGAGGCCTCAGGTCAAATAACGACAGTGGCTACAGGCGGTACAGGCACTCTATATTATTCTGCTAGTCTTACCGATGGATCATTTAATTATAATTTTGGGTCTCAAACCCGCAGTGCCCCTTTCTCAAGTTCAACAACTAAATCCCTTTCTGGAATATCTAAAGGGACTTGGTACGTTTCTGTCAAAGATGCCAATGAATGTGAGGTAGACGTTCGTCCAGGAGCCTTCGTTGCTGCTCAGGCTAATGAACTAAGTATTGCTTCAGTATCCTCTACTGATGTTACTTGTTTTGGGAGTTCAAATGGAACTATCTCAGTAAACATGGAGGTAGGAAAAGAAGGTGCTGGCAGCTTGACCTATGCTAGACTTGCTGCAAATACCCAGCCCGCAGCAGGTTCTTTTTCTGTTTTTACGGCAAATGGAGGAACTTTTACAAATATCGCTGCCGGTTCTTATTATGTCGCTGTAAAAGATGCCAATAATTGTGTCGTGGTCAGTGATTCCCGAGTTAACGTCTACGGACCTGCTGCCATAGGAGTAATTATATATAAAGAAAATGTCAGTTGTAATGCTACAGATAACTCAGATGGTGCGCTCCACGCAACTGTTTCGGGAGGAGTTGCCCCTTATACTTATGTCTGGCAATATGATCCAAATGATTGGAATATGACTAGTGCCCAGGCTGAGACACTCTCAGATACCGACCATGACATCATAAATTTAAGACCGGGTTACTACCAACTTACGGTTACCGATGCTAATTTGTGTACAAAGGTTGTTAAGAATAATTGGTATGTAGATAATAATATGCACGTTCTTGGCGGTTGGGGAGATATCGGAGGATATACCTTACAATGTTACGGAGATCAAGACGGGAATCTCGATCTAAGTTTCTATCTTGATGACACAGAAGAACAACCTAATTTCAATGTTATTCGCTGGATTGAAGGTTCTTCTGCTTTTGCCGACGAAACAACGAGTAGTTCCACAACGCTACAATTCAGAGATAATAACGATGGTAGGATTAGGGTTGGAGATGCTGTCTATGGAGAAGGTATCTCTGGTTTGGTCACGGTAACTTCCATTACCGATGCAAGTAACCTTGTATTATCTTCTCCTCAGAGCATACAAAATGGGACGCTACTCTATTTTGGTATTTCGGTAACAGAATCTGAGACGGGTACCAATTTATTTTATCGAGATAAAGATGGGACTCCTGGCGACCAAAGATATTACCGCCGAGATTCACTGGGGATACCTAATGGAAAAATTAGTAATCTGGGCCCTGGAAAATATTTTACCACTGTAGACAATGGTCTTGGTTGTAGAAAAACTTTAGGATATCAGGTGAATGCCCCAGATGAAATTCTTTGGGCCACAAGAGCAGAACGCCCTTTGCTTGCAGCTGGAGTCACGGCCATAGATTACATCACAACAACAAGAGATTTAAGAGGGTCACAATATGATCTTAGTTGCGTTACAATTGGCGGAGGCACTCCATCCATTCTTTATGGAGCTACTCCCTCAGATGCTGCGGCAACTGTGGATGCCACTTCGTTAAGCCCTGCTGCTCAAATTACTGCGGACTATAAAGTTTATCATGAGGTGGATAGCGGGAAAATGGTTACTTTAACGGCCCCAGCAGGTGCTACCTGGACCAGGGTAAATTTTGCGAGTTATGGAAATGCTAATGATACGAATGCTGATGGAATTGGGGATTCTTATTCCGTATGTAATGCTATAAACACACGTACTATTTTAGCAGGTCTGATCATTGGACAAAATACGATTACCTTTCGTGCAGATAGCGCTACTTTTGAGCCAAATAATGACCTTCCTGATGCGAGTAATTTAATTGCTGGTTGTGGATCAGGGAAAACCCTTGCCTTTAACATTTCTTATGGCTTTACCGACGATGCGACGGCCTATGACACCATTACCGGAGGAAGAATTATTGATGCGGGATATTATGATGTCGTGGTGGGAGGGGCACTACAGTCACGATATCGTGAGGAAAACCACTATGATTTTTATTTGACCAATCTCTCAAATAGCTCAACAACCATTATTTATGATCAAAGTAGTCCGAACCGAACAGATGGGACAACGTTTCAAGCTGCAGGCCTCTCTCCGGGGAACTATTCGGTATATGCCACCGATGGTTATGGGTGCTCCTCTTCAGCACACGAGTTTGATATTTTAGGCCCAACTACTGGATTTAATATTGATTCAATGGCCATTGAAAATGTTTCTTGCTTTGGTGCCAATGACGGTGCTGCAAAGGTGGTGTATACCATCGATACAGATCCTAACCATCCTAGGCCCGCAGATTCAATAAAATGGTATATCCTCGACAATTCTTTGAATTATAATTTAATTCCAGAATACACAGGATTAGAATCTGTTGAAAACATTCCTCAAGGCTCTTACAAATTTTCCATAACAGATTTATATGGTTGTCTGAAAGAAAAAACTTTTGTCATCACCGAGCCTGCCTTGCTTGAAATTGCCGAAACAATTACTGATGTAGCCTGCCAAACTGATCCCGGGGAGAATTTTGGTAATGCGTTGAATTTTGATCCTACTGATAAAAATAGAATTGTTGTAGCCGACGACAATTCACTGGACATGACCAATGCGCTTACTATTGAAGCTTGGATTTTTGCTAATACCGTTGGGGGAGGGCAGCAAACCATCGTTAGTAAAACGGGAAACACCTCCAATGGTTTTGTTCTTTCAACGAGTAACGGTTGGACGAGTATTGACTTTGAAATAAAAAATGGGGGTGCTGCAACTACCATCTCTGCAACTGGAATAGCAATAGAAAACGGATGGCACCATATAGCGGCAACTTATCAAGCAGCTACAGGAATGAAGATTTATGTTGATGGCGTTGCGATCAACAGTAGAGCAATAACAGGTGGTCTGGCAAGTAATGCCCAACAATTAACTATAGGGGCTCAACATGACGGTGCGGGTTCTGCAGATAGTGATTATAGTAACTTTTTTAATGGTTCTATAGATGAGTTACGCATCTGGAATATAGCAAGGACAGAGGCACAAATCAATTACACAAAAGAGACTCCTTTGGAGGGGAACGAAGTAGGACTAGCAGCCTACTACCAATTCAATCAGGGCACTGTTGGGGGAAATAATTCGAGTATTTCTTCAGTTACCGAAGCAATTAATGGATTGAATGGTGCCTGGCCCATAGCAACTGCTTTTGATCTTAGTGGGAGTACTTCTAATTTTGTGACGAGCTATGACAATGCTCCTGCTGCTGCGTCAAGCTTTGGGGGGATCGTGCTGGCGGTAACAGGAGGGTCAAATAGCTATATTTATGAATGGTACAAAGGATCGGAGTTGATCGTAGGTCAAACCACAAATACTTTGAATAATGGAAGTGGATATCCTATTGAGACATCGGGAGAATTCACAGTTGTAGTAAGAGATGCTAACTTTGATTGCTCTGTCACTAAAAAATTTGATGTTAACGTGGCGGCAATTTTATCCTTGACAGGAGTTGTCACCCCCCCTAAATGTAAAAATGGTGTTGATGGTGCCTTAGACATTACAGTCGGGGGTGGTTCCTCATTCACCTATGCTTGGACTAAGGCCGTAAATGGCACGCCTGTAGCTGGATTTTCTGAATCCTCTGAAGACCTGAGTGACCTTGGAGATGGAACTTATAACATCACTATTACCGAGCAGGCCTCCGGATGTAAATCATCCAAATCTTTCGTTGTTGCTTCCCCTACCACGGCTTATTCTATTGGAATAGATATTATCGACCTTACTTGCCAAGGAGATAATGATGGTGTATTGATAACAAATATTACAGCAGAGGTTGGTCATCCAGCCTCTTATGGATATTCTTGGTACAGTGGTGCCACCGCTACCGGCACACCGATAGCCACGGGAGAAAGACGCATATACGAGTTAGCTCCTGGCCCTTATACGATGGAGGTGACAGATGACTATGGGTGTGTTAAAACTTCGACCGCCACGGTCAGTGAAGAGGCAGAAATGACTTTTAGTACCGCTATTACAACAAATACAACCTGCCATGGGGCCTCTGATGGAGCTATTAACATTGTTATGTCTGGAGGGAATGGCAGCTACACTTATGTTTGGTATAAGAATGGTGAAATTATACATACTCCCATAGCATCTGGAGCTCCAACACTAGTTGATCCCACTACGCTCACGGGATTAACTGCCGGTGAATACAGGGTGATTGCTCAAGACGCTCCCGTTGTTGCCTCTCCGAGTAAGGCCTCTTGCTCAGTTCAAGCAATTTTTAATTTAACTGAGCCAAATGAATTCGCTGTTGAGGCTAACTTGGTTAATCCTTCTTGTCAAGATGGGGACAATGGAGAAATCAGCGTTGTCGTATCTGGAGGAACAGAAGGTTCTGGCTACTCATATCAATGGATCAAAAATCCGTTGGGCGCCGCCCTTGCCATAGGTAGCACAGATAGTCTTTCTGACCTAACCGGAGATAATCCAACTGGAGATGACTATCGATTGGTTGTTACCGATAGCCGCGGGTGTGTTTCTAATAACTTTGACTATACTATTACCTCACCCACAACCACTTACAACATTAATGCGAGCACTACGATTTCTAAGAGTGTCACTGCTTTACCTAGTCAAACGATACAATCTAACATTTCTTGTAATGGAGCTGCTGATGGTTATATAGAGGTTCAGATAAATGTGGATAACGGGCATCCTACCGAGTTTGACTATGCCTGGTATGCCGGAGCAAGCGATGCAGACTCACTGCAATTAGCTGGAGAAAAACATATTTACGACCTAAATCCTGGATTATACACTTTTCAAATTACTGATTTTAATGGCTGCATCAAAAACCAAACCTATACCATACTAGAATATCCGATAATGGACCTCACTTCTACAGCGGCAACTAACCTCAATAACAGCTGTTCTCAAATTAACGATGCAGCCATTGGCCTGAATGTATCAGGCGGAAACACTGCAAATTATAGCTATGAGTGGTTCAAAAATGAAGTAATTTTCGACCCTGCTGACAGTGCTTGGACCGATACTGCTTTGCCCACTTTAGCCAGTGGCCTTTACAAAGTGAAGGTGACCGATGAGCAAGGTTGTGAGATAGAGAAAAGTTTTGAAGTTACCATGCCAGAACCCCTCTCACTTTTTTACACCAAAGAAGATAATATATGCCTTGGAGGTAACCTAGGAGCGATAAGTGTGCAGGCCTCGGGCGGGACGGCTCCCTATGACTACAATTGGTCATTAGGTGGGAGTGGTTTTGGAAATACAGACACCCTCTCGAATTTGTTGAGTGACAATTATATATTGACTGTAACAGATTTTGCAGGTTGTACCCCACTGGTCGAATCCATTACCGTTGGGGGGCCAACAACGACATTTGATATTGGTTTTACAACGACCGATTTGACCTGCTATAAATCTAAAGATGGAATTGTGGAGCTGGATATTATTGATACCGGATCCCATCCCGATGATTACTCAATTCGTTGGTATAAAGAAGGGAGTCTATTTAATAGTGTACGTGAAACTATTTCCGGATTAGAGGTGAACAATTATACGGTTGTAGTAACGGACGTCTTTGGTTGTACCAAAACAGACTCAGTTGGTCTGAGTCAACCCAATGACATCGTTCTTAATCCTATAATTGATCCTTTATTGTGTTATAATTCAAATACGGCTTCCATTACCCTTAACCCCACAGGAGGAGCAGATGCATACCCTAGCTCAGAATGGTCTTTGGCAGGATCTTACGTGGCTAACGATGTTCTCTTCGTAGATTCACTAGTAAGTGGAAATTATAATATTCTGGTTAGAGATGCAAGAGGATGTGAAAAGGACAGTGTATTTATAGTAGAAAACCCCGCAAATATGGCTATTGATACGGAAAAAACGATTATCGAGCACATCCTCTGCCAAGGGCTTGGTACGGGAAGTATTGACTTTAATGTCGTGAATGGTCAATCTCCTTATTCGTACTCATGGTCTCAGGCAGATTCGACCTTCAGTACTTCCAAAGATATTGAAGATCTTGCTATTGGCGTCTATGATGTTACGGTTACAGACGCTTTCGATTGTATTTCAGACACGTTATCTTTTGAAATTACAGAACCAAATAACCCATTTAATATCAATGGAGACATTGATGAAATTTCTTGTCTTAATGGAAGTAATGGTCAAATATTCATTTCCTTAGAAGTCCTGGGAACCTCTACTGACTTTACTTACTTCTGGAATAAAAACGGGGTGTTGTTGGCCGAAGATGTTCGAGACCTTTCTAACCTTTCATCAGCTACTTATGTTTTTACGGCAACAGATAATTTTGGTTGTAGCAAAAGTGATTCTTTTACTTTGGTAAATCCTCCCCCTATCAATGCTGTTTTTGACCCTGCCTCACCCTCTTGTTTTGGAGATTCCACAGGATCCCTCACCGTTTCTGCTTTGGGAGGTTGGGGAGACTTTGACTATGATTGGCAAAACCCAATAAATAAAATAGGCAATAATGATAGTGTTCTGAGCAATATCTTGGCAGGTAATTATTTAGTCAAAGTCACCGATGATGGAGGGTGTTCAAAAAACTTTCCTGTGAGTCTCAATGGCCCAGATCCAATTTCAATCAGCCCCGTCGTCACAAGCAACTCATGTAATTCAACAATAGATGCAGGGATCACTATCGAGGTAACGGGAGGCACCCCTAATTACAGTTATCAATGGCTTAAAGATGGAGTAGATTATGCGACTTCGCAAGACATAGATTCACTTATCGCGGACAATTATGAATTAATTGTCACCGATTCCCTTGCTTGTGTGAAAAGCTCAGGGATATTAGAAATCCTTACTCCTGATTCCCTTTTACTCAATGTTTTATCTGTTGAAAATACGCTCTGTACAGGCGCCTATACAGGGGCCATTTTGACGGAAGCCCTTGGAGGAACCGTTCCTTATCAATACCATATTGACAGTGGCACTCTTGGAAATACCCCTTACTTTAATGAATTGGCTGATGGAGCACATATTGTTACCGTTACTGATAACAATAATTGTAGTACCGATACGGTAATTACATTGTTTACCGAATATGAACTCATCGCAGACTTCGACCTAAGCTATACCAATCCTTACATTGACTGGCCCATTTCATTTAATGACTCTTCATCGGCAAGAAATATTACTTCTTGGTTTTGGGAGCTCGGCAATGGTGCGGCCGTTGAAGGGCAAAATACTGAGTTCATTTACAGGGCTCCTGGAGTTTATCCTATTACTTTAAAAATTACTAATGAGGTGGGTTGTGAGGCCTTAAAAATGGATACACTCATCATCGAAAAAGGCTTCAAATTAATGATGCCTAGTGCTTTTACGCCAAACAATGATGGTCTTAATGATGTTTTTAAACCCAGTCACGAAAACATCATTCAAACTACTATTCAAATATATAATAAATATGGTGCCCTTGTTTATCAATCAAATGAGCTGGATGCCGAATGGAAAGGGGATCTTAAAGAGGTACCTTTACCACAAGACTCTTATTTGTATGTTATTGAATATGTCGCAGAGTCTGGGGTTGCGCGCACAGAAAGAGGACGCTTATCCTTATTGCGCTAATGTGATCAATGAAAATTTATGATTTTTTGTTTCAAGATTTTTCTTGAAAAAGACCCCTCCTTCAAAAATAAAATACTATTTTGATACGATAAATTGGAATAATGATTGAAAAACTGACGTCTATTAAACGCAGATTTGAAGAAATTGAACTGCTTATTGTTCAGCCCGACGCCATCTCTGACATGAAAGCGTATGCCAAACTCAATCAAGAATACCGGTCATTGGAAAAAATTGTTGTTAAGGCAGATGCTTATTTGCTTGCTTTAGAAAATCTTGAAAATACTAAGGCCCTCCTTTCTACAGAAAAAGATGAAGAATTTCGCACCCTTGCTAAGGCGGAAATTGATGTTCTAGAACAGCAAATTGAGAGCCTTAATGAGGTGCTGAAAATTCTTTTGATTCCCCAAGATCCAGACGATAACAAAAATGTTATTTTGGAAATACGTGCCGGTACAGGAGGAGATGAAGCTTCTCTTTTTGCCGGGGATCTTTTCAAAATGTATCGGCAGTTTGCGGATGATCAAAAATGGAAATTAGAACCCATTAGCTTCAGTGAAGGAACGGCGGGTGGATTCAAAGAAATTATTTGTACAATTGAGGGCCAAGAAGTCTATGGCAAATTAAAGTTTGAATCAGGGGCCCATCGCGTTCAAAGGGTTCCCAGCACCGAATCCCAAGGCCGCGTACACACCTCAGCAGCTACCGTAGCAGTACTTCCAGAAGTGGAAGATGTAGATATTGACTTAAACATGGGAGATATTCGAAAAGATACCTTTCGTGCCTCTGGAGCTGGGGGGCAGCACATCAACAAAACAGAATCTGCTGTCCGGCTGACACACTTCCCTTCAAATACGGTTGTTGAATGTCAAGATGGGCGCTCGCAACACGCCAATTACGACAAAGCTATGAAAGTCCTGCGATCACGAATCTATGAAAAAGAGCTTAAAAAGCACAATGATAAAATCAGTTCAGAACGCAAAACTATGGTTGGTAGCGGGGATCGTTCAGACAAAATTAGAACCTATAATTTTCCACAAGGGCGTGTAACCGATCACCGTATCGGTCATACGGTATACAACTTACCCAACATTCTGTCGGGGGATATTCAAGATTTTATAGATCGACTGCGCATTGCAGAAAACTCTGAAAGACTCAAGGACGAAGCCTAACCATGACGACTTACTTAGTTCAAGCGTTTTTTAAAGGGATACTAATTGTTGGCCTTTGTGCTCTGGCCGCCCTACTCTCCTGTGATGATCAAGACGAGGCACCCGCTACTCAGGCCAATATCAACTTATCATTCAGTACAGATACGTTACTTTTCGACACGTTACTTACCGATCGATTGAGCGTTACCAAACGATTGAGAATTTACAATCCCAATACCGAGGCGATCAGTATTTCTGAGATTTCCTTAAGCGCAGGTACTGAGTACGAATTGATCATCAATGGTGCCGAAGAAAACCATGCTGAGGACCTCTTACTTATGGGTAAAGATAGCCTCTTGATTTTAGTAAAGTTGACAGTGAATAAGCAAGACCTCGACGACCCTTATTTAATTAAAGATATCATCACGACATATTGGAATGGAAATTCCCAACAGACTTTATTGATCGCATGGGGACAAGATGCTATTTATATGGGTAATGAAATCTTGTGCGATATGACTTTTACCGCTGACCGACCCTATGTATTCTATGACAGTGTATTGATTGATGCAGGATGCTCGTTGACCTTAGAAGCGGGCGCTACCCTCCTTTTTGATGCCAATGCCCCACTTCTGGTGGCTGGTCAACTCATAGCTGTAGGCGATTCGAGCCATCCTATTACCTTTAGAAATTCGCGATGGGACATTGATTATCGCATTGCCCCGGGCCAATGGCCGGGCCTTCATTTTCTCATTGGAAGTCAAAACAATTTGTTGGACTATACGATTATAGAAAATGCGATCACAGGTATAACCATTGGCAATCCAGATGAGGATACCTTGGCCGACTTAACATTAAAGCACAGCATTATCAGACACAGTTCTCGAGCAGGACTAGCAGCCTATAGCAGTGACGTAGTCGGAGAAAATCTGTTGATAATGAATAGTGGGTCGAGTAATGTCATTAATGCAGCAGGGGGCTTTTATCACTATACCCATTGCACTTTTGTCAATACACCCAACTCATTTTATACTTCGGATCCTGCTACTATTTTTACCAATAGTCTTATTCTTTCTGACGGAAGTAAAATAAGGAATCATTTGTATTTGACCCTGTACAACAGTATTGTTTGGGGGCTAAGTGATAACGACCTCTGGTTGTCTGATGATGAACAGTCCGGTTGGTTGTCATCTATTCATCACAATCTCATTCATTCAAATACGGCACTTAACGATAACTATATTTTTTTTGATTCGCTCATTTCCCTCTTCCAAGATACTGAAAATTACAATTATGAATTAGACAGTGGATCTGTAGCCGTTGATCTTGGTCAAAACAGTCCTGTCTGGGATGATCTCCTGGGTCGGGCACGTGATGAGCACCCAGATTTAGGTGCCTATGAAAAACAAAATCAGTAAATCTATAATAGCTTATGACCTCTTAGCCTGCTGTTATGCGGTAATCTTGACCTTTTTTTAAAGACTATCGCGAGGTTATGAAAAAAGGGAAGAAATTATGATGGCCCTTGCCATAACAAGACAGTTATTTAGCTAGAGCGCGTCAAAAGGCCCTTTAATTTTCTAATTTTATCTTGATTAATCTTTAAAGACCTTATCTTCCATAAATAATTTAGGTTATGAAATGTCAACGCAATAAATTTTCCTTACAACGAAAGATCAGTTATTTGAATGGGGCCTACATGTCTCCTCTGCTGAAAAAAGTAGAAAAGGCGGGGATTAAAGGCATGATTAAAAAAAGAAAACCTTTTCATGTCGTACCCTCAGATTTTTTTAAGGAAACAGAGGTCCTTAGAAACCTGTTTGGTCAGCTGATTAATAGTCCAGAGTCAACAAGACACGTCATTATTCCATCGGTGTCTTATGGGATTGAAAATGTGGTGCAAAACTTGGAAAAGAAAAAAGGGAATATCGTTCTGGCAGCAGGTCAATTCCCGAGTAATGTGTATCCATGGTCTGCCAATCCCCATTATCAGCTTAAGTTTGTGGCAGCGCCCACGGAGGCAAAGAACCAGTGCGCGGCTTGGAATGAACACATTCTTACAGCCATTGATGATCAAACGGCAGCTGTCTCCATAGGGCAAGTTCATTGGGTCAATGGCATCAAGTATGATCTGACTTCGATTCGTCAGAAAACCAGAGCGGTGGGAGCGGCATTGATCATAGACGGTACCCAGTCGATTGGCGCATTGCCTTTTGACGTGCAAGAAGTGCAGCCCGATGCGTTGGTGGTAGCCGGCTACAAGTGGCTGATGGGACCTTATTCAATAGGGATGGCTTATTATGGGGAAATGTTTGATCAAGGCAGGCCCATTGAAAATAACTGGATAAATAGGCAAGGGGCGTATCAATTTTCTGGACTTACCCATTATCAGGATAATTTTTTACCAGGAGCACAAAGATATGAAGTGGGGGAACACAGCAATTTTATCTTGGTGCCCATGCTCATCGCAGCCATTAAACAATTATTAAAATGGACGCCTCTGGGGATACAAAAGTATTGTGAGGTCCTGTGTCATGAGGCCATCGATATCTTACGCTCAGAAGGATATACCGTTGAGGCTTCGGAAGGAAGGGCGAGCCATTTATTTGGCGTTTATTTTAATGAAAACACAACGATGGAACGAATAGAACAAGCGCTTTTTAAACATCGAGTGAAGATTTCAGTTCGTGATCAAGCCCTCCGAATCTCACCGAATGTTTATAATGATCAAAAAGATGTTCAAAGATTGGTAAGTGCGTTAAAAGAAGCAATTATTTGATTTATATTTACAACAAAATTAAAAAATTATGGAACTAACAAATCCTGCGGTCACAGATGGCGTCAATTTATTCGTAAATATTGTAGTTATTTTTCTAGCTTCTGTGGTAGCGATGTCGATGATCGATGCTAAAAAGGTCAGTGATAAGGAAAAGAAAGCTTAAAAAAAGCCTCGAAAATGATTATACGTGATCTTTTTTATGAGTGCTAACCTTATCATTGGGAAGAATGTAAGGACAAACGATTGCCAAAATAAATAAGAATCCGATAACGCCTAACATTGCCATAGTTTTATAATTTTTATCAAAGGTAATGTTTTTTGCTTTTGAGACCTCATCATTGATTAAATTCCTTAACGCCTTTTTAGTTTAAAGATTAACGCAGAAGTGATTTGTGATCTTTTGACTCCGTTAACAATACTTAATGTTCGGAGATGACAATGATCATGTCTTTTTCGTTGAAAGTTACCCTTTTAAATAAAATTATCGAATTTATGTTTTAATGTGGTAGTGAAGTAAGTTTTGGATATCGTGGAGTTATTGGTTTTGATGAAGGATAATATTAAGTCATTAAAAACAGTAATTATTTCGTCATTGATCGAAAAAGTCCTTCCCTTAATTGGATCACCTTTTTTGAAGACAGAGGATGGCATGTGCATGATCTTGGTCAAATCGGAGGGTTTTAAGAGGTTCCAAAAACCGAAATCCAGTGTGTAATTGGACTAAATCAAATAATTTTTCAGTCAACAACAGCCGCTCCGATTGATCGTTGAGCCAAGATCGATCGCCATCAGTTTTTTGCACAATTTCTTCATTGTGAATGGAAGTATCCATACTAAGGTAGAGAAATCCACCTTTTTTAAGTACCCGAAACTGCTCTTCCCATTGCTGTTGAAATTCAAGAGTATTTTTGGCAAAATGCATGACCCTACAATTGATGATGGCATCAAAAAAAGCATTTTTAAAAGGCAGGATATTGGCAGGAGCTTTTGAAAAAAAAGCAGGATTTCCTCCCAAAGAGGTTGCGACAATTTTGCAGAGGGCTACGTTTTTTTCATCCACATCGATACCATAAATAGTTTTTTTTAAGTTTAAAAAAGGGATGATATTTCTTCCTTGTCCACAGCCAATTTCTAGGATAAGATGACGATCATTAAACCTACCTTTGAGTAGTTGATCAAATAATTCCAGGTCTATGTCCCCAATAAAATTGTTGATATCATCTAATTTCATGATGGGAATTTATAAAAAGAGGTGAATGAATGCAAAAGGCCACCGTATAATTGAGGGGAACAGGAAGATAAGTAAGCTATGAGACGGCAGATTCTAATAATTTCAAAACCCTTTTTTCTGTATCCATAGTGGCTCTTATTCCGATGGGTAAGGTAGCATTTTTCTCCTCATGTCCAAAGGGAAAACCACCCATGACAGGGATGCCTAAATCACCCAGGCGGTCTTTGAAAACTTCACTAAGACTGGTTGAAAACTCATAATAGGGGTCTCCAGGTTGCGCATCACATCGGGTAAAATGGCCTAGAATAATGCCTTTTATCCCTTTAAATTTTTGAGCTGCACGCAGTTGGGTAAGCATTCGGTCTATGCGGTAAGTAGATTCTCCTACCTCTTCAATGAAGACAATGTGATCGGCCCAATCGATCTCGTGATCAGTACCAATCATACTAATTAAAAGAGACAAGTTTCCTCCTATGAGTTTACCCGTGGCGACCCCAGGTGTGATGATTAAGGGATCATCGATTTTTATTTTATTTTTATTCCCCTTTTGAATCACGTCATTAAAATGCTGAATTGAAAAAGGGTTAAAAGTAGAGATTCCCACGGGCCCGTGAAAACCCACAATTCCACATTTTTTATAAATGGCCAAATGCAAGGCGGTAATATCACTATATCCGATCAGGGGTTTGCAGTTTGTACTAATCAAGGAATAATCTATTTTTTCTAGAAGTCGCGTAGCGCCATATCCACCTCGAGCACAAAAAATGGCTGAAACCTTGGGGTTTTCATACATGTGGTGTAAGTCCTCAATCTTTTGTGCATCGGTGCCTGCGAGAAACCCATTTTGTACCCTTAAATTATCGGTATGGATGATTTGATAACCCAGCATGTGAAAGTTTTCCATCAGCGTTTCATAATCGGATCTTTTTAAAGCCCCAGAGGGCGCAATGACCCCAATGGAAGCGCCTGGTTTGAGTGCCTTTGGTTTGATAACTTCTGTAGATAGATGGAAAGAAGTAAGGGTGGGTACGGCACCTATTAATGCGCCGGATTTGATAAATTTTCTACGGTCCATAAGGGTAAAAATACAAAAATCTATTTGCTTTATCCATAGGAGACCGGAGATTTAGTATTGGGCCAGAGCGTGTAAAATTCCCTGAAAAATCAACCCATTTTTTTCTTCCAATATCGGATTAAACCTGCCACACTCATCCATGAGGGGTTTGCAGCTTCATATTGTTTTATTCCCAGTGGATCAACACCCAATCGGAGCAATTGCTGTGAGGTGTATTCACTGAATTTAGGCGTAAGTTCTTCGGCGGGAAAGCCGGGCATCCAGTTTTTCTTTACCCATTGGGACCAATCATGGATCATGCTTTTAAGTGCATGCATATGGGCAGGAACGTCCTTAATCACACCAAAATGGGTCAGGTAAATTTGGGAGGGTTCGTAGGCAAGAATGAGATCTATAGAATGGATCCAATCTTCCAGGTTGATGTCTGGTGGTGGGCACGGAGGTACGACTGGACCCTTTTGAATTTTCACCCCAGCGACATCGCCGGTAAAGATCACATCGTCCATTTTCCAAGCAATGTGATGTTTGGCATGACCGGGTGTATGAAGCGCCTGCAGGCGGAGATTTCCAATGATGATTTCTTCCAAATGAACCGTACTCCGCAATTGATTTATAGAGATGGGATGCATTTGACCCCATAATCGATCCATATCTTCTTGATAAATGCGCTTGGCAGATTCCATTAGTTTTTCGGGATGGGCTAAATGTGTTTTTCCAAAGGGATGCAGATAAATGGTGGCCCCTTGTTTGGCAAGCGCCCAAGCAGCACCGGCATGGTCTAGGTGAATATGACTCAAAAAAACATGTTTAATTTCATCCAATTCAAAACCGCAGCGCTTGATTTCATTTTTAAGTATTTCGAAGGTGGAGTAAGGACCCGTTTCAATTAACACAGGACCTGCGGATGTCTCGACCAGATAAGCGGCTATGGATTGGGGATATCCTAAAAAATTTAAATCTAACGTATAAACCATATTAAATAACAATTTGTATGCGTAATTTAGCGTGATTGTAATCAAAGGCAGATGACAGAGACAAAATATTTTCAAGACCATATGCCCGGGAATGTTTGTTTTGGATGTGGTGCAGAGCATCCAGAAGGCCTTCAAATCAAAAGTTTTTGGGAGGGATCCGCCGCCATTTGTCACTGGCAGCCAGAGGAAAAATATAGGGGCTGGCCCCGAGTGCTCAATGGAGGGGTTATGGCGACGCTCATCGATTGCCATTGTATGGGAACCGCCATGGCATACGCTTATCAACAAGAAGATAGAGACTTTAATTCTACCCCCTTCTATCGTTATGCGACCGGAGGGTTGAAGATCAAGTATTTAAAACCAACCCCAACTAAGGACATGATTACGTTAAGGGCTCAGGTTATCGAGCACCAAAGGCGTAAAATCACCATGAGTTGTACCCTAGAAAGCAGTGGTAGTATAACCGCTGAGGCAGAAGTAATTGCGATAAAGGTCTATGATAGCTCGAAAAATAATGAAACTAACCAATTTGAATAGAAATGCATCCTGAATTAATAGAAATAGGAGGAATCACGCTTTATGCCTATGGTTTCTTCATTATGATTGGCGCGCTTACTTCCTATATGTATGGGATAAAAGTGTTCAAAAAAGAGCTAGGTATTGAGCCGGATAAGGTGCAAACGTTAACCATACTGATCATTTCTGCCGCTGTCGTAGGAGGAAAGGTCTTTTTCTATTTTGAAGATCCTGCTTATTATTTTTCGAATCCTGAGAACCTACTTAAAAACTTCAGACAAGGCTTTGTTTTTTATGGATCTTTGATTTTTGTAATACCTACAGTGATTTGGTATTTTAGAAAAGAGAAATGGCCCATATTTCCCATGCTCGACATTCTTTCTATAATCGCTACGATTATACATGGTTTTGGTCGATTGGGCTGTTTTTTTGCGGGTTGTTGTCATGGCTTGCCTACCGACTCTTTTCTTGGGGTAACGTTTACAGACGCAAAGTCTCAAGCAAAACCCTTAGATACTCCACTGCATCCTACACAGCTTTATGAAGTTTTTTTCATCGGGTCTCTGATGTTGTTTTTAGTTCAGTTGAAGCGAAGACAGCAATTTCATGGACAACTGGTATTTCTATATGTGATGATATATGCTGTAGGAAGATCAATCATAGAGATATTTAGAGGAGATCTGAGACGTGGATTTGTCATAGAAGGGTTGATTTCTCATTCACAATTCATTTCTATCTTGCTGGTTTTGATCGCGGGAGCGTGCTATTGGGTGACCCGTAAAAACGGTAAATTTAAAATAAAAAGGCCCTGATTTGAAGGGCGCTTGGGAGGATAGAAATGGTGAAAGGGGGTTGATTAAAATACTCGCCATCAATATGAGCTTCGAGTTGTTGATTTTCCCCGATGCTAATTTCTTTTGCATCGAATAAGGAAACTTCTTTCAGACGATGATGAGACCCTTTTTGTAGGGTTAAGACCTTCAAATAACGTTGCAATGGCGAAAGATTCCCGATCGCACATAGAGAAAATTTGCCGTCATTTAATTTTGCATGGGGTGTCAACTTGAAGCCCCCCCCAAAAGTGGTGCCATTGGCGACGGTCAATAAAATTAAATTTTGTCTTTGAGAGACTTGATCTATGGTCAAGTCAAAACCACGGTATTTGTAACTTCCCAGAATATGAAGGACATGATAATAATATTTGAGCTGACCGCTGAGAAACGGAACCTTTCGATGAATCATGTCAGCGGCAATCTGACCATCAAAACCGATTCCCACACCATTGATGAATTTCCGATCATTACATAGACCGATATCGATTCGAGTGATGGGTCCGTTTAGGGCGGTATCGAGTTGAATTTCCAACGTAGATCCAATGCGGAGATTCTTCACAAAATCATTGCCACTTCCCGAAGGAATAAATGAGACCGGGAGGTCTAATTTCAATCCATTGATGGCTTCATTGATGGTACCATCTCCTCCAATAATCATTAAATCCGTATAATTAAGGGTTAAGTTTTTTTCGACGGTCTGAGCGCCTCTACAATCATTACGGGTTTCAAATACGGCAAATTTTATTTCATGAAGCCTAAAAAAAGCAGCTACTTTTTTGCCTATTTTTTGACTTTTTCCGCGACCAGATCGCGGGTTAATGAGCACAAAAAAATGACGTGACATAAGGAGGGCTCTAAGGATTAAAAATAGATTAACCGTTTATTAATAAAATAATATAAATAAAGCTAAAGATTAATATTGAGATAATGGAAAAAGGATTCTGGAAAGTTGGGAGCGTTAAATTGAAGCGCTATTGATATTTACACAAAAGGTAAATTTCCCAGATCTACATTCCCCCCCGTCAAAATGATACCTACTTTTTTATCTTTAAAAAAAGCTTTACGACCCAATAAGGCAGCAAAGGGGACTGCACATGAAGGTTCAATGATAATCTTTAGTCGTTCCCAAATTATTCGCATCGCACGACTAATTTCATCCTCAGAGACGGTAATCACTTCTTTTACATGATTTTGGATGATTTCAAAGTTTAATTTCCCCACCGTCGTTTTGAGGCCATCGGCCATGGTGTGGGTTTGGGAAACAGGAATGATTTTACCTGCTTTGAGGGATAAATAGGTATCATTTACGCTTTGGGGTTCCCCCAAGATGACTTCTGTTTTGGGAGAGAAGTATTTGACACTTAGGGCCGTGCCCGCCGCCAATCCACCCCCTCCGACAGGGGTGAGTAGATAATCTAAATCAGCGTGAGTTTCAATTAATTCTTTGGCACAAGAGGCTTGTCCAGCAATAATTGCTAAATCGTCAAAAGGGGGAATAAACACCGCATTTGTTTCTTGAATGATCTTGGCGCAGGCCTCCTGTCGGGCGGTTTCGTTGGGCTCGCAAAAAACAATGTTCCCTCCGTAATTTTTGACAGCATCAATTTTTACCTTGGGGGCATTTTTGGGCATTACAATGTAAGCGTTTATGCTGGCAGTCTTACAAGCGTAGGCAACAGCCTGAGCGTGATTCCCCGAGGAATGTGTAGCAAACCCATTGAGCCGTTCGTCAGGCTTCAAGGAAAAAAGGGCATTAGAGGCTCCACGCATTTTGAAGGAGCCTGTTTTTTGAAAATTTTCACATTTAAAAAAAAGATGGGCACCCGCGAGTTCATTGATAAATTGTGAGGTCAGGACCGGGGTATTATGAATGTGTGGAAGGATTCGTTCATGTGCGCGGCGAATATCATTTTCAGTGGGAGATGAGGGCATTATCATAGGGGTTTTAAGATTACTAATGTGCTTCTAGCCAATTCTTACCCCTACCGATGCCGACCTCCATGGGGACGTCTAATTTTATGGCATTGACCATCAATTCTTTTATTTTTTCTTGGACCCGCGTGATTTCAGAATAATGTACTTCAAACACCAATTCATCATGGACTTGCATCAACATTCTTGAGGCAAGTTTTTCCTTTTTCATCCAATCGTGAATATTGATCATGGCGACTTTAATTAAATCAGCGGCAGAACCTTGAATAGGGGCATTGATGGCATTTCTTTCGTCATATCCGCGCATAGTAAAATTACCTGCATTGATGTTGCGTAGGTAGCGTCTTCGACCTAAGATGGTTTCTACATAACCTTGCTCTTTGGCTTTTGCGATGCATTCATCCATGTAGATCCGCACTGAGGGGAATTCTTTCCAATAGGCCTCAATAATCTCGGCAGCTTCACTCCGCGAAATATTTAAATTTTGAGAGAGGCCAAAAGCAGACATCCCATAAATGATACCAAAATTGACTTCTTTGGCTTTTCTACGCATGTCGGTATCTACCTGCTCTAAGGGAACACCGAAAACTTTGCTGGCCGTAGTGGCATGAATATCCTTGCCAAGCCTGAAGGCATCCATCATACTTTTATCTTTTGAAAAAGAGGCCATAATGCGCAGCTCAATTTGGGAATAATCTGCTGCAAGCAGTACAAAATCACTATTTAAGGTAATGAAAGCTTTCCGTATCTCACGTCCTTTCTTGGTTCGAATAGGGATGTTTTGTAAGTTGGGATTATTTGAGCTGAGACGGCCTGTGACGGCTACTGTTTGGCGGTAATCTGTATGGACCCGCTGGTCTTTCGGATTGACCATGCGTGGCAGGGCATCGACATAGGTTGATTTCAGTTTTTGGTATTCTCGGAACTCTAAAATCTTATTAGCAATCTCATGTGCAGGCGCCATTTTTGAAAGAATATCTTCGCCCGTGGCATATTGGCCCGTCTTTGTTTTTTTAGGCTTTTCAATGAGTTTTAATTTCTCAAATAAAATGGATCCCAGCTGTTTGGGAGAACTGATATTGAACGTTTCTCCTGCGATTTCAAAGATCTCTGTTTGGACTCTTAAGCTTTCTGTTTGAAGCTCATCGCTCAATTCACTCAGGGCCTTCTCATCGATACTTACGCCGCTGTATTCCATGTCTGCAAGCACGAATGAAAGCGGCTCTTCTACTTCGTGGAGGAGTTTGTCTAAGTTACGCTCAGCGACTTCAAGGGCCAATTTTTCTTTGAGCTGAAAAGTAATATCAGCATCTTCTCCAGCATATTCGGTAATCTCTTCTAGTGGCGCGTCGCGCATACTTTTTTGCTTTTTCCCCTTGGGGCCGATGAGCTTTGCGATACTTACGGGGGCATAATTTAGATAGGCCTCTGCCAAGGCATCCATACCATGGGCTTGCTCTGGATCAATGAGATAATGTGCGAGCATGGTATCAAATATTTTGCCCTTGACCGTGACATCATAATTTCGCAAAATTTGAATATCATATTTAAGATTCTGACCAATTTTTATGATGGCCTCATTTTCAAAAATTGATTTAAATTCATTAATGAGTACTTGCGTGGAGGTTCGATCCTCGGGGAAAGGGACATAAAAAGCGGTTCCTTTTTCATAAGAGATGGCCAAGCCGACCAATTCAGCGTCTAGCGTATTGAGACTAGTGGTTTCCGTATCAAAACAAAACTCAGAGATAGCGCCCAATGTTTCAATGAGTTGTTTTCTTTCTTTGGGTGAAGTGAGACATTGATACTTGTGTGGCGTGGTTTCTATATTTTTTCTGGCGAGGGTCGTAGTTTCCACGTTTGGGGAGGTGTTTTCAAAGAGGCCCAGTTGACTCGAAGCTGTTTTCTGTGCAGTTGGAACACCAAAAACACGTTTTGCAATGGTGCGCAGTTCCAATTCCTCCAATATTGGGACAATTAAATCTTCTATGGGCCCAGAATAACGCAAGGCTTCTTCATCAAAAGTAATGGGGCAGTCCAGTTTAATGGTGGCTAATTCTTTAGAAAAAAGGCCTTGTTCCCCGAATTCTTCGATTTTCTTTTTTACACTGCCGGTTAATAAATGCTGGTTGGCCACAATTTCTTCTAAGGAGCCATATTCTTTGAGTAATTTAGAAGCGGTTTTATCTCCGATACCGGGTACACCAGGGATGTTATCGACCGCATCTCCCTTGAGTCCTAACACATCTATGACTTGATGGACTTCGTTGATATCAAATTTCTCTAATACCTCTTTAATACCCAGAATGTCTACACCATTGCCCATAAAAGCAGGCTTATAAAGAAAAGTATGCTCATTGACCAATTGGGCATAGTCCTTGTCTGGGGTCATCATAAAAATCTGGTACTCACTTCCTGCCATTTGAGTCAAGGTTCCAATAAGATCATCGGCTTCATAGCCATCTAGCTCGATTACGGGGATACCAAATCCTGCGACAATTTTTTTGCAATAAGGAATGGCAACGCTGATTTCTTCAGGTTGTTTTTCTCTATTGGCCTTATATTCAGCATAGGCCCTATGTCGAAACGTGGGAGCATGGGTGTCAAATGCCACCCCAATGTGTGAGGGTTTCTCTTTATTAATGATCTCAAGGAGTGTATTGGTAAAACCCATAACGGCACCCGTATTGATGCCACTGGAATTGATTCTTGGATTTTTACTTAAGGCAAAGTGAGCTCTGTAAATAAGCGCCATTGCATCTAGCAAAAACAATTTTGAAGGATTTTCACTCATACAAGTAAAGGTATGAGGATTCTACTGTTTTATTGGGATGGAAGAGGAAAAATCCACGGAGGTCACGAGGAAAAAAGGTCAGACAAACCAAGAGGAAAAAGAAAATAAAAGAGATAAAAAAATTGTGGATTGAACGGCTCTGTGTAATTTCGACTGCTATAAAAAACCAATAAAAAATGAATATTTCAGCTTTTAATCAAATGATTGCTTCTCGCCGGTCCATTTATCCAAGAGATTATAAGAATGAAAAAATTGAGGAGGAGATCATTTGGCAAATTTTAAATAATGCCCACTGGGCGCCTACCCATAAAATGACTGTCCCTTGGAGATTTAAAGTGTATGCGGGAAAAGGACGGGAGGAATTGGGAAGAAAGCAAGCAGAAATTTATAAAAAAGTGGCTTCGCAAGAAGGAAATTTTTTAACGGCTAAGTATGAAAATCTAGCCAAAGGACCCAAGCGTGCCTCTCATGTGATCATGATTATCATGAAAAGGAGCACTTCCGTTAAAATTAGAGAAGTGGAGGAAATTGCAGCCGTGGGTTGTGCTGTTCAAAATATTTACCTGACGGCGAATGCATATGGCTTAGGAGGCTATTGGAGCACGGGTGGAGTCACTTACATGGAACCGGCAAAAGAAGCCTTTGGTTTAGCAGAAGAGGATCGACTGATGGGATTTTTTTATTTAGGGCAAATAGCTGGGGTTAAGGCCGAAGGGCAAAGGCCACCGATCGAAGATCATGTCGAATGGATCAGTTAGATCGAGGGCCAAAAAAGAGGGGGGCTAGTGATTAATTTATTCGAGGTACAGGTATTGGGAGTCCTAGTCAAAGAGTTTTTGAATATCAGATTTAGAAAGAGATTTCACAAAATTATCCTCGATGGTAATGAGTTCGTTAGCGAGTTTTTTTTTGGCTTCTTGTAGTTGAAGAATTTTTTCTTCTAAGGTATCTTTGGAGATAAATTTGTAGGTGAACACTTTGTTTTTTTGTCCAATTCTATGGGCCCGATCAATGGCTTGTGCCTCCGCCGCAGGATTCCACCAAGGGTCCAATAAAAAGACATAATCCGCTTTTGTTAAATTCAGTCCCAAGCCGCCTGCTTTTAAAGAAATCAGGAAGATATTAATATGGGGATTGTTTTGAAATTTTTCTACTTCCCGCTGCCGGTCTTTTATCGATCCATCTAAATAGGCAAAAGGGATTTTTTCCTCTTCTAAGTGGTTGCTGATGATTTTAAGATGCTTCACAAATTGTGAGAAAACTAAAATATTATGATTCTTTCCTAGAGCATTGTGAAGCATGTAAATGACTTCTTCGAGCTTACCCGAGTCGCCCTCATAATTCTCGTCAACCATGATGGGATGATTGGCTATTTGTCTGAGGCGGGTGAGTCCTTGAAGCAATATAATATGAGATTTTTTTAAACCTCCGTTTTCAATAGTATCTAGAATTTCATTGCGAAAGAGTGCTTTTTCGCTTTCGTAATAATCTTTTTGTTTCGCCGTAAGGGTACAATATTTAATACTGATGGTTTTTTCAGGTAGATCTTTGGCCACTTGAGACTTGTCTCTTCTTAGAATAAAAGGTTTTATCAGATTATTGAGGCGCAAAATTTTTCCAACATCCTGATGCTTTTCTATTGGGATTTGATACTCAGAGGTAAAAAACTTTTTATTACCCAAGAGACCCGGGTTCACAAAGGACAATTGAGACCAAAGGTCCAAGGTGCTGTTTTCAATGGGGGTACCCGTCAAAATGAGCTTTTTTCGAGCATTTAATTTGTTTACTTCAACAGAAATCAGTGAATTGGGATTTTTGATGGCTTGAGACTCGTCTAAAACGATGTAATTGAAATAGCATTTGCTCAATACCTTAGCTGTATCTATTCGACTGATTCCATAACTGGTAATGACCAAATCGTATTGCATAAAATGCTCAGCATTTTTAATCCGATCACTGCCCGTATAGAGGAGTACCTTTAGGGAAGGAGTAAATTTTTTAGCTTCCATATGCCAATTGTATACCAATGAAGTAGGCATGATCAATAAGCTGGTTGATTGCGCATTGGTTTCATGTTCGTGTTGTAATAAAGCCAAAGTTTGAATCGTTTTGCCTAGGCCCATGTCGTCGGCAAGACAGGCACCAAAATTAAATTCATTTAGGAATAACATCCAGTTAAACCCTGCTTTCTGGTAAGGACGAAGTTTGCCTTTGAATCCTGAAGGCAATTTTTGATCTTCTATTTTTGTGAAATCCATCAGCTTTTTTAGGCGACGACTTATCGTGACTTGTGCATTATGTTCGTCTTTGAGGTTTTGGACCAACGCAACATGATATTTTTGGAGTCTTGATTCACCTTTGATCGGCTCAGAAAACATGAAAAGATCTTTATATTGTTCTGCCCAAGAGGAAGGAATAATACCTATTTGTCCGTTGGGGAGCCTTACTTCATTCTGCCCATGGGTAATTAGATTTCTGATTTCGAGAAAGGGGATTTCATAATCGCCAAATTTAATAATGGCTTTGATATCGAACCAATCTATTTTCTCTTCGATACTGATACTAATTTCAGAAGGGCCTAAAAAATACTTCTTGTCATCATGACTGTTTTGTTGAATAATAAAATCACGCTCTTTTAATGAGGATTGATGGCGATTGAGCCAATCAAAGGCTTCAGACTCTGAAAGAATCACTCGGGAATTTTTGATGGGAAGGTCGTTTTCCAATAAAAAATTCAGCAATTGTATTTCCTTTTCTGTGTTGCGTTTGATTCTAAAAAAAGTATATTTCCCCTGGTCTTTTTCTACAGATACATTGACTTTATTAAGTAAATCAGCCTTGAATTTATGAGAACCATATTGATATTTGAACTCTATCAAGACGTCAGAAGATTGATTTTGAGCAGGCTTTTGGTTAAACAGGGAAGGAGCCGCGTGAGTCGCCTTTATTTTAGAAAGGGTAAGAATGGGCAGGGGGTTAAAAGATTGAGTTACAATATCAAACCCTTTGGCATAGACATCATGAGTGGCCACCAAAGGGGCGACAAATTTTCGATAATAAGTCTCTTCTATGTTTTTTGGAATGAGGATGAATTTTTTCTTAAGAAATGGTTTAAGCTTACTGCCGCTTATGGGATCTTTAAAAGTAAAAAGATCATTGTTTACCATTAACCAACTGGGCTCATTCGAAATGATATGACTGTTTTGATTGCGAAATTCAAGCCGGGTATTTCGGAGTTTGATGGTGGGGAAATAATGTGTATTATCTTCGTTTTTCCGAAAATGAAAAAGAATACTTGCCGGTTCTGGAAGCATATTGATGCGTTTGAAAGTGGGCTCACCATCCGCACCCATTTCAAACACATTTTTACCTAAGAGCAAGGGCATAATTTTGGACTTTCTTTTTTCTAAATAGCTGTTGATCTCTTTTTGAAGTATTTTGTCTCCATTTTTTTCATGATAAGTATTTAGAAAAAATTGGCTGGATTTCAATTTTTTCCGAGAAAAATGCTGAGCAACGGCCTCGTGTTGCATGGCATCCAGGGTATCAATAAGCTCATAGTCATCTTCTGCGAGCTTCGAATCAAATTCTCCAGCGTTTTTTGAAGAAATATTTTGATGGGTGAGGGTTAATTTCCCATGACTATTCAGTTGTACAGCGAAGGATTCAAACAAAAAACCAACGTATTGATGTTCGTAAAGGGCATAGATGATTTCAAAGGGCCGGTCTGGATTAACTTTCATTACTTTTTTGTTGAAACAAAACTTCTAATGTAAGAAAATTATTTCACAAAAGGATTAAAAGAGCTCAGGATTGAGGAGAAAGATTTTTTGTGGCTAAAATAGCGGGTTGAATCGTAGCCAAAAGGGTAATAACAATAATCGCAAACGCCGTTAGAAGGACATCAGAGATGGAAATAATTACTGGGTAAGCCGTCATCAGGGCGGATTGCATTCCCATTGACACAAAGCCATATTCCTGTTGAAGACCTGAGATTATCAGGCCTAGGGTAAGCCCTAAGCTAGCACCCGTGAATGCAATGATCATGCCTACAGATAAAAACACCCACCGGATGATCTTTTTTGAAGCGCCTAAGGCATGAAGGGTCGCCATGTCCTTTTTCTTATCGATCACCAGCATGGTAAGAGAGAAGTAAATATTGATAGAAGCAATGGCGATAATTAAGAAAAAGGTCATAAATACAATTAATTTCTCCCACTTCATAAATTTGAATAAGTCAGCATGTAATTCATCACCAGAGCGTACCGTATAGTCGTCTCCTAGTAAATTATTGAGTGCCAGGGCTGCCTTTTTTCCGTCCTTTCCAGGTTTAAGACTGATTTCTAAGGCGGTCCTTTTTTGATCATAAGAAAGTAGATCGGCAGCAAAATCAAGAGAAACAATGATATAATTTTCATCATAATATTTTTCGATAGAAAAAACTGAGGCAGGAATGGCACGTTTGGTATTGTATATTTTAGATGGATTTGTGACCCCTGGGCCAACGTTTTTTGGGTAATAAACTTGAAGTGAAAAAAAGTCATTATTGGGGTTTATGGACAAATCATATTGTACTCCTCTCCCGATGATTGCATAATTTAAATTTTCTTCACTTAATTTTAACTCTCCATAAACCAGGGAATTCTGCAGGCGTTGTTGATCAATAAAACTTTCTGAAACGCCCTTCATTCTCACGACCCTTTGGGCATTTTTATATTTAATGAGCACATTGTCTTCTATGACTTCGGCAATTAAATCAACAGCTTCCGAACCTTCAATCTTTGTTTTTAAGTCATCGGTATAAACAAAGGACTT
Source organism: uncultured Flammeovirgaceae bacterium (assembly GCA_913050055.1). Classification (GTDB taxonomy): domain Bacteria; phylum Bacteroidota; class Bacteroidia; order Cytophagales; family Cyclobacteriaceae; genus UBA4465. Next base: position 4,421 of record CAJXAT010000015.1, on the reverse strand, counting down.
ACCCCGAGTCGCCGAAACAATGACTTGGGCATCAAAGGAGCCGTAGGTAGATCTTAATAAGCCTTCTAGACCATTAAAGACGGAAAGCACAATGATCAAGGCCATGGTCCCAATGCCTACCACAAACATAGAGATCAAAGAGATCACATTGATGAAATTCTTTTTCTTCTTCGAAAAGAAATATTTTTTGGCAATGAAAAAAGGGAGGTTCAAGTTTTTTCTGGGGGAATATTAAGATGATTGATGATCTGATCCATACGACTGGCTTCTTCTGCGGTATCGTCGATGAAAAAAGCGAGCTCAGGAATTTTTCGAATAGACTTTCCTATTCTTTTACCGAGGCGCCACCTCACTTCACTTTTTTTACCATTGATATTTTCCAATACTTTGGCACCATTTTGTACAGGAAAAACGCTAAAATAAATTTTGGCGATACTTAAATCAGAAGCCGTTTCCACACCTATGATACTCACTAAATTATCAAGAAAAAAATGTTTCGTATCTCGTTGAAAGATGTCACTGAGATCTTTTTGAATTTGGCGACTGTATTGATGTTGTCTCTTTGATTCCATGACACAAAATTATCTATTATTTATTTGTTAATTTGCTCTTTTTATTCAGATCTACATTGAGATCACAAAGAGATTGTTTCTTAACCTTATAATTTTTTGCTTAATTTTTTCAAAATAAAAGATCCAAGTCGATTGATTGTCATCTTTCTGGGACTTTTGTCTTTGAGGGTGCTTCTTGCTTTTCAAGGGCTTTCTCTTACTTTGTTTGAATTAAAATGGCTTTTGCTAGGGCAAAGATCGGCAGAGGGATTTTTGATGTATGAGGAAATTTTCGATTATACAGGTCCGTTATCGGTTTTCTTTTACCGCATCATTGACAATGTCTTTGGTAAGTCTCAACAAGCCCATCATATTATAAGTACTATTTGGTTGTTTCTGAATGCGATTATTTTTAATAATCTGTTGAGCAGGGGCAAAAATTTTTCTGAAGACAACTATTTGCCCGCGCTATTTTTTGTGCTCTTTGCGGCATCAATACCTGATTTCATGGCGTTATCTCCACAAATGATGTCCATGACCTTTATATTACTGGGGTTTTTTAACGTTTTAGAACGAATCCCCAATGAGGACACAGATGATTTGTTTTTGTACGCGGGAATCTATGTGGGAATTGCGACCCTATTTTATCCTTCCGCGGGGGTTTTCTTTTTTGTTTTTTTAATATCCTTTTTCTTACCTAGCAAACCAAAATTGAGGCGTATAGCACTTTATTTTAATGGATTTTTACTTCCTTTGGGTCTAACGTTTTGCTATTTTTATTGGCATGACAATGGATTTCACGCTTGGCATGCTTTGGTGGAACGAGGGCTTTTTGGTCAGCAAGTAAAGTATCTGAGTGAGGCAGAAAATTTTTATTGTTTTGGGATACCTATTGTCATTGGCTTGGCAGCTATGGCCAGTACTTTTTTCTCTGGCCAATTCAGCAACGTTCAAAATAAATATGCTCAAGCGATGTTATTCATGATGTTAGGGGCCCCCATAGTTATTTGGGTAGATGTAGAAACGTCACCGGTTCAGATGTTATATTTGGTACCTTCTATAAGTTTCTTTTTAGTACACTATTTGCTGAAATTACGTAAGCTTTGGGCGAAAAGGTGGATACCCCTTATGATTCTGGGGGTCTTAATTTTATTACCTTATTTGAGTTATATTCAGTTAGATATGGACAGTATTAGGGTGAAAGAACTTACCGATAGATTCTCCAAACGGCGCACGATGCTACTAGGAGACAACCTCAGTGTTTTAAATTGTCACGAGTTGTCAAGTCCTTTTCTTGACGCCCAGCTATCTAAAGAAAGAATCGAACGATTAGATGAGAAGGCTTTTGCACAAGCCTTGCTGAGAATCATTGAGGAGGCACCTCCGGAAGTGATTATAGATGATTGGTCTCTCATCCCTGAAATATTTTCTAGGTTGCCTGAGCTATCAAAAAAGTATCGAAAGCAAAGGGACGGATATTATGTTAGAATCAGCAATTGATCTTGTTTATCCTACGTTGATGGCGACCTGCTTCAAATTTAGTTTCAAGGAACAGGGATACCAAGCTTTCCGCAATTTCATAAGCAATGAATCGGGCGGGAAGACAAATGATATTGGCATCATTATGTTGTCTAGATAACTGTGCAACCTCAGCATTCCAGGCCAAGGCAGCCCGAATTCCTTCATGTTTATTGGCCGTAATACTTACACCTTGCCCACTTCCACAAATCAGGATACCAAAATCAGCGAGATTTTTTTTAACAGATTCAGCGACGGGATGAACAATGTCCGGATAGTCAACACTATTAGGCGTTAAGGGGCCAAAATCAGCGACCTCATGACTGAGTGAAGCGAGATACTTCTTGAGTTGTTCTTTATAAATAAATCCAGCATGATCACCTCCTATAGCAATTTTCATATTTTTAGGTTAAGATTTAGTTAACTGTTGTTTGCGTTCTTTTTTTTCTAATTTAACAGCAATGAGAATACTGAGTTGATACAGTAGGCCGAGTGGAATAGCAATAAGGACTTGACTGAAAGGATCGGGAGGAGTTAAGACCGCAGAAAGCAACAAAATGACAATAATGGAATGCTTTCTATAGGTTTTTAGGAGAGAAGAGGAGACCAGTCCTGCTTTGGTCGCAAAATATACGACAATGGGTAGTTGGAAAAGTAGGGCACAAGCCAAGACCAATGTGGTGACGGTACTTACATATGAAATAATATCAAATTCATTTAAAATTGAGGGGTCTATTTGATAATTAGACAAGAAGTTGATAGAGATAGGGGTCACTACAAAATAGCCAAAAAAGACCCCCACAAAGAACAGTAGACTGACATAAAAGGTGGCGCCAGTGGCTGCTTTTCTCTCTTTATCGTAAAGACCGGGCTTTACAAAACGCCAGATTTCCCAAAATGCATAGGGAAAGGCACAAATTAAACCAATGACAAAAGAGGAAGTAATGTGCATAGAAAACTGGCCGGTCATCTGTCTACTCTGGATGATAAAAGGCAACTCGTTGATGCAAAGGGTACCAGAACTCAATATTTCGGAAAGATTACAGAGCATCTTATAGGTCCAAAAGCTAGGTTTAGAAGGCCCTAATATAATTTCACCAAAAATGATTCCTTTTGAGACGAAAGCGGCTATTGCAAAAACAAAAATAGCGGTAAGAGACCTGATGAGATGCCATCTTAATTCTTCTAGATGGTCTAGAAATGACATTTCGCCGGGTTCGTCGTCGACTTGATCTAAAGGCATTTATGTATCATTTGAATAACGGATAGTCACCTACCCAATTTTTAATTTCAGTTTTTATACTCCCTAGATGAGCCTCATTTGAAATGTTTGATATCACTTCATCGATGTAGCCAACTATTTTAACCATATCATCTTCTTTAAACCCTCGGGTGGTTATGGCGGCTGTACCTATCCGAATACCTGAGGTGACAAAAGGAGATTGTGTATCGAAAGGGACCATATTTTTATTAACTGTAATTTCGGCCTTACCTAAAGCTTCCTCCGCGGCTTTTCCTGTAACGTCTTTGGATCTTAGGTCAATTAACATGAGATGATTGTTTGTACCCCCAGAAATGATGTGATAATCTTTTTTAATCAATTCATCTGACATCACCGATGCATTTTTTTTGACCTGAATAGCATAGTTCATATAATCATCGGAAAGAGCTTCTTCAAAGGCAATCGCTTTGGCACCAATGATGTGTTCTAAGGGGCCTCCTTGGGTACCAGGAAAAACGCCAGAATCTAATAATGAACTCATCATTCGGGTCTTGCCTTTAGTAGTTTTCAGGCCAAAAGGATTTTCAAAATCTTTTCCCATTATTATTTTCTTACCGTAAATCAATACACCATTCCTTACTTGAAAATTAGAATTAGAAGCTTAACTCAACAGAGGCTCCTAAAAAATGAATTGAAAACGCTTCTCCAATTGATTGATCAAATTCTGGATCAGTTAACCAGGAGTAACGGTAACTGACTCCAGTTTTGATATGATCTACCACAACACTCGCATCACTTTCACCTTCCGGAATATGAGGGAAATTATTTGCATGAATTAAAAATAGCATATCGTGATTTAAAACCAGATAATATTGTAATAGATGAACAAGGGCATGTACGATTAGTTGATTTTGGATTAGCATTATTTGTAGATGATAATGGCTATGTGGATAATCCATCATCAAGTGGAACAGCTGAATATTTAGCACCTGAAATTACACGTGGTTTTAAAGAGCCACATGGTGTTCAAGTCGATTGGTGGGCATTAGGAATTATAATGTATGAAATGTTATATGCTAAATTACCATTTGGTGAACGACCATCAACTACTAAATATGAAATATTTATGA
>CAJXAT010000014.1 GCA_913050055.1 uncultured Flammeovirgaceae bacterium | reverse complement strand
AATTCGATGAGCAGTTATGGGTATTAAAATATTGATCCTAAAGTGGTCAAGTCTTCTATCAAAAGAAGAAGATGATTGGTCATTTATTACCCAAATGTCTCAAAATCAGGAGCATTAATAGAAGCGCGACCCCTTTCAACTTCATATTGGCAAACACATGCCCAGTTGAATTCACTGATATACAAGTACAGAGAATTTGTACTTTTTCTTGTTAAATTACAGTAACCAAAAAACCCCTTTATATGCTGAATAATAGGGTTTTTAACTTAAAAAAAATTGAGTAACAGATAAGTAACATTTTTAGAGGTAACCCAACCTCCTCCTTAACCACTCTCCCTAATTTTTTTCTCTTCTTTCTTCTCCTATCCTCGTAGATTCTTTTTGGAGAATAAATCCAATCCTGGAGTCGATTAGAAAAGATAAAATTATAGTCGTGGTTGTATTGATTTCGGATGGGTGGAGATGCGAGTTGCTCTTCTGATTTTTCTACACTTTTCGTACTTGCATTTTCTCATCTTTTTTTGGTTGGGTATCTGGATGATTCAATATTATAAGTAATGATTAGGTAGGTTAATAATTGGATAGTAACATGAGTGGGGACCAGGTGCTATGGTTTTTAAAGTATTGCAAAAATGCAGGTATTGACTTTTTTATATTCCTGGATCTAACTTTGAAAGTTTTGTAAATTATCTCCTTTGTATAATTACTATATGCTCCAGGGTCTATTTAAGCCTATATTATAGAACTAAAGTAACAAATAGGTGGAAAAATCCTATTTGAAACCACTAAATCGGAGACACCCCCTAAATTTTTTGCAATCCGCAGATCGAGCCGAGCCGTCAGATGTCATATAACCCCATACTCTTAACGCTACAGGTCTTTGGATTTTTAATCAGAATACTTACTTTAGCCTCATGGCAAGTTTGAAAAAAGCATTTGCTTGGTTGTTCGGTAATTTTTCCAGTACCCTAATGTTTTGTTGACTGCCACTATTAGTAGTTCAAGATTTCTTGCATACAGATTACCCAGATGATTGGGATTATGGTATTGCAATAATAAATTTTGTTGCTCTTGCTCTGATATTAGTCACTGACATAGTCGGTTACAGAAGAAAAATAGCCAAGAAGAACATATGAGTACATAAAGAACGTCGATCTTATTTTGGCAACGACCTTGAATAAAGAACTTTTCAAATTGGGATAAAACTTTTAAGGTATTGCTCAAACCTCAAAAAAATTTTTGATTCACAAAGTTTATACAACAAAATTCAATTTCCTTGAAATAACATTGATATATACCATTCCTGCACGAGAAGCACAATCCCTTGCGTGATCTTGTTCCGTAAAAAATTATTGGTTTGTTACCATTTCGTATAGGTTTTTCAATAATACTCTTTGAATCAATTCCCACTTCAATATTTGAAATGCCATCATAAAGGGGTAAAAATATCTTAAACTCCCACATTTCGATAGACATATTATCTATCAAAGAGGACTCGTTTTTAATACCCTCTGGACGGCCTGTATTTAGGTATTACCAGTTGTCTTTATTTTTAAAATATAAGTCAACACCTTTAATGCCAGTTTCAGCCATATAATTCATTTAAAAGTGTCCATTTTACACTAATACTTTTTGAATTAAAAAAAACCGAACATACATTCCTGCTGAAGCTTTTGACAAATCCCACAACAAATCTCGAACTATATTTTTATATTAAAAAGGTAATCTATCATAGCGATTCTTTTAAGAGAATCTGGAATAACAGCCCCTTCTAATCCAAAAAAATCCTTTCCGTAATAGATTATATCTTTTGATATTTGAGGGCTATTCTGGCGAACAGAAAATAATGGAATTAATAATAAAAGAATGAATAGTTTTCTCATACCCTTAAATATATAAAATTTATTATGCCTTTATTATTGATCAAAAATCTTAATTACTTTTAATGACCCTTAAAAGTTGATCTAAGTGCTTTTTTTTACTTTTCAAAAATCAGTAGAAAAGTTGGAGGAGTTTGAAGCCTAATTTGAGGTGCTAGAACGGGAAGCATTTCATGAGGTGTTGGGGTGAGTGTGATCCTTGATTTGAAATAAGGGTTAAATTAATATCCAATATTACTTCAATAATAAGTTTTTTATCAAAAGCTTTTTGAATTTGTATTCTAAAATCTGATCCTTAGGGTATCTTGATTATTTGTCGTTTAGAAATAATAATTTAATGAGTAAATAGTAATTTAAATTTACTCATTATGAAAACATTTATCTATTTTTTGGGAGTCTTATGTTTTACTGCAAGTTGCGTAAACAATGAACAAACCAGAGAACTTAAGGTTCTAAATAACTCAGAATCACAAGAAATCACATTTGTTTTAGAACTAAAGGTAATAGGTCAATCTAAAGTAGAAGTTGAAAAATTCACTCAATATTTAGCAGACTTTATCGTTGAGAGGGAACCTTCCACAGTTTATGACTATTTTATTTCAGAAGATGGAGAAAAGGTCACGTTAATTGAACGCTACAACAATAGTAAAGATGGGATTCAGCACGGTAAAGATTTTGTGAATGGACTTAACTTTGAGAAATTTTTTGAGCTCTTTGAAATAGAATCATTTATTACTATCGGCAATGCATCTGATGACTTCCGGAAATTCGCTATTGATAATGGTTTTCAAATAGAATACAGATCCTCAAGCGGAGGATATGTTAGAAGATAGCGAAGTTTAATACATGGAAAGAATCACATCTCAAAATAAAGTCAAATATGAAAGCGAATCAAAGCTTTTTATGATAACGAGGAACTCATTAGAAAAACCTTGTAATTAGAATTTAGATAATGGTGCTCCTGTGCTATTTAGGAGGACCATATCTATTGTCATCTATTTAAAATAATTCTACTTTTTTAAATTTTTTGTAAATTTTTATTTGTTGAAGGTAATAAATACCCTAGGGTTTGAATGATGTCCGAGGATAATCTATAATTGAAATAATTATGAATCAATTCAACAACACTATTGAGTTTAAGCAAAGTGGAGAATCAAAGCTTTTTAACCACTATTGCCAGTTCTTCGATGACTTTGTTATTGAAGAATTTAGGAGAAAGCATGATTTGGATAAGTCATTTAAGGGGCATAGAGCATTGATGCTTGAAATTGAATCATATGTTCAAAAGAGAATTAAGTACGACAAGAAAGCGGATTTCTATAATTTAGTCGATACTCTGAAGAAGTTGGCTGAGAATGATGTTTAATTAATCTTCTTCTAATTACTTTATCCCCTTACTAAATGCAATGATGTCATTGACCAAAATTAAAACAAAAGTAAGGTGTATAAATATTGCAAAGCCATAATCCCAAGCATTTGGGGCTTCCTTCCAAAAAAATTGTGATGACCTAACAATGGTAACCCGATAAAGACTAGGGTGGTAGAAAAACTACTTAAGTACTTTTTAACTTTTGCCATGGGGCTAAACTAATCATTCTAATTAATGATCCAAAAACTTACAGCGTTGAGACTATGGGTTGTAGCTATCCTTATTTGTACTCCTCTATCTATCAGGAGAAAAAGCAAACAGCTATTTGCAATTAATACATAATTTTTATGGCTTAAATTACCATAGATAAACTTACCATATCCAAAATTACCCTTTCACTTTTTATACTCCTACTTTAAAATAGTTGTACGACTTCAAAATTTGATTTTGCTACAGCCTAGAAATTTAATACCATAAGGAAATACCCCTCATTAGGAGAGAAAAATCTAAAAGTTTTGGCTTCTCCAGAACAAGTGCTCCCAAATCATCTATTCAGAATAAATCTAAAATTATTCAGAACGCTTCTTTAAAATCCGTTGCTGTAGCATCAGAGGATTTTATTCATTCTAAGTTGAGTACTTACAAGGAATTAGATAAATATGTCCAGGAAAGACACAAGATGAAACAATAAACTAAATAAAAAAATAACTCGACTAGGTGATATTAAATTCGATACAAGCATACTAGAAAGTGGTCTTGTTGTTCCCTTACAAGAAAAAGAAGAAGCTCAGAAAGAAACTTCAAAAGAAGGTAAAAGGAGTTATCAGACCATCGCTAGTGCGTTAACACTTTTTATACCAAGTATTAGTTTAATAATATCTCCAATATTGGCTTTTGTGGGGTATAAGCGAGTTGCACGTATATCTAAAGCCCTATTAATCATAAATGCAGTTAGATGGGCTATTTTTTTAATTTTAGTAATACTGATATCTGGTTTGTATGGTTTGTAATAGTGATACTTGGGTTGTAGCCATGTCTAAATATACGTCGCTATAGTGACAAGACTATGGAGTTATTATGACGATTGACCGCTTGGCGCAAAGTTCGGGTTACTTTATTAGGTGATAGATAGGAGTTGAAAACCCACTTAGATTTTATATTCATTACCCACCCCGTGATATAAAGAGGGTTTCCCATAATTCATACTTGCTCAATATGATAATTACACCCCAGGTTCTGAATAGATAACTTTTATGGATATTAAAATTAGATTATGACAACAACCTAGTGAATATTCTCAAGCTCCTTGCTCAGAACGACGTTTAAATCAATCCTCATACGATCTTTTCTTTAATTTTTTTTGCTCTATATCTTTTTTAATCTTTTCAAATTCTATTTGGGATTGGATTAGTTTGTTTTGTCTCTGTATTCTATCCATTGTTTGACCAAGGGCTCCAAATTTTGTCCAGTAGACATAGAGCATGGCACATATCGATAAAATTATCAATAGAGTAAAAACGGCATTGATATTGTGTATATACTTATTGTCGATGATGACAAATGAACTCCATACGACTACCATAAGTCCACCAACGACAGTAATAATACCTGTGATTTTTATTTTCATAATTTCAATCTAAATCTTCATTCAATTTCCACTCTTCAAGGGCAAGGTAATTCCAGCCCTTAGTGAGAATGGTGTTCACTTTATCCTCATCAGGTCTTTCGCCGTATAGGAATTGAACATCGGCAATACCATTAATTCCATTTCTCTGCTATTGATTCTCTCAATGATAAATGATTCCTAAAAACACTTAATTTACTGTCCATTCTTAACTGCTTTCTTTTCAGTAAAGCCATCAAAGTGTTATCATTAAATACAATCCTTCTTAATTCTTTTAAGATTATAATATTGTCATTTGTCACCAATCCTTTGTTAAAAAAACTTGGATAATTATAAATTAAATAGGATTCAATTTCTATAGCGGCTCTGTTATCACCTTCAATGTGTACATTAAGATATTCCGGACTTAGTACATAAATTCGATATAGTAATTCTTTTATTTCTATTCCTGCTATTAGATTTATTTCTCCATCGCTAACTAATGAAGAGTAAATTGCCCTTGGGGGATTAAAATTCCTCCAAAAACAAATAGAATTATAATATCCAGCACCATCTAATCCTAAACTATGTAAACTATCTAAATCAACTTCTTTGTCAAGTAATGCATTTAAGAAATCTAAATCCACCGAGTAAGCTTTATCCCTAGATTGCAGATATGCATTTGCGTTGTTTAACTCATTTTTTAAATTAATCTTGATAAGTTTTCCTCTATTTTTTGTTTCGTTATCGATCCTTTTGTTTTCAAGAAAAAAAGAAATACTTATACTGAGTACGATAACAACGAATTCAATTATATATTTCGAAATATTTTTGTTCACCTTATCATTTTAGGCCACCATTCTTCCAATAAATGTTTCAATAAATTTCATCAGTTTTTCAATCACTCTATCCTTAGTTTTAATTCTCTAAAAGAGAGATATGGGTTGTCGCATAATGTATTTTCACCCCAAAGCCAATGATCATAGTTTTCCACAAAGCTAAAAAAATCAATTTATTGTTTCCTATTGGTCGGATTAATTTGTGATCCCACTTCCACCTGACAAAGGAACGATCTGACAGCTAGAATAATTATCATCATCAATGAATAAAGACTTTGCCTCACATCCTTTTCTGAATTTAATATCAGAAGTGAAGGCACCATTATCTAATCCAGTTTCATCTATACCAGTTTGTGAACCATTTTCATAAATGTAACAAACACAGCTCATGTCATTGTTATTTCCATTACACGACACAGTCCATATCAAACTTATCATCAAGGTGATGAAGGCAATATTTTTTTGATTGTTTTTCATTATGGTATTATATAGGTACCCTAAAATAAGAAATTTATAATTAATTATCTAAGCTTTAATGCTTTAGTAAGTATTGGAAAGAACTTAAATGCAGTTTTAAAGGTTTAGATGTTCTTCATCTTTAATTCAAATGGATCATCATCTCATCATTCCAAGAAATGGTCATAACTGCATTTTTTAACTCAACAGGGTTATGGTGAATCACTTTCTTAACAAGCAAAGTTTGTAGGCACTTTACCAAAAAAAAGATGTTAAATGCTGCACTTGAAATAAAATCGGGTGGTGAAAATACCATTTTTATCATCTTTGCTACCCACGGATTCCACTCCTACAACAATGTTGGCTAATTCCCAACCGTCGTTAAGCATGGTACTGACCTTGTCGTTAATTAAAGCATCATTGGCAGCAATATTTTGAAATCTGATACCAACAACATTAAAAAAGTTCAACAGTTTGGTTTCTTCGTACTCATTAGCTCGAATTTCCTGGCGATCTGATTTATTTCTTGACTTTAACCCTGGCGATTTGATACTGGTGTATTCTTTGTGATCACGCAGCTCTAATGAGTTGATAATTCTTGATTTTCCTATTCCGTTAGGAATAATTGACTCTACAACCGTGAAGGAATTAAATTCAAATCGCAGAGGAGTTTCATTTCTCTGATTAAATGCGGCAATTGTAATGAGTAATATAAGGCCTAGAATTTAGTGAAATTTTTTGCCTTTATTCATTTTCTTAAGGTTTGATGCACCTATAGTATGGCCATTATCATACCAAAATCCTCTAATATCACCTCTTTAGAGAAATCTCGCAAGTACTATTAATCTCCTTTAAAACGGCTGTATACATCCCCGATTTAAGCACCCCACAGACAAGATTTAAAGCTATTGTGAAGAAACGTCAGTGTAGAATTTTCTTATTAAGCGGGAAAGAGAATGCTTTATAAAGGCTTATATGAGCCTTATAGATAAGGCTTCATCCCCCTTCTATAAAGATGCCAAAGATTATGTTAGGAGGAACGATTTTAAGAAAAAAAATTGTTGGCATTAGTATTTACTTTTTCGATAATTCTTTCATCTCATTTGAACCAAAGTACATATTGCTAATGAGCTCTACAGTTTCTTTCGTTATTGCTTCTGCCGAATTCATTTTTTTTAGCTGAAATTCAGTTTGATCCATTGAGATCAATTTATTTTCCTCTTGATTAATGTGAATTTCTGTATACAAATGAAATCTTAACAGCTTTTCTAGGGTAATCTCAGTTCCAGGATAATAATTTTGAAATTCATCTAAATTTTTGAATGTCGTCTTTAAAATTCGATATGGTTTCTGAAAATTTAAATCATTTTTGATACGCTGAGCTCTAAACACATCAGAGGAGTCTTGCCCATAACAAAGGGTTGAAGTTAGCATGATTGTTAGACTGATCAGTATAATTTTCATTTAATTTTATTCATATTTATTCATCGTTAATTTTTTTGTTAATCATGATTAAGTTTAAACACCAATTCTAATAAAAAAGTTGTCTTAATCAATTCCAAAGACTAGTTTATTTATTTCGTTATTCGAAACGAGCGTAAACTAACCTTAGTGAATACTTTCCATCTGAAGGTATTGGTCAAATCATAATTAATTTTGTGTCATGGATCTGAGCTACGACAAAATCAAAAAGCTGCATTAGTGAAAAGATAGCCGATCTACAGGCACAGCTAACTGGAAATATGTTTGCTGATATGGATCTCAAGTATCAAATACACAAACTCAAGCTGGAGGAAGCAGGAGGGAGCTGCGACATTGATGATCCTGAGTGTGAAGCCTATGGGTCATAAAAAACTCTTAGAGTCATCACATCCTAGGAGTTTAATTGGGAATCCCTTAAATTTCAATAATAAGCTTTTATTATTTAGTATTTAACTCTTTAGAATAAATGCTTTTATTAAACTCTATCATCGAAAATGTTAAAAGAACAACAGAGATTATAGCTATAAATGCTCGGATTGAGTCAAGTAATTTAAATTTTTGCAAAAGATTATGAATCTGTTCGAGCGGTATTGTATTAATGGCAAGTTCGTCAAGTATGGGATAAATTAGTACCCCAGTTCCAATTCCGATCAATAAAAATGTTACAAATTGAATTAAAAATAAATTCCTAACTTTTTTTATTTGCCATATTAAAATAATCATTCCAAGAAATACAAAATTGATAATCGGACCAAAGAATTGGAAAAAAGTTCCAGGGTCTGTCTCGGCATAGAATGAATTTCTTATTACCATTGATTCGGGCAAATTGTAATCCCAATTAGGATATTGTGTCATCATCGTAAAAATCATTCCTCCAAAAAAGAAATAAGATAAGATAGAATAAATCCATGGAAGAGTGTGTGTTAAATATTTCAAATTGTGATTTTTTAAGTTGATAAAAATTTTAATAAACAAATATAAAAAACTCCTGAGATATCATACCCCAAGAGTTAGATAAAAAAATTATTCAAACTCTTGACAAACTTGCTGTCGAATTAAAACGATGGACATTACGTTATATCCTTATTTAAAATCAAGAATTTCTCACCTTAACGCTGCATCAAATACCTCCCTTTCTAACACCTCAAAATAAGCCTCAAACTCCTACAATTTACAACTGCTAATCAAGGTTGTACATTGATCTTTTTTTTGAAAAATGAAGATTAGTACCTTTGCTTTCAAGCATCAAATCTATGAGGAGGAGGTCTAGAGAAAAGAGGGAAAATAATGACATATTATAGTACTAGAAATGGCACTAAATGGAGGAGATTTTGGTAGTCGAATTTGTTTCCAAAATTTCAATTACTGATTTGTTACCTACACTTTTTTTTGTACAAAAAACTGCTTATATTTGCTCTAAAAGGCAATTATTTATGCTCGTAAGCTTGTAAAGTATAAATTTGACATTATATTTTGGCCCACTGATGCAACGTTAAATAAACCACAGTATTTTGCGGTAAATTCAAAGATTTGAATCCACAGTTGAACCACTTAACTATTAAATCCTTCGCAAACCTTATCACTTTTTATCGGAAAGGTTTCATTTATACCTATCTTCTGGTTTTTTCGGTGGCTTCAAATGCGCAATTATTAAATGAGACGCAATGGTTTTTTGGCAGTTCTACTGCCAACTTGCAATTTGATAAAAATGGGCTTCTCGTATACCAGGAGAATCGTATGAATCCAAATTTTGGATCTGGGGGTCCAGCAGTAATTAATCATTCATTAACAGGAAATTTAATGTTATACACCGATGGTGTTCGAATTTACGATGGCTCCGGAGAAATTATGTCGGGCGCTGTTGATTTAAACGGTGATGCGTCAGTCAATCAAACCGCCTTGGCCTGTCCCTCACCAGATGATGCAGATAGATATATTGTTTTCACCAACGCAAGCAAACTATCCGCAAAAGATGAATTGCAATATAGTATCGTAGATCTAAGTGCTCCCGGTAATGGGAGTCTTGATGCCCCCTTAGGTGAAGTCGTATCAAATAATAATTCAGTAGGCCTTTTCAGTCCTGCGGAAGGTATGACGGTAGTACAAAGTATCACCAATCCAAGCCTCAGCTGGTTAATCGCCCAAAATAGAGGTACCTATACTTTTTACGTGTATAAAATTACCAATGATGGAGTTGATCAGGAGCCTATCAGTATTCTTTATCCTTTTACTACTGACATTAGGGAATTTGAAGCCGCCAATATGTCAATGAATCCTGATTCTTCTATTCTTGCTATAGCACCTAAAACAGGCTTAAGAAACGTAATGCTGATGAACTTTAATGATACTTCCGGAGTATTGACCTTTAACAGTCAAATCTTAAATACGGGTTTTCCGGATGATGCAAATCAGGGTATTTATGATGTTGACTGGTCAAATGATGGTCATAAATTATATCTTTCACGTTATGGTGCGTTAGATAAGATCTCTGGCGATCTCTATCAGTTTGATTTAATTGATAGCTCAAGTCTCATCCAATCGATTCTATCAGAACCCATTTACCGAAGTTATGGTCTTAAAAGGGCCATTGATGGTAATCTTTATCACCTCGTCCAAGAAGAGGAAGCAAGTCCTTATTTAGTGAAGCAAATTAAAAATATTGATAGTAGTCATGACTTGATTGTATACGAAAATGATTTTTTAACGACCGATTTTCAAAGTACGCAGTTCCCATCATTTGCTCCGGGTACTTTTGAGGAATTCACCTCTTTAGATTTTATTTATTTGGATAGTTGTCAAGATCTATCTACTAAATTTTTCCCTTTGGTTGATCCGCCCGCTAATAAATATGTATGGGATTTTGGAGATGGAAATGGAATCAACAGCATCGCTCCCATTCATGCCTACGAATCTGCGAGTTCATATAATGTCACCCTTTATGTAGAGCTTAACGGTAAAATACAAAGCATCACTAAGTCCATTAACATCATTGCAGAAGAAATGGAAGTCAATCTGATCGCTGATACTACCATTTGTGATAATGAAATTCTTACTCTTGATCCTAAGACAGAAGATGGTATTTCATATCAATGGAATACAGGTGAAACCACGAGTACCATCGATATTGATACCGCAGGTATTTATTGGGTAGAAATAACTGGTGCCTCAGGTTGTACTAAATATGCGGAATCCTCAGTCACGGAATATGGTTCGCAACGTCAAATTCAAAATAAATGGTATTTCGGAGAGACCGCAGGTATTGAATTCACCTCTGGCCCCCTACCGATCGATGATGAAAATCAAATGAACTCATTGGAGTCTTGTACGACCATTGATGATGCGGATGGGAATTTAATGTTTTATACAAATGGGAAAACTATTTGGAATAAAGCGCACCAAGTCATGCCTTTCCTATCTGATAGCATCCAAAGTCTCTCAGGAGATAGTACAAGTAGCCAAGGTGCTTTGATTATTCCTTTTATGGATGATATTACCATGTTCTATGTATTCACTGCTGGAGAAGTAGATGCGGATGGCACCCATTTCCCAATGACTTATGCTATTGTAGATATGAAAAAAGATTCGGCCCGAGGTGCCGTTGTTTTAAGCAATTTACCACTATTTGACCAAAGTATTGAAAAAATCACTTCTTCAGGTTTTTTTTTAAATGCCTGGTTGATCACGCATGAATTCGGTAATAATTCTTTCCGAGCCAATCTCATCGATGATACAGGCATCGGGGCTACCGTATACACTCCAATCGGCAGTGTCTTAGAAAAGCAAATGCCTATAAATGCCTCTGGATACATGACCTTTGGCAATGGTACGCAATTGTTTGCTAATACCGTTCCAGGTCCCAATACCCTTGAAATATTTGATTTTGATAACCAAATAGGAAATTTTAAAAATTTCAGACAAATCGAAACTGCAGCAACAGACGACCTCTATGGTGTGGCTTTTTCTAGTGATGGTTCTAAGATTTATACCACCTCAGCAAGTGAATTGATTCAGTTTAATCTTGATAGCTTAGGTACTGAAGATGAAATAACTCACATCACATCAAGTAAATATGATGATTATAGCTCGGAAGGTATCTACGGTGCGCTACAGCGTGGACCCAATGGTATCATTTATCTGGCCATTGATCAAGGGCTCGCGGTGGGTACCATTTCTAATCCTTCACTGGAAGGTGCGGCAGCAAATTTCAATGCTACAGGTTTTGATTTGTCAGGACATACCAGCAGAAAGGGTCTACCTAGTTTTGTCCAAAATTCAGGATCATCGCTTCAAAACCCCGATGCTTCCTATGTCAATGCCTGTTTTGGACTTAGTACGGAGTTTTATGCATCCGGTAGTTCTATTTTAGATGAATATTTTTGGGTTTTTTATGATTCATTATCTCAAACTGATACTTTATATGCTACGAACGAGCAAACTACAGAATATGAATATGGTGCTACTGGTTTTCAATATTTCACTTTAAATATTACCAATCGATGTGGCTATGACAGCCTGATCACAGATACCTTGGAGGTTTATAGTCTTCCTGTGAATCCTGATATTACCGAAAATGCCTCCATATGTGAAGAATTTTTGGAACTTGCCGCATGGGATGAGGATCGCAGTGATTACAATTATTATTGGTCAACTGGAGATACGTCTAGAATCATTGAAATTTTCGATCCCACTACCCTCTACTTGGCCATTATAAATGATGATGGTTGTTCCTCGGATACGGTAGAAATATTTGTTGGGGATGGGCGTCCT
Source organism: uncultured Flammeovirgaceae bacterium (assembly GCA_913050055.1). Lineage (GTDB taxonomy): Bacteria > Bacteroidota > Bacteroidia > Cytophagales > Cyclobacteriaceae > UBA4465. Next base: position 22,828 of record CAJXAT010000014.1, on the reverse strand, counting down.
GACCTTGACTTAGGTATTGATCAACAGTATTGTCAATTTGATTCAGCACCCGATTTAAACAGCTATATAAGTGACTTAAATACCCAACAATGGACCATCGATGGCGCAATCCTCGATACGACCAGTACGCAGTCTATATCCACAGAAATTTCAGGTGTTTTTGAATATATTATTTTTGCCAAAGAGGATGATGCTTTTGGCGGTTGCAGTAATACAGATACCGTCTTAATATCTATAAAAGCAGCCCCAGAGCTCAATCCAATCTATACTCCACCCTCTAATTGCGGTACTGATGATGCACTACTCTCTTTATACGTTTCATCTGAAGGAAGTTACAGATACGATTTCAGTGGTATAAATATCAATACTTTTGGATCTATTGATGGCCCCGATACCTTATCGGTCTCTGGTGGACTGTCTGTTGGAGTTTATAATTATAAAATCACAGACTTAGTCTCTAGCTGTATTTTGGAAAATCCAGTTATTATTGAAGATGATGCTCCCTTCTCATTATCAGCAAATAATCTACCTGATTGTGATATCGATGCGAATTTGAGTTTGACGGTTTCGGGAGTAGCCCTTCCCTCAGCGGTAAATATATATATCAGCGATCTTGGTTATGATACAGTATATGCCAAAAATAATCTTTATGTTCCACTCAGCATTACACCAGAACTAGACTCAGGGTTTTATTATGTAACCGTAGAAGAAATCGGTGATAGCGGACCCTGTATTCAGTCCGATACCGTTCTAATTACCCCACTGATTGCAGGAATAAATGACTGTCAAACTGAAATATTTGCGCCAAATGCATTCAGTCCGAATGGTAACAGCCAGAATGAAAACTTTTTTGTCTACCCCAATTTATTTGTCGATCAATTTGAAATATTTATCTATACACGATGGGGAGAGCAAATCTATTACTCAAATGATAAAAATTTCAGTTGGGACGGTACCTATAATGGCCAAATCATAGGTCCAGCCACCTATGCCTATGTAATTAAATACACCCATATAGAAAAACCAGATTTAGGAATTCAAACTCAATATGGATCCATCTCTTTGATTAAATGAAAAAATGTGTTGAATAGCCAAAACAAAAAAAATATCAACCTATTGAGAATAAGTTACTTTTTGATGATCTACTTTTTGATCAGTCATACATCTTGGACCAAAACACAGCTGCCCACTGCATTAAAAATACAAGTGATAGATGCCTTCGAACATCCTGTTTCTAGTGCTGAAGTAGTGCTTTATACCACAGAAGAAAACTATCGATTTCAAAAAAATGCCTTTGACAAAGAGGAAACTGACAAAAAAGGAAGGGTTACTTTTCGAAGGTTACAACCTATCCCTTATTTCATAGACGCCCAAAATGAGTTGAAAAAAAATAACGAACTCGCAGCTCTGACCGAATCACTTCAAAAAAATAAAATAAACAAAGTCATCGTATTGATTGAGTAACCTATTTCTTTAAGGTAATGAATACCATCGCATGTGCGGAAATCAAGTTCCAAAAGGCACCATTACTAGAAAAAATATCTAAGTGAATGACCTCCAATTTTTCCAAAACAACTACCAAGACCAACAATATTGAAGTCAGTCTGATTAAATTTTTCTTCCTTTGATCCATGTTTCCTTATCTCAATGTAAATATATCAGAAATATTAGATTCTACTAAAATCAATGGCTGAAATTGGTACTCAAATCTCGAAAGCATCCCGACTACTAGAAAATAACGAACTGGTAGCCATTCCAACAGAAACGGTATATGGCTTGGCGGGTAATGCACTGGAGCCCCTCGCGATAGCAAAAATATATACAGCAAAGGACCGCCCAAGTTTTGATCCGCTCATCACCCATGTAACCAATATCGCTGATGCCTCCGCACTGGTCCATAACTTTCCCGCACTCGCCCATAAGTTAGCAGAGCAATTTTGGCCAGGTCCTTTGACTTTGCTATTACCCAAACGAGAATACGTTCCTGATATCCTCACCTCAGGTTTAGATAAAATGGCCATTAGAGTCCCTAATCACCCTATGTCGCTCAATTTATTAAAACAAATCCGATTCCCGTTGGCTGCGCCAAGTGCTAATCCATTTGGCTATGTTTCCCCTACTACTGCCGCGCATGTAGACCAACAGTTAGGGGCTAAAATCCCCTATATTCTTGACGGGGGTCCGGCCCATATCGGTTTGGAGTCTACCATTGTATCGATTGAAGAAGAGGTCATTTACGTACATCGACTGGGAGGAATAGATATAGAAATGCTTAGAACGTTTGGCGAAGTAAACGTACTGCCCCATACAAAAAGTTATCCTGATGCGCCCGGGCAGCTCGACAGCCATTATGCCCCCAGAAAAAAGATCATTATAGGTGATTTAGAGTTACTTCTTTTAAAGTATTCAGATATGAAAACCGGTATTCTCTCTTTTTCCAAAATCTATCCGCATCCCAATAAAAGCATTGCTTTATCTCCCGATGGAGATGTGCATGAAGCTGCCGAAAATCTTTTCAGTGCCTTGAGAACCTTAGACACTGAAGATATCGACCTAATTTTAGGTGAGTATGCACCTCAAAAGGGCATTGGAAGAGCCATAAATGATCGTTTAAAGCGTGCTTCCTTTATTTAGCAATAATTAATTTTAATTTGAAGAAATTAGATACAAATTTGTGTTCGAAAAATATTCAGTCGATATGAAAAATATAGATGATTTTAATTTCAGAAATCGAAAGGCCTTATTAAGGGTTGATTTTAATGTCCCGTTGAATAACGAACTAATCGTCACTGATGAAACTCGGATTATTGCTACCATCCCCACCATTAAAAAAATCATAAACGAAGGAGGTTCTGTTATCCTAATGAGCCATTTAGGTCGACCAAAAAAAGGTCCAGAGGACCAATATTCTCTAAAGCACATCATCCCTAATCTTCAAGAAAAACTGGGTACTGAGGTAAAGTTTGCCAGCGACTGCATTGGAGTATCAGCCTTAGAGCTATCACAGACACTGGGAACAAGAGAAGTAATGCTCCTCGAAAATGTCAGATTCTACCCAGAAGAGACCAAAGGTGATGAAGATTTTGCCTCCAAACTGGCAAAACTAGGTGACATTTATGTGAATGACGCTTTTGGAACGGCACATCGTGCGCATGCCTCTACAACCATTGTTGCCCAATTTTTTGAAGATAAGTGTGCTGGATATATCATGGGGAATGAATTGGCTAATGCCAAGAAGGTACTTGAAGATCCCCACCGCCCTTTTACGGCCATTATGGGTGGTGCTAAAATTTCAGATAAAATCATGATTATTGAAAAGCTTCTGGATAAAGTAGATCATCTCATCATTGGTGGTGGCATGTCATATACCTTTACAAAAGCACAAGGTGGAGCCATTGGTAAATCTCTATGTGAAAACAACCGTATGGCATTGACTCTTGAACTGATTGAAAAAGCCAAAGCCAAAGGCGTAAAAATCTACCTTCCTCTTGATAATGTCATTGCTGATGATTTCAGTAATGATGCTAATCGTCAGATCGTCAACTCAGGAGAAATTCCTGACGATTGGGAGGGTCTGGATATCGGCCCTCAAAGCATTAATGCGTTTGAAAACGTAATTAAAAACTCAAAAACAATTCTTTGGAATGGTCCTATGGGGGTTTTTGAATTTCAAAATTTTGCTGTAGGTACTGAAGCCATCGCAGAAGCTGTGGTGACCGCCACTCAAAATGGTGGTTTTTCCCTCATCGGAGGGGGGGATTCTGCAGCCGCCATTAATAATCTAGGCTATGGTGATAAAGTATCCTATGTTTCAACGGGTGGAGGGGCTTTATTGGAATATATGGAGGGGAAAACATTGCCGGGCGTGGCTATTTTAGAAGATTGATGACGCTTGATAATTTTTACCTCTAGATTATCGTTTTTTAATAACCGCACCACTTTCAAAATAAATCTTATTTTCATCAATAAACTTGTGCAATACAGTGATGAAATCCTCTTGGTCATAAAGTTTGAAAATAGTGGATAATGCATCTAAATCTATTCCTTGAGAAGGTATGGATCGAATGATCTAAAGAGGATTCAAATCTACCGAGACTTTTTTTCTGGAAATACAATAATCACAGATGCCACAGTCCAAATCGGTCTGCTCACCAAAATAATCTTGTAGCATTCTGGTTCTACAGATATGATTTGTATTCACATAATGAAGCACCCGGTGAAATTTATTCTCTATCTGCTCATTTCTTTTCTGTAAATCAACTGATTGGATAGGCAAGGATCCTAGATCCAATCTTCCCTCTATAAATTCAATTTGTGGCTTGAAGGTCGTCATTCGATAGTCTATGACTTGATAATCATGCAGCAGGTTCAACTGCTCTTTTGCTTTTTTTAAGTTGATTTTTAAAACGCCTGCGATGTCTGCCTCATTGACCATCATATAGCTCGTATAAAGCTCACCCCCATACAACCTAAAAAGTACTTTGATCAAAGGATCAAGTGAGGCATGAGCTACCTGAAACTGATAAAGCACCTCTCGTTGCATCAGCATGGAAATCTTGGACTTTTGAAAAATATTTTCTGTCAACTCAATGACGCCAGCGTTTTCCAGCTTCTTGAGGGCAAATACCGTTGGGTAAGCAGGTAAATCAAAATCATTAATGAAATCAATAAAGACAAAATCAAAACTCAAGCCTGCCCCACTACCAATCGCCATCTTATACCTATTTGATAGGGCTTGATAGACACGCTTGACAAATTTAATATCTACTGCTGCCCGAGAGATGTACTGCTCCGTCTCAACGATATCTTGATCATGGAAAAGAAGTGCTGCATAAGCCTTCAAGCCATCTCGACCCGCTCTTCCTGCCTCTTGATAATAGGCCTCCAATGTTTGGGGCAAATCCAAATGTAATACCGTGCGCACATCGGGTTTATTTATGCCCATACCAAACGCATTGGTCGCTACCATTACTCTTAATTTTGATTGTATCCAATCGGCTTGTCTTTGATTTCGTTCATCATAAGATAAGCCCGCATGATAAAATTGAGCAGAAATACCCTTTTGATTTAAGTCTCTGGAAACCTGCTCAGCTCTCTTTCGACTTCCCACATATACGATAGAAGATCCCGCAACTTTATTGAGAATATCATATACCTTTTGAAATTTATTTTTTCCTTTAAAGACAACATAGGAAAGATTATCGCGTGCGTAAGTATTCTGAAAGACTTTAGGATTCGCTAAGTCCAGCTGCTTGATAATGTCTTTTTTTACCTCTTCAGTGGCAGAAGCCGTTAAAGCAATCAACCTCTTCATTGGAAACAATTCCGTAAAATCTTTGATTTTTAAATAATAAGGTCTGAAATCATGGCCCCATTGAGAGATACAATGGGCCTCATCGATGACGAACAAAGCAATGACCATTTTTTCTAATCTGGCTAAAAAAAGCTCTGAAACCAATCTTTCAGGAGAGAGGTAAAGAAATTTAATACCTCCGTAAATGCAGTTATCCAAAAGAATGTCAATTTCTCTTGAAGACAAGCCCCCATGAATAGCTAAGGCCTTTATGTTTCTCTTTTTCAATTCATTCACCTGATCAATCATCAAAGCGATCAAGGGAGTGACGACTAGGGTAAGGCCGTCAAGTAACAACCCAGGAATTTGAAAGCAAATTGACTTTCCTCCTCCAGTAGGCAATAAAGCAAGGGTATTTTGACCTTTTAGGACGGACTCTATGATTTCTAGTTGAGATTCTCTAAAATGCTCAAACCCCCAATGATTACGCAATATCTCTTTCGGATCAGTCAAACTTATTTACATTAAACACATTCATCTTATCAGTGCTTTGTAAAAATATAAAACAATAATATCAGCTCCTGTGACTACAAATCTAACATCCAATAACCATCTTTTTTATAATATGTACAAGTACGTTTATTTCATGAGCCCAAGTACTGATTTTGTCAGCATAATAGTGAGAACAATGAGAACCAATGACTAAGTCCCCAGTCTTTAAATACCTCAATAAATAGTCAAAATCTAAGGTTAACTCCTCAATAATGACGACATAATCTACACTTAACGTTTCCACAAACTCCCCTGCTGATTATTATTATTTATAAATATAATTTTATGCCCTTGCCATAATAGCAGATGAAAGGGACCAAAGTGTTTCAGTTCTTCAGTCCTAAACAACTCAGTCAGATCACTGAAAGCACTCGGAAGTCCTAAAAATCCACAAAATGAATTTTTACTTCATTTCAAGCGTTCAGAAAATTTGGGTTTGTACCGATCAATCATTAAACGAGCAGAATAACCCTCAATCACATCGATATTCATTTGGTCTTGCATATCATAGATCACGAGCATTTTTCGTTCATTAGCATTAATATGGGTAAATAAATTAATTATTTGCCAAAAAATAATGAGTAGCAGTCCAGATACTAACCGTACAAATGATTTTTTCCTAAAAGCAACTAGTAGCAATATCTGTATCAAATACATAACTATAACTTCACTAGAATGAAGATACAAGTCCGATATCTTAGTGTGTGGTAGCCGCTCAATCTACATGACATAGGCATTCATAACACTTATCAAATTTTAAAGTGCCCAGCCCATATATAAATGGATTAGATCAAAAAATAAAGAGATTACCAACAATACAACTGCCAAAATAAGAATGCAAAAAGTAGCGGGTAATACCCATAAATTGGATGATAAAAAATATGTTGGAAGCTGATGAAAATAATACATCGCAATAGGAAGGATAGCTATTTACGCTTCCAAAGAAGTGCACATAAGTGCCCAAAAATAATCTCCCACTGGATTTTTATCTCCCAACAGCTATAGAACAGAGGAAAAAAAATAACAATCCCTGTGACAGCAATAAATGAAAGTTGAAAGCTAACGTCATAAATCATATTTGAATCAATCAAAGGCAATACGAATGCGGTCAGTGCGATTGAATTATAAATATTAGAATTCCGATGATTCATTTCACTCAAACTCACGATAGAAAACATGGTAGCCGCACGAATTACTGAGGGAACGAGACCAGTTATAAAAGAATAAAGCCAGAGTCCCAAGATGATCCCTATACCATAGTAATAGCGACCTAAATATATATTTCTTAAGGGTTTCAAAAAAAACCTAAAATCAGAAAAATAATACCCATGTGTAATCCTGATAAAGCTAAGACGTACATAGTCCCTGAAGTAGCATAAGCTGACTTTAGTTCTTGGTCTAAATAATCCTTAATCCCAAGTACGAAGGCAACTACTACAACCCTTGACTGAGCATCCTTAATTTGATTTTGAAATAAGGCTTTTGCCTTATGCCTCATTTCAAATGCCAAAGCACGGATACTAAAACGCGAAGAGCTACCAATACACATAATGTCATCATCTCGCACATAAGACTGATGATAAATATGTTTGCGGTTTAATTATTGAGCATAATCAAAAGCCATAGGATTTTTAGAGGATCTGATGGGGAATAGACTTCCAGATACATAGAAATAAGAATCATAAGACCTGACCGTATTATGTATTTCTTTCCGTACATGAAGTTGAATCTTCCCCTCCCTTTTAATTGACCGATCGCCTAGGAGCACCGAATCTATTCGAAAGGTATATCTGACATATTTCTCTTGCTTAATAGGATCCTTTATAATCCAATCTGAAAAAGAACTTATTTGCTGAATATCCACATGACTCAAATGGTCCAAATCTTTACGCTTATCGTTGTAATAGGCCATGCCATATCCAATCAAATAAATCATTTACAAACCAGTAATCCCACTGAGAAATAAGGAATACTTCCTCACAAAAAGCCAGAGGTAAAGAATCGCTAGCCCACTAAATATTGAAATGGTAGAATAAGATGCAATTTCTAAATGAAAATCATAGATCCATATGCCGAGGATTAAACTCAATAAATAGCGCAAAAAAGGATAGTTATTCCATAGATACATTCAGTTATACCGTTTTCAACAATATAACTCATTAATGAAAAAGTCGTATTATTTTAATTAAATAATGTAATGAAGTGACACTTTTAGTGCTTAAGTTTTTGAGACATGCCTTGATGCATAATGTCTGTCTCAATAAATGTCGGTCCTATCGGTAAAAATCCTTGGTGGGCATAAAGATTTATAGCTTCCGATCGCGCGTTTAAATACACGAGTACTCCCGATCCGAATTTACTTTTAATATCTACCAAAGTGGATTTTAACAAATCTGCACCTAAACCTTTACTTCTATAAAATGGTAATACTGCGAACCTTTCGAGCTTCACGCCTTGAGAGGTTTTCCTCCAACGTGCGGTACCCAAGGCATTGCCCTCTTCATCTACCGCAACAAAACAATGAGCCAAACTTTCCGCATCTTAATGTACAATAGCCTCTGGAACACCTTGTTCATTTACGAAAACACGTTGTCTAATTTCATAGATTTATGTAATAATACAGCTAAATTTGCGGCTACAACCTTATGATTCATAATGTTTTTGGTAGGCTTTGATAATACTTTTGATCAGGCGGTGTCTAAGTACATCTCGCTCGTCAAGGTGTACAAATCCAATATTTTTGGTCTCCTTAAGTACTTCTAACACCTCTAGCAATCCTGATTTTTGCCTTGGCAGTAAATCAATTTGAGACTTATCGCCCGTCACAATTACCTTTGAACTAGGGCCCATACGTGTGAGAAACATTTTGATCTGATTTTGTGTCGCATTTTGAGCTTCATCCAGCAAAATAAAGGCATTATTGAGCGTTCTGCCCCTCATATAAGCCAATGGGGCTATCTCAATAATATTGTTTTCCTGATAAAATTTCAACTTCTCTGGCGGAACCATATCGCTTAATGCATCGTAAATAGGTCTTAAATAAGGATCTATTTTATCCTTCAAATCTCCTGGAAGAAATCCCAGACTTTCTCCTGCCTCTACCGCTGGTCGGGTAATAATTATTTTGGCTATTTCTTTATTTTTTAATGCCTTCACAGCCAAAGCTACAGATATATAAGTCTTTCCAGTTCCTGCTGGTCCTAAGGCGAAGACCAAATCATTTTTCTTTACGGCCGTTACTAGTTTTTTTTGATTTGGGGTCTTTGCACTTATTTTAATCCCTTTGGTACCATAAACCAAAATTTCTGCCAAATCATCACCCTCATTTAGATGATTTTCATCTACCAAATATGAAATGACCTGATCCCGCGTAAGATTCCCGTATTTGTGATAATGAAGAATCAATGAGTTCAAAATTTCATTGATCTTGACCAATTGAGGAGCAGCACCTTGAATAGTGATCTCATTGCCCCTTGAGATTATTTTAGTATCCGGAAAGGCCGACATGATCTCATTTATATTGGCGTTTTCTATTCCAAGAAAATCAACCAAGGGTATGTTTTCTAGTGTAAATATTTTTTCGAGCAAGTGAAGTGTCTTTTTAAAATTGTCTTTGCCTATTTTTGCTATTGCGTTTTCAATAACAAATAAAACAAATATTCTTTTCAAACATGGCCCTAATCACTTTTATGTCTGATTATGGATTAGAAGACCATTATGTAGCCGCTACCAAAGGAACGCTGCTAAGCCTCAACCCCGAATTAACCATCGTTGATATCAGCCATGAAATTAAATTATCAGATATCGCTCATGGAGGTTACGTATTGCGCAATGCTTTCAAAAAATTTCCCAAGGGTACCGTTCATCTCATTACTATGAATTCTTCGAGAAGCCAGAAAAATCGATGGATTGGACTCACTTTGGAAGGCCACCACTTCATCGGTACAGATTCTGGTATTTTCAGTATTATAAGCACTGAAAACCCCTCCCTCGTCGTTGAAATTTGCCCTATTAATACAGGAACTACTTATCTAAAAATAGTTGGTCAAGCCGTCAACGATCTGGTCATGGGACGTGGTCTTGATCACATTGGTCAGATCATAACTGATCACCGGCAACTGATTGATCGAACCGCTAAAATTACAAAAAAGGGTATGGTTGGACATGTCATTCATATAGATCACTATGGCAATTTAATTACTAATATTAAGCATACTGATTATCTTGAAATCCAGAAAATTAACGGACAGGTCACCTTCCAAATACAAATAGGTAGAGAGATTTTTGATCGATTGCATGAAGGCTATGATGCAGTCGAGCCTGGTGAGTGTTTTGTGTTTTTTAATTCAGAAAAGGTCTTACAAATTGGCATTAATATGGGGCGAGCCTCAGAACTATTAGGTATCCGAATGGATGCTTCTGTTTATATAAATTTCAATGTTCAATGACGCTATTGAGAATTGTCCGTATGAATTTCAAGAAGAAAAAGTCTTAGTGTTTTAGAAATTATTTAAAAATATCAAAGGTAAAATTTCTGACTTTAAAGGTTGTGAATCTATTCATTTATACAGAAATCAAGATCAATTCAATGTTTTCTATACGCACAGCCATTGGCTATCAGCAGACCATTTAAATAAATACAAAGCGTTTTTGTTTTTTAAAACCACTTGGACCAAGGTGAAAGTTTTGTTTACAGAAAAGCCTCGAGCGTATTCTTTGATATAAAAATACTAGGAACAGGTAAGTGATCGGCTAAAGCATTGAAGATACAAAATTGATCCATATTACATTGCCATTTCCATAAAGCTAACATCGTTGTTTCAAACTGATCTGTAAAAAAATATAACTATAGATTATTGATGAAATGAGAATTTTTCTGAGGCAAAAATCAAATAAATTTAAGTACCAAAGGAGGGAATCGAACCCTCACTCCCGAAAGAACACGATTTTGAGTCGTGCGCGTCTACCAGTTCCGCCACTTTGGCATTTAGTGATCACAAAAATATCTAAATCTCACATCAACGCAAACTATTGATCCTTTTAAGTTGGCTTATTTTTTTATTTTTATAAACGAAATACCCCTACCAAATATAGTAAAATACTCTTTTCAAAATGATCCTAATTATTCCTGCTAATTAATGTGATAAACTGAAATCATTAAAAAAATAATTTGCCTATCTTTCCACAAATTTTAGTGCATCATTCGTATTTATGTCAAAGAAATTAGAAAACTTATTTGAAGGCTTTATGTTTTGGAGCCGTTGGGTGCAGGCCCCTATGTACGGCGGATTGATTTTTGGTTCCTTCATTTATCTCTATGTCTTTTTTCATGAACTCTTCAATATGTTCACAAGGCTCCTCAATCAACCGGTTGGTTCAAAGTCGGGTCCGTGGGAAGAAACTGAGATGATGTTGAGTGTTTTGAACCTTGTGGATATTTCAATGGTAATGAACCTTTTGGTCATTGTAACCATTGGTGGATATTCGATATTTACAAGCCGGATGGATCTCGATTTACATGAAGATAAACCCTTGTGGCTAAATAATTTGGATGCAGGTCAGTTGAAAATAAAGTTAGCTACCTCCCTCGCATCTATAACGGGCGTTCAGCTCTTAAAAACCTTTGTTGATTACAGAGAGGCGGCAACTAAAGTGAGCAGTGAAGAAATTGTTATTGAAATCATCATTCATATCGTCTTTATTTTATCCGCATTGTTATTGGCGCAAACAGAAAAAATAACCCATAGCTATCAACATGAAAAGAATTTGATGAAGTCGAAAATGATCAAAAAAAATAAAGAAGATGAAAATCTACTTAAATATGATTTTGATTCTTAATACCATTTCTATTTGAATCAAAAGGAGCTATTGTTTATCGCTCCCAATTAAAAGTTGTTATTTTTTCAATAAATTGATTGATTAACAAAATGGCATTTAGAACATCCTCCTGATGTACCATTTCAATAACTTGATGCAAATGACGCGTAGGAATAGAAACGGCACCTGCAACGGCTCCGTGTTTACCAGTTCTTTGTAATCCCGCAGTGTCAGTTCCTCCTACCGTAAGTACCTCTGGTTGCCATGTTATTTCAGCATCTGTAGCCGTTTGTTTCAAATACTTCACCATTCTAGGGTCACATATAGTGGAAGCATCCATAATTTTAATAGCAGGTCCATTCCCCAGTGATGTTATTTGCTCATGGGCTTGTGCCCCGGGTAAATCAAATGCAATAGTCGTATCTATGGACAATCCATAATCTGGATCAATGTGATGCGATGCCACTTGGGCACCCCGCAAACCTACCTCCTCTTGCACCGTAAATACAGCATAAACATCTATTTGAGGATTCTTTAACTGCTTAAGTACCTCTATCAATACATAAACTGATATCCTGTTGTCTAGGGATTTACAATTGATACAATTACCCATTTCAATCAACTCTCTTTCTCTAGTGATCGGATCACCTATGGCTATAATTTTTTTTACTTCTTTTCCAGACATCCCTGTGTCAATAAAGAAATCTTCTATTTGTACCCCCTTGTTTCGTTCTTCAAGCTTCATTAAATGAATCGGCTTTGAACCCATAACACCAATGATTGCCTTCTGACCATGAATAACCACGCGTTGAGCTGTAAGGGTTTTTGGATCAAATCCTCCCAATGTATGAAATCGAATAAAGCCATTATCATCAATTTGTGTCACCATAAAGCCAATTTCATCCATATGGGCAGCTAGCATAATTCTTGGCGGAGATACTACTTTTTTGGCTTTGACCAATGTAATTAAATTACCCATATTATCAATGGAAATCTCATCGCAATAAGGCGCAATCTCTTTTTCAATAACATCTCTTATTTGAGACTCAAAACCGGAAGTTCCGGGGGTTTCGCAGAGATTTTTTAAAAGGGGTATATTCATTTTCATATTCTAAAATTTAAAAAGGCTTTGGAAAATCAGCTGCTTTCCAAAGCCTTGGATGTGCGCACGAGAGGAATCGAACCTCCACGGCCACAATTAGCCACTAGGCCCTCAACCTAGCACGTCTACCAGTTCCGCCACGTGCGCAAAACAGAATGTAAAAATAAGTTGATTATGCTAATAAAAAAGAAACCCTAAGACTAAATAAAAAGTATTTCCAATTCGACTCCTATATACCATCAGCAAAAAGTGAACTAATAAGGGTTAAATTATAAGAGAGTGTTTTAAACAGATTAAACACTTAAATTTAACTACAATGGGAAAGAAGAGAAATGCAAGTTCATTAATAAGTGAACTAAAAAGGAAGACAAGTAAGGCGTATAATTCAGAGGACAAGATCCTAATTGTAATTTAGGAGTCGACTTAAAAGCTGAGGCACACAGTCACATTTAAGTAACTGACAGGAAAATTTATTTCGAAACTCAGTATTTTATTTTATTGATTAGTCAGCGCTCACTGAGACGATGATAATCATCCCAAGTATCTATATCTTGCAAAAATTGAAGTCTATTAGATTTAAAATATTGAACCGAATGCCTCGCAGTCTTCACAATCAATTTACAACCCTCAGGATCATCGTGATGCATAATTCGAAATCTAAAAGATTGTGAAAAAATAACAGGATTACCTATTTTATCACCTACTTTAGGCAAGGTTATGAGTTCATCTTCATGAGTATTTAACAAATGATATTGGGCTAATTCTGCGTAATCAAAACCTTTGATACCAAACATGTCACCTAAACAAATAATAAAACCATGGGTCTGATCATCCGCGGCATCAACTCCTTGTTGGATAGAACTGGTCAATCCTTTTTTATAATTTGAATTAGTGATTATTTTAATTTCATTACCAAAGCCTTGCAATGCGGATGTGAATTCATCCTCATCATTCCCTAACACCACCAAGACCTCATGAAATCCTGCCGCTAAAACATTTGAAATGGTATGTAGAAGAATCGGCTTCCCTTGCCAATCCAAAAGTAATTTATTGGCCCCTTGAAGGCGAGAAGAGAGTCCCGCACCCATAATCAAGGCCGAGAGATTGATAATTTTATCCATATTTCAAGAACAACAATTCTTGGATAAGAAATGATTCATAACAGCAATTTCAGCAATAATTTTAATATAGCATGACATTTATCTGAACATCTGTTAGACCTGAGGGAACTCAACTCGCTTTTGCTGGAATATTAGAAGGGATGAAAAGACTACGCTGTTTCATGGAATATTATAGAAAAATTGCCATTTAGTTTAAAGACCTTCTCTTTGCAACCAGTGAAATTAAGGATTATAGGATAAAAGTATTCGTTTCTGAGTCTATGAACCTAGCCATGAAGTACAATCGTTAGGTCAACAAAATCTCCAGGAGCAAGAGACCAGTACAAAAACATTATCCTTGTCATATATGAGTAAGTTTACTTGAAAAATATTATTTCACAAGAATCACTATGAGAACAATTATCACAAGTCTCCTACTCAATTACTGACTTTGGTAAAAACGGAATATTATCAGGTGATAAATCTTTTAGAAATGATCAATCAAATTCAGAACTTGTGTTTTTTATTTTTGGTTTATTTCTAAGTCTCTTTATCCAGCTACTTTTACTCAATTTCGATAAAATTCCGAGCCAAAAAAAGAAAAGCAAGAAAAAAGCAACCTTGCTATATACTGGTGAAATATCAATAGTATGACTCATCACATTTGCACAAACAAATGCCAACATCAATGATAGCGCTAAATTTTCCTTGGTTAGAAATGAAAACATTCCGTAAACATGGCCTATTCCATCCGAAAAATAAAAATTATAAAGAGATTTTTAGTGTCGTCCCACTATTTTTTTGTTGACTCTCCCTTACTTTTTTCATTATTTCAAGCCGTTGAGTCTTACCCCATATTCTAAAAAAATGATGAATACAATTGGAATTATATTAAGCTATTTTAAAAAAAAATTAAGTTCGTTACCTTAACCTTGTATTTTACATAGGCATTATGGCTAAAAAAATATTATTAACCGGAGGTACTGGATATATAGGATCACACACGGCTGTTGAACTCATCCATCAAGGTTATGAGGTTATTATCGTGGATGATTTGTCTAATTCTGAGTATCGCACCATTGAGAGTATCAAAAAAATAACAGGTATAAAACCTGAATTTTATCAGTTTGATTTGAGGAATTCTCCCTCCTTGAAAAAACTCTTCAAGGACAATAAATTCGATGGCATTATTCATTTTGCTGCGAAAAAAGCAGTCAGAGAATCCGTAGAAAAACCCCTTTTATATTATGATGTAAACTTAAATTCCATGCTTAATTTATTGAAATTAATGGAATTATATAAAGTTTCAAATCTTGTTTTTTCCTCTAGCTGTACCGTTTATGGTCAACCTTCACGGCTTCCAGTAACTGAGGATACTCCATTTGCCTCAGCCGAATCACCCTATGGGCACACCAAACAAATAGGAGAAGATATTCTCAATCATACGACCCGAACTAATGGGCAACTCCAAGTCTTGTCATTAAGATATTTCAATCCTGTAGGGGCACACCCTTCTGCCTTGATCGGTGAATTGCCTATTGGAATTCCAGCCAATTTGGTTCCTTTTATTACCCAGACGGCAGCTGGCCTACGATCCAAATTGAAAGTATATGGAAATGACTATAATACATCCGACGGAACGGCCATACGAGATTACATTCATGTGGTAGACCTTGCCAAAGCACATGTCCGAGCGATTGAACGTATGCTAAACCATGAACAAAAAAAATCCTATGAATATTTCAACATCGGAACGGGCAAAGGGAGCTCTGTACTTGAAGTCATTCAAGCATTTGAAAGGATCAATCATACCAAAGTACCTCATGAAATAGTGGATCGGAGAGCTGGAGACATCGTAAAGATCTATGCTGATACGACACGGGCCAATCATGAACTGAACTGGAAGGCTCAACTCAATTTAGATGATATGATGAAATCGGCATGGAAATGGCAAAAAACCCTCATTTCTTGATATATTAGCCCTAAAAATTAAAGAACATATAATAAGCGAGGAAGAATTCGTTTTCAGACCTAAGGTTATCAATAAAAGAATCCCTATGCGCTATTTGAATTTAATATCGATACTTTTTATCCTCACATCTTTGTCTATTTTCACGAGTTGCAATAAAGATGATTACCCAGGCATTGCCGCCGAAAATGAAGTCAACGTTTTCCTTTGGGGAGCCATGAATTCTTGGTATTATTGGCAAGAAGACGTGGATGACTTAAAAGATGAGCAATTTGCCTCGATTAGCGAAAGAAATACTTTTTTGAATCAATTCGATGATCCCAATCTCTTATTTGAATCCTTGAGATATGCTGATGATCGATTTTCATGGATCACCGATGATTACAATGCACAAGACGAATATTTTGCAGGCATAACCACCGATTTCGGCTTCAAATATGGTCTGGTAAGATGGTTGGGAGATAGTGTCATTGGCTATGTTAGGTATGTGTTGCCCGATTCACCTGCCTCTGAGGTAGACTTAATACGTGGTGAATTATTTTATGGCATCAATGGTAGCCCCATGACCATGAACAATTATCAGGAATTATTGCAAAATCAAGAAAGCTATATTCTCGACATCGCTAAAATTGAAAATAATATGCTCATACCTACCCGCACGACAACCTCTTTTGTTGCGCGACAATTGACTGAAAATCCCGTCTTTCTCGAAAAAGTTTTAGAAATTGAAGGATACAAAATTGGCTATCTCATGTACAATGGCTTTAGACATACTTTTCATGAGCAACTTAATGATGCCTTCGGGCTGTTCAAAAATGAAAATGTTACAGAATTAGTTTTAGATTTGAGATATAACGGTGGAGGATCTATTTATACCACCATGCATTTGGCCAGTATGATTTACGGTAAAGCAACTCGGGCAGATATTTTTGGTAAGATATTATATAATGAAAAGCACGGAGTTAATACCCGCACCCTTTTTTTTGTGGATGATTTGGACGTATTAGATGCTGAATATGAGAGCGTCTCAAACCGTACATTGAATGAGTTGAATATTGAACGAATTTATATCCTAGTCAGTAATCGATCTGCATCTGCAAGCGAACTCCTCATAGCTGGACTATTGCCTTATATGGAAGTCCGAATCATTGGAGATCAAACGGTGGGTAAAAATGAAGGATCAAGAACTTTATATGACTCTCCGCAAACAGATTTTACAGAAAAAGACGGTAATCTCAATCACAATCACACCTATGCGCTCCAACCCATCATAAGCAAATTGGCTAATTCATTAGATTTTAGTGATTATTCTACAGGATTTTTACCCGATATTGAAGCCAAAGAAACTGATTATTTAGAATTCATGAGGCCCCTTGGAGCGGATGATGAATTATTGTTAAGCATCGCTATTGATGAAATCACGGGTAGATACGGACTGGGTAGAATCGCCCCTTTCTCTCCTCATCCAGTCATCGATGAGCCCCTTAAAAATCCTTTCATGTTTGAGATGTATCTCAACGGGATCCCCAACTAGCCAGGTCTTTTCTTTTTCATGTAGTTTTTTTCCGCCACTTAAAATTAATGAATTAATAAGGCGCCAGCATTAGCTGTTTAACAGCAAAATTCCTAAGTTTGAACCAACGGAAACTCATGTCTACAATTCTCAAAATCGATGAAATCAAATCTCTGCTCAAGGAAGTTGACATAAACCATGCGATGGAAATAGGCTTTAAGGCCTATAGTAATGGTCAAAGTGTAGTGCCACCAGTTGGAGAACTCCTTTTCAATAATCCACCAGGCGATGTTCATATAAAATATGGCTATATCCTTGATGATGATTATTACGTCATTAAGATCGCCTCAGGTTTCTATGAAAATCCAGAATTAGGCATCGCCTCAGGCCAAGGTTTAATGCTATTATTTAAACAGCAAACAGGGCAGCTGGCTGCTTTGTTATTGGATGACGGTTATCTCACGGATATTCGTACGGCCGCCGCGGGAGCGCTGGCAGCACAATATTTTGCTCCAAAAAATGTGAGAGCCATTGGTATCATAGGTACAGGGGTTCAAGGTAAATTTCAACTACAATATCTTCAAAAAATCTTAACCTGCCGTAACGTATGGTTGTGGGGTCGAAATGAACGCCATGCTGAAAAATTAAGGAACGACTTAGGTTCAAATTGGAATATACAGGCAGCAAATTCTCCCTCACAAGTAGCGCAACATTGTCAACTAATAGTTACCACCACTCCTTCAGAAAATGCGCTATTACATGCCTATGACATTCAATCAGGTACCCACATTACAGCCGTAGGATCCGATACCGCTGCCAAGCAAGAATTATCAGGAGACCTACTAAAAAAAGCCGATCTGATCATTGCCGATAGCCTGCCCCAAAGCAAAAGTAGGGGGGAGATTTATCAAGCGACCAGAGGGGGATTTATCCAAACTGATGACGTATACGAATTGGGTGCTGCTATCCAAGACCCGAAATTACAACGTAAAAATGATCATCAAATAACAATAGTAGATTTAACAGGTGTCGCAGTACAAGACATCATGATTGCCAAATCAGTTTATTTGCAACATCTATTGACCCAGGAAGATGCTCAATTATAAAAGTAACAAAGGAGGTGGCCCTACCGTCGACTTTGAAAAAGCTATTTTGGATGGTTACGCATTGGATGGGGGATTATATGTGCCCGAATATTTACCAAAAGTGACGCATTCTGATTTAATTAAATGGAAATCACTGAGCTACAAAGCACTGGCATTCGAAGTATTATCATTATTTATCGATCGTAGCATTGTCTCCGCCAGTGGGCTGCGCCTGCTACTAGATGAATGCTATGACACTTTTGAAACCAAAGAAGTCATTCCCTTTCATCAGTTAGAAACTCGAGATGAAACCTACATCATGGAATTGTTTTATGGTCCTACCCTTTCATTTAAGGACGTAGGCATGTCTTTTATTGTTAATTTGGTCAATTTCTTTCTCAAAAGAAAAAAAGAACATCTCTCAGTGATCGTAGCAACCACAGGAGATACGGGCCCTGCCGCTACGCATTTTGTTGCTGGAAAATCGAATTTAGATGCTTGGATTTTGTATCCGAAGGGACTGATTACTGAGGCACAAGAAAGACAAATGACCACCCAACCCCATGCCAATGTACATCCCGTGGGCGTTTTTAATTGTCCGGAGGGGGGTGATGATCTTGATGTCGTCATTAGCCAACTTTATGCTGATGATGCTTTTAAAAATAAACTTAAACTGTCTAGTGTAAACTCCCTTAACTGGGGACGGATCATGATGCAGACCGTTCATTATTTCTATGGGTACCTGCGCATTGCGAAAGAAGTTGGCGCTCCCGTAAACATGGCCGTACCTTCTGGTGGCTTTGGTAATTTATGTGCAGGAGGATTAGCTAGAAAGATGGGATTGCCGATTCATTATTTGGTAGTGGCGAACAATCAAAACGCCTGCCTAAACCGAATTTTTACACAAGGTGTGTTTTCAAAGCAACCCATTCACGAAACCGTTTCATCTGCTATAGATATATTGGTTCCCATCAATTTTTGGCGTTTTTTGTATTTTAATGTGGAGGGTGATACGACAAAAATTAAGGAATGGATGGAAACCTTTGAGCGAACAGGACAGGTCATTTTTGATGCAGAAACGATGGCCGAATACCAAAAAGGGTTTTTATCCAAAAGCATCTCCCATGAGCAGACATTAAAAACCATTAAAAATGTCTTCAAAGAGGAACATTATTTATTGGATCCACATGGAGCAGTGGCGGTAGCCGCAGCAGATCAATTAAAAGCACAATTGGGCGGGCATCCATTGATTTGTCTCGCTACCGCCCATCCTGCCAAGTTTCATGAGACATTGGAACGTTTATTGGGTGCTGATCAAATGCCCCAAGCCGCTATGCATCCCTCTATTGAGAAAGCAAAAGTAAAATGCAAAAAAAATTATACCTGTCACTATTCTCACTTACATAGCGCCTTAAAAGAAACCATGAATACCCATTGGGATTTACATCACCCTGCTTAACTTTTTTCAAAAAATGGACCCTTATACAGCGCTAACTACTCCAGACCTTTTCGATATTTTGACACCCTATGGATTGGTACCCTTTGATTCCTTTAGCGTATTAAGTGGGGGTATTGAAAATACCAATTACCAAGTCACTCTCAAGGAGGAGAACTACGTCATCAGTCTCTTTGAGCAAAAAACTTGGGAAGAGGTTCTGGCCCTAAGTCAACTCCTTCAATACCTAGAAAATAATCGTTTTGAGACCTCAAAAATAGTCTCTGCCAAAAGCGGGATGCTGATCACGCTTTGGCGCCAAAAGCCTATCATGATCAAAAGATTAATCTCCGGAGGAATCAAGCCCTATTTAACACTGCCTTTGATCGAGTTAGCAGGATTTCAGGTAGGTAAACTTCATCGAATACCTCCCCCTGATTATCTGCCAAATGATCTCAACTTTGGAAAAGAGCATTTTGATCTATTAAATGATTATGCGCCAAAAGATCCTTTTGGAACTTGGCTTACAAACATCGTCTCAGAGTTAGTACCTCACTTATCTGATGAACTTCCACGGGCTTTCATACATAGTGATCTGTTCTGTGACAATGTACTTATTAGCCCAGACGAACAGAAGGTGACCCTAATGGATTTCGAGGAAGCTGCTCATTATTATCGCATATTTGATGTCGGAATGGCTATTATTGGGCTTTGCTCCGAAGAAGGTCGCCTCAACGCCGATAAAGTACAAGGTTTTTTAAGAGGTTATTCAAAACAAGTCACCTTAAATGCAATTGAACAAAAGGGGCTGGGTGCCTTCACTGCCTATGCCGGCGCTTCCATGTCATTTTGGAGACACAAGAATTTCAATTTTATCCATCCAGAATTAAATCTAAACGATCATTACAAAGCCTTACAGTCTCTGACAAATGACGCACGTAATCAACCCTGCGATTTTTTTAAGCTGAAATTAACTTAACCAATGACCATAATAAATTGTTCTGAATCTAATGGTTATAGGATTCTGCAAGTAATCGCTGTACTACAAGAGATGTCGAATAGGCATATAATCACCATTCTATTTAGAAAATAAAGAAAGTTTAATCTCTTAAACTAATAACCCACTAATAATATCTATTTTGTGGATGAATCACAGAAATTCAGCCACCAAAGACACTAATTTCACCTTTTTATTCTCTGATGAATCAGAAAGAACGTCGCTGTGGTGATCTATAAATAGAGCTGTTTGCCCGTGGCTAGGGTTTAATTTGGCCCCCAGGAAGTTTACTATTTGATCGTATCTTATTCCTTGAGCTCCTTTCACCTCTCTTTATTTTGATGCCTTGGGCGTATCCGACTTGACAAACTCGATTTCATTACACAACTTTTGATACCAATTCTCGCCATATTTTCTAATGAGTGGTTCCTTTAAAAATTTATAAATCGCTACGCCTTTGTTTTTACCTAAGATCCTAGCGCATTCACAAATACTCCATCGATCATAATTGAGGGTTTCATATTCTTCCAATTGGGCAATCCTTATAGGATATAAATGGCAACTTATGGGCTTTCGAAAGTTTGATTTACCATCAATCCATGCCTGTTCAAGACTACATTTTAAAGTTTTCTCCTGATCATAAAAGGCAAAACTACACTCTTTACCCTTCAGGGTGGTCGTGGAGAAATCCCCCTCTTCATCTAAGATATAGGCGCCTTCTTTATCTAATATTTCTTTCGATTCTTGGGATAAATAAGTTTTTGCTTCTTTGACAGCACCTTCAATCAGCGGTAGCTCATCTAGTCCCAAAGGAGCTCCAAGATCTCCTTCTACACAACAAGCTCCTTTACATTTGTCTAAGTCACAGATGAACTGTTCTTGATAAATATCTGAAGAAATTACGGTTTTATCTATTATGATCATGCCTACTACATTAAAACGTTAAAATTAACCAATAAGCCTTAATAACCTTCAACTAATTTGAATTTTGACTCATGGTCGTATTATAGGAATTGTTACTGAGGATAATAGAATTGGAAATTCCAAACATTACGCTGATCGAATAGAACCTTAGGATGGCTCTAAAACCTACTGCCCTCCAAAAAAACTAACCACGAAATAAAAATTTATTATTTGTTATTTAGATTGTCTAGATTTTACGCACGACAAAAGAATACACTATTTACAAGGAACAGATTGCACCAGAAATATAAGTGGATCATGGCATTTCTTTTCAAACTATCGGAGAAGGATGCCGCGGCGAAGCAGGCAAAGAGGGACGCACTAATTGCGGGATTGCAAGAGCAGGTAAACGAACGCCAGGCGAAGAAAGACAAGGCCGAGTGGGAACGGAAACAGAGAGAAGATTCCGAGTTGAGAAAATTAGAAGCGCAAGGATTAGATATGTGGGGCAGACCATTGAAAGGCATCGATGTCAACAGGTCCCAGATGAGCGCCAGAAGCCAGGCAAAGGGAAGCCCCTCCCGAGCCCCCAGAAACGCTGCCGTTCACTCGCGCGCTGACGCTCGCAGAGGCAATGGCGGTGCAGAACAACAGGAAAACATGGGCTCCCCCATCAAGTCCAGCAGACAGTTTATGGGAGCACTATCAGAAATGTACGGGCCAAGCGAGAAGGAAAGAAGCGCGAAAGAATTAGCGCGTTTAAAGTTGCAAGCGGACTTAGCGGAGCAAGTGCGAGCAAAACAGGCCATCAAGGACGCCGAGAAGGCACGTCTGCTCAAACAGGAAGCGGATGAAATCCAGGAAATGGCTGCAAAGGGGCTAGATATTTGGGGAAGGCCACTACCACCGGGGAAAAAACCATTCGTGCCTAAACAGCGCAGCAGCCACATCGAAAACCACAGCAACAAACAGCAAAGCCTCCATTTTCATCTGCCATACATGGTTTTGTTGGTGGCAATAGCAAAAAAGCGTTGACTAAACCTGAATTTTTGCCTCACACTG